>JAOZVS010000010.1 GCA_025869435.1 Zavarzinia sp.
AGAGCGGCAACGACGCAGGAAACAGAAATCTCGCTTCGATGGGCATTCACCGCTGCAGTGGCCGTCACATCGACGGCGAATGAATCATCCGGGCCGGCGCGCCCCCCGCGCCGGCCCGGACGGCCGTCACGCGCTCATGAACTTGTTGACAAATTCCGCGCGCTTTTCGGCATACCAGGGGGCTTCCGGCGGCCAGGGATTCAGCTTGGCCAGGGCATCGCCCGGATAGGCGTCGCCGAAGTTCTTGGCGTAGACGTCGCCGGCATATTTCTCGGCGCCGGTGACCGGCGAATTATAGCCATGGGTCTTGATCGCCTCGCCGGCGAGGGCGGGGTCGTAGCAGGCTTCGATGAAGGCATAGACCTGATCGATGTTCTTGGCGCCGACCGGCAGCGCCAGACCGTCCACCCAGGCCATCGCGCCTTCGATGGGGGCGCGGTACATCACGGGCTCGCCCGCGGTCTTGAGGGCCAGCGGCGGGCCGTCCCAGGTCTGGCCGACGATCACGCCCTCGTTCAGGAGGCCGTTCTTCTGGGTATCGGCGTCGTTCCACAGAAGTTTCAGGTTCTTCTTCTTCGAGATGCAGTATTCGGTCAGCTTGGTCCAGACCTCGGTCAGCTTCTCGGGGGTCTCATAGGCCGACCAGATGGTGCCCGGCGCCCATGTGCCGGCGTGTTCGAGGGCGAGGCCCGCGCCCAACATGCAGGAATGGCCACGGCCCATGGTCTTGCCGGCGTTGGCATCGTCCCAGATGTCGCCATAGGACGGGAATTCGCCCTTCGGCGTGAATTTGTCGGTGCGCCAGGCCACGCCCTCGGTGCCCCAGATATGCGGAACCCACATCTGGCCCTTGCCGCCGAAATTCCAGTTGGTCTCGCCCGCCTTGGCCATGGCGGGATTCACCTTGTCGATCGCGATCTTCTTCATGTCGAAGGGCTGGACGAGGCCGAGCGGCTCCCACAGCAGCGACCGGTTCATGGTCGGCGTGATCAGGTCGAAGCCCTGGCCGTTCGTCGCCTTCATCTTGTTCAGGATGTCGTCGTTCGAGCCGATGCCGGTGAAGTTGATCTTGATGCCGGTCTTCTTGGTGAAGGCCTCGCGGAAGGAATCCGGGAGATAGTCCGACCACATCATGATGTTGATCTCGCCCGAGGAGGCGAGTGCGCCGCGGCTGATGATCGCCGGCATGGCGAGCGCGGCGCCCCCCGCGGCGACACCCTTCAGCACGGAACGACGGCTCACGCCTTTGCCCATGCGATTCTTCGATGCCATAGACCCACTCCTTCGCCTGATTGAGCCCCGCCCCCTGCGGGGCTTGTCGGACCGGCCGCATCATTGGTGCGGCGCAAAAACGCTAGGTCGAGACGGTGGATCGGTATTAGATCCACAGGCAGATTTTTTTGGTGCCAGATATGAGCCTGCTGGACCGCTATTTTCTCGAGCCGCTGGATCATGACCGGGGGCTGCAGCAACAGGTGCACGACCGGCTGGTCGAGGCGATCCTCGACGGCGGGGTGCCGCCGCATCTGCCGCTGCCGGCCACGCGCGATCTGGCGGCCGGTATCGGCGTCTCGCGCAATACCGTCGTCCTTGTCTACGAGCGGCTGGTCGAGGATGGTTACCTGACCCCCGTGCGGCGGCGGGGCCATTTCATCAACGAGCAATATGTCCGCCAGCAACTGAACGTGCGCCTCGACTATCGGCCGTCGTCCCTGTTCCGGGGCGACGCGGCGGAAGGCAAGGCCTGGACCGAGCGGCTGCGCCAGCACCCCTCGCATCATCGCAACATCGTGAAGCCGGCGAACTGGCGCGACTACCGGTATCCCTTCATCTACGGCCAGGTGACGACGGACAAGATTTCCATCGCCCGCTGGCGCGACTGCACGCGGCTCGCCGGCACGCCCTATCACAGCAATGCCTGGGTGGGCGACCTGATCGACGCCGACGACCCCATGCTGGTCGAACAGATCATCTCCCGCGTGTTGCCCCAGCGCGGCCTGAAGGCCCGGCCGGAGGAGGTGCTGATCACCATCGGCTCGCAGAACGCGCTCTACATGGTCGGGCAGCTTCTGTCGGGGCCGGGCACCCGGGTCGGGCTGGAAAATCCCGGTTATGTCGATGCCCGCAACATCTTCACGGCGACCGGGGCGGATCTGGTGCCATTGCCGGTCGATTCGAATGGCGTCGTCGTCGACGAGCGGATGGCGGCCTGCAATCTCGTCTATGTGACGCCCAGCCACCAGTCGCCGACCTCGGTCACCCTGTCGCTGCAACGCCGGATCGCCCTTGTCGAGGCGGCGCGGGGCAGCGATGTCCTGCTGATCGAGGATGATTACGAGCACGAGCTGAATTTTATCGGCGCCCAGCGCGGCGCCCTGAAGAGTTTCGACAATTCCGGCCGGACGATCTATCTCGGCAGTCTGTCGAAGGCGCTGTTTCCCGGCCTTCGCCTCGGCTTCGCCGTCGCGCCCGAGCCTCTGATCCGCGAGATGCGGGCGCTGCGCCGGCTGATGTACCGCCACCCTTCGGCCCATGATCAGCGGGCCATGGCGATCTTCATCGTCGAGGGCCATCTCGATGCCCATATCCGGCGGACGCGGGATCAGCTGGCCCGGAAATGGACGGCGATGCAGCGCGAACTCGCCCGCCTGCTGCCGGAATGCCGGGTGACCGCGACCACCGGCGGCTCCGCCGTCTGGGTGCGCCTGCCGGACGGGATCGACTGCTGGGACCTCCAGCGCCAGGCGGCCAAGCGCGGCGTGCTGGTCGAGCCGGGCGATATCCATTTCATCGGCGACGATGCGCCGCGCAACACGATCCGCCTCGGTTTCGCGGCGATCGCACCCGAGCTGATCGCACCCGGCCTCGCCGAACTACATCTGGCGATCGATGATCTGAGGCGTGACGGGCCCTGATAAAAAGGGGGGTGGTCAGGCGATTGCGAAATTGCCACCGTCGCCTCCATCACGAGGCAACGTCCGGAAAAATGATCCCATGACCGACAAGAACAGTGTGCTTTTCCGCCCCTTCGACGTGAAGACCCTGCACATGAAGAATCGCATCGTCATGGCCCCCATGACCCGCGATTTCTCGCCCAAGGGCGTTCCGGGCGCCAATGTCGTCGAATATTACCGCAAGCGGGCGGCGGGCGGCGTCGGCCTGATCGTCACCGAGGGGACGACGATCGACCATCCGGCGGCCTCGGGTTCCGACAATTATCCGCGCTTCCATGGCGATGCCCTCGACGGCTGGGCCAAGGTGGTCGAGGCCGTGCACGCGGAAGGCGGGCTGATCGCGCCGCAGCTCTGGCATCTCGGCATGATGCGCAACCCCAAGCAGGTCTTTAATCCGGACGTGCCCAGCGTCGGCCCCTCGGGCCTCAAGGTGCCGGGCAAGCGCAGCGGCCACACCCTGACCGACAGCGAGATCGGCGACATCATCGCCGCCTTCGCCAAGGGCGCCGCCGACGCCAGGCGCCTCGGCTTCGATGCCGCCGAATTCCATGGCGCCCACGGCTATCTGATCGACCAGTTCTTCTGGGACGGCACCAACGAGCGCACCGACAAATGGGGCGGTGATCTCGTTGCTCGCGGCCGCTTCGGGGTCGAGATCGTCAAGGCGGCCCGCGCCGCCGTCGGCCCGGACTTCCCGCTGATCCTCCGCCTGTCGCAGTGGAAGCAGCAGGATTTCACCAGGCGCCTGGCCGATACGCCGGCCGAATGGGAAGCCTTCGTGCTGCCCTTCGTCGATGCCGGCGTCGATGTCTTCCATTGCTCGACCCGCCGCTTCTGGGAGCCGGAATTCGAGGGCTCGGACCTCAATCTCGCCGGCTGGACCAAGAAGCTGACCGGCAAGCCGACGATCACGGTGGGCTCGGTCTCCCTCGGCGGCTCGGATGATTTCATCGCCGCCTTCGCCGGTCAGGGGGCCGAGATCGCCGCGATCGACAGTCTGGTCGAGCGGATGGAGCGGGGCGAATTCGACCTCGTCGCCATCGGCCGCGCCCTCCTGGCCAATCCCGACTGGTCCAATGTCGTGAAGGCCGGCCGCTTAGCCGACCTGAAGGCCTATAGCAAGGACGTGCTGGTCGAACTGGTCTGATCAGCGGGGGCCGTCCCGCGCCCGCCATCCGTCCGTGGCGGGCGCACCCGCCTGGTGCTAGAGTGGGCTTCCGTGTCTTGTCGACCGGAAGGCGCCCGAACTTTCGCGAGATCCCGGCCTTCGCCGGCATGACGAGAATGTTTCCTCTCGACCGTCATCCCGGCGAAGGCCGGGATCTCGAGCCGACAGAGTCGCCTTCCCGGCACGAGCGGCGGGGGCGTTTCCCATTCGGGAGGGATCGAGCTTGGTTCAACCGCCGACATCCGGCCCTATCGATGTGGCCACCTCGATCGATGGGGAAGGCGAAGGCGTCTGGATCGACGTCATCCGCAAGATGGACGAGACCTATGCCGATCTCGTCGCGCAGCAGGTCGAGCTGGAGCGCAAGAACGCCGAACTCGAGGAGGCGCAGGCCTTCATCGCCGGGGTGATGGCGGCGATGACCGATGTCCTCGTCGTCGGCGACACGGCGGGCCGCATCGTCGAGGTGAACGCGGCGGCCGAGCGCGCCCTGGGCCGGGCCACGGGGCAACTGGCGGGCACCCCGCTGGCCGGCATTTTCGACGAAGCCTCGCAAGCCGCCCTCGGCCGGCTGGTCGCCGCCGCCCGTCGGCGCGAGCGAGTTTCCGACCTCGAACTCGTGCTGCGCGGGGCGGAAGGGGCGTTTCCGGTCTCGGTCAATTCCTCGATCCGCTACACGCCGCGCGGGCGCTCCGCCGGGCTGGTGCTGGTCGGCCGGCCGACGGGGGAACTGCGCCGGGCTTACGGCGATCTCGCCGCCGCCCACGAGCGCCTGAAGGAGACCCAGCAGCAGCTGGTTCATTCCGAGAAGATGGCGTCCCTCGGCCGGCTCGTCGCCGGGGTCGCCCACGAGTTGAACAATCCGATTTCCTTCGTCTATGGCAATGCCCATGCCCTGCGCCGCCAGGCCGACCGGCTGACCGCCTATATCCGCGCCCTCGACGCCGGCAAGCCGGCGGCGGAAGCCCGGGCCGCCAACCGGATCGACAAGGCCCTGGCCGACCTGCCGAGCACGATCGACGGTCTCGCCGAAGGGGCGGAGCGGGTGCGCGACATCGTCGCCGAACTGCGCCGCTTCGCCGCCACCGACAAGGCGCCGGCCGATCTCTTCGATCTTGGCGCCGTGCTTCATGCCGCCGTCACCTGGGTTGCGCGGGCGCAGATGCCGGACCTCGAGGTGAGCTTCGACCTGCCGGTGGACTTCCGGGCCTTCGGCCTGTCGGCTCACAGCCATCAGGTGGTGATGAACCTGGTGCAGAATGCGATCGATGCCATGGCCGATGCCCCGCCGCCCCACCGGCTGGTGATTTCCGGCCGGATCGAGGGCGGTCAGGCGGTGGTGGACATCCGCGACAGTGGCCCCGGCATCGCCACCGACGTGCTGTCCCGCATCTTCGATCCCTTCTTCACGACGAAGCCGGTGGGCAAGGGCACCGGCCTTGGCCTCGCCATCAGCGACCGTATCGTCAGCGATCAGGGCGGCTCGCTGTCCGCCGCCAATCACCCGGAAGGCGGCGCCGTCTTCACCCTGCGCCTGCCGGCCGGTGGCGGAAGGCCCGCGCCATGAACCTGCTCTGGCTGCAATCGGGCGGCTGCGGCGGCTGCACCATGTCGATGCTCTGCGCCGAGGCGCCGGATCTTCTGGCGACCCTCGACGGCGCGGGGATCGAGCTGCTGTGGCATCCCACGCTCTCCGAGGAAACGGGGGGCGAGGTGGTCGACCTGCTCCGGGCCATCCTCGACGGGCGCCGCACGCTCGATGTGCTCTGCGTCGAAGGTTCGATCTTGCTGGGGCCGAATGGCACCGGCCGCTTCCACATGATGGCGGGCACCGGCCGGCCGATGATGGATTGGGTGCGCGACCTCGCCGCCCATGCCCGCCATGTCGTCGCGGTCGGCACCTGCGCGGCCTTCGGCGGCGTGACCGCGGCCGGCGCCAATCCGGCGGATGCCTGCGGCCTGCAATATGACGGGCGGGAGAAGGGCGGTCTGCTTGGCCCCGATTTCCTGGCGCGGGGCGGCCTGCCGGTGATCAATGTCGCCGGCTGCCCGACCCATCCCAACTGGGTGACGGAAGCCCTGATGCTGCTGGCGGACGAGGGGCTGACCGGCGCCGATCTCGACCCGTATCAGCGGCCGCGCTTCTATGCCGATCACCTCGTCCATCACGGCTGTCCGCGCAACGAATACTATGAATACAAGGCCAGCGCCCATCAGCCCTCGGACCTCGGCTGCATGATGGAACACATGGGGTGTCTCGGAACCCAGGCCCATGCCGATTGCAATACCCGGCTGTGGAACGGCGAAGGGTCCTGTACCAGGGGCGGTTATGCCTGCATCAACTGCACCGCGCCCGAATTCGAGGAGCCGGGCCACGCCTATCTGGAGACGCCGAAATTCGCCGGCATCCCGATCGGCCTGCCGACCGACATGCCCAAGGCCTGGTTCGTCGCCCTCTCGTCCCTCGCCAAGGCGGCGACGCCCGACCGGGTAAGGCGCAACGCCGCCGCCGATCGCATCCTGGTGCCCCCCACCGTCCATGAAAAACGCAAACGCTAGGGCCCGCCTTGAGTGAAACCGAAAGCCCCGGCCGGCTGATCGTCGGCCCGTTCAACCGGGTGGAGGGCGACCTCGAGGTCCAGCTCGAGCTGGGGGCCGGCCAGGTGACGTCGGCACGGGTGAATTCCCCGTTGTTCCGGGGCTTCGAGCGCATCCTCGAAGGGCGCAGCCCGCTCGACGCGCTGGTGATCGTGCCGCGGATCTGCGGCATCTGTTCGGTCTCGCAGTCCATGGCCGCGGTCTCGGCGCTGGAGGCCCTGGCCGGCGCGGCGCCGCCGCCCAATGCCGTCATCGCCCGCGAGATCATGCGCGCGGTCGAGAACCTGGGCGATCACCTGACCCATTTCCACGTCTTCTTCATGCCGGATTTCGCCCGTGCCGCCTATGCCGGCCGGCCCTGGTTCCCGCTGGTGGAGGAGAGGTTCAAGGCCGCCGCCGGCAGCGCCGTGCGCGAGGCGGTGACGGCCCGCGCCGGCCTGTTCCATGTCTTCGGCATCATGGGCGGCAAATGGCCCCACACGCTGACGATCCAGCCGGGCGGCGTCGCCCGCGCCCTCGATGCCCGCGACAAGGTCCGGCTCGGCGCCATCATCACCGCCTTCCGGCATTATCTGGAGCGCAGCCTGTTCGGCGCGCCGCTCGAAGCCGTGCTGGCCCTGTCGGATCTCGACGCGCTGGACGCCTGGCGGGCGCAGGGGCCGGAGGGCAATTTCCGCCTGTTCCTCGAAATCGCCCATGATCTCGGCCTGCGGGGTCTGGGCCGGGCCTTCGACCGTTTCCTGTCCTATGGCGCGGG
Source organism: Zavarzinia sp. (assembly GCA_025869435.1). Classification (GTDB taxonomy): domain Bacteria; phylum Pseudomonadota; class Alphaproteobacteria; order Zavarziniales; family Zavarziniaceae; genus Zavarzinia. The sequence goes on from JAOZVS010000010.1 coordinate 7,478, forward strand.
GCCGGGGGCCGGGGCCGGCACCTGGCGGGACGGGGCCGGCGGCGACCTCGACTTCGGGCGTATCGCCGAGGATCACAGTTTCGCGCGCATGACCGGGCGCGACCGGCGGCACCATCCCTTCGACGGCTCGACCGAGCCCGATGGCGCGGACGAGGCGGGCTATTCCTGGTGCAAGGCGCCCCGCCTCGGCGGCCTGCCGTTCGAGACCGGGGCCATCGCCCGGCGGCTGGTGGCCGGCGATCCGCTGGTCGAGGCCCTGGCCCTGCGGGACGGCGGCAATGTCGAGAGCCGGGTGATCGCCCGCCTGCTGGAGCTGGCGCGGGAGGTGGAGCGGATCGGTAGCCTCGTCCGCCAGCTTGAGGTGAAGGGCGACTGGCATGTCGAGACCCGTCTGCCGGACGAGGGCCGCGGCCTCGGCGTGACCGAGGCCGCGCGCGGCGCTCTCGGCCATTGGCTGCGGGTCGAGGGCGGGCGCATCGCCGCCTATCAGATCATCGCGCCCACCACCTGGAATTTCTCGCCGCGCGACAGCGACGGCGTGCCCGGTCCTTTGGAGAAGGCGCTGGAAGGCACGCCGGTCGCCGATGGCGAGCGGGTGCCGGCCGCGGTCCAGCATGTCGTGCGTTCCTTCGATCCCTGCATGGTCTGCACCGTCCACTGATCGGAAAAGCGGAAAGACACTTGCCACGTCATGGGTATTCGCCCTTGCCAGTCCCCGGTGGGGCGATGACCTGAAAGGGGCGGAAAGCCTCGCCTTCCCTGTTTGGCCCGGCTCTTGCCTATAGGGAGTCAGCCAATAACAGGGAGGCCGCCGTCCATGGCAAGGCTGGAGACATTCTACGAGGTGATGCGCCGCCAGGGCATCACCCGCCGTTCATTCCTGAAATATTGCTCGCTGACGGCGGCGGCTTTGGGCCTCGGCCCTGAATTCGCGCCCCGCATCGCGCATGCCATGGAAACCAAGCCGCGCACCCCGGTGCTGTGGCTCCACGGCCTCGAATGCACCTGCTGCTCCGAGAGTTTCATCCGCTCCGCCCATCCGCTGGCGAAGGATGTCGTGCTCTCGATGATCTCGCTCGACTATGACGACACGCTGATGGCCTCCGCCGGTCATCAGGCCGAAGCCATCCTCGACGAGATCATCCGCGACTACAAAGGCAACTACATCCTCGCGGTCGAGGGCAATCCGCCCCTGAACGAGGACGGGATGTATTGCATCATCGGCGGCAAGCCCTTCGTCGATCAGCTGCGCTATGTCGCCGAACATTCCAAGGCGATCATTTCCTGGGGCTCCTGCGCCTCCTTCGGCTGCGTCCAGGCGGCGCGGCCTAATCCGACGCGGGCGACGCCGGTGCATCAGGTGATCACCAACAAGCCCATCATCAAGGTGCCGGGCTGCCCGCCCATCGCCGAGGTGATGACGGCGGTGGTCACCTACATGCTGACCTTCGACCGTATCCCCGAGCTGGACCGCCAGGGCCGGCCCAAGATGTTCTACAGCCAGCGCATCCACGACAAATGCTATCGCCGGCCGCATTTCGACGCCGGCCAGTTCGTCGAGCATTTCGACGACGAGGGCGCCCGCAAGGGTTACTGCCTCTACAAGATGGGCTGCAAGGGGCCGACCACCTATAACGCCTGCTCCACCATCCGCTGGAACGAGGGCACGTCCTTCCCGATCCAGGCCGGCCATGGCTGCATCGGCTGCTCGGAAGACGGCTTCTGGGACAAGGGCTCGTGGTACGCCCGCCTGACCGACATTCCGCAATTCGGCATCGAGGCCAACGCCGACCAGATCGGCCTGACCGTCGCCGGCGCCGCCGGCGCGGCGATCGCCGCCCATACCGCCGTCAGCGCCCTCAAGCGCGCCCAGCACAAGGGTGAATGATCATGGGTATCATCCAGACCCCCAACGGCTTTTCCCTCGACAACAGCGGCCGCCGCGTCGTCGTCGATCCGGTCACCCGCATTGAAGGCCACATGCGCTGCGAGGTGAATCTCGACGAGAACAACGTGATCCGCAACGCGGTCTCGACGGGGACCATGTGGCGCGGCCTCGAAGTCATCCTGAAGGGCCGCGATCCGCGTGACGCCTGGGCTTTCGTCGAGCGGATCTGCGGTGTCTGCACCGGTTGCCATGCCCTGACCTCGGTCCGCGCGGTCGAGGATGCCCTCGGCATCAAGATCCCGAAGAATGCCCACCTGATCCGCGAGATCATGGCGAAGACGCTGCAGTGGCACGACCACGTCGTCCACTTCTACCATCTGCACGCGCTCGACTGGGTGAACCCGGTGAACGCGCTGAAGGCGGATCCCAAGGCGACCTCCGAGCTGCAGCAGATGGCGGGGCCGAACCATCCGAATTCCAGCCCCGGCTATTTCCGCGACGTGCAGAACCGGCTGAAGAAATTCGTCGAAAGCGGACAGCTCGGCATCTTCAAGAACGGCTATTGGGGCAATCCCGCCTACAAGCTGCCGCCCGAGGCCGACCTGATGGCGGTCACCCATTATCTGGAAGCCCTCGACCTCCAGAAGGAGATCGTGAAGATCCACACGATCCTGGGCGGCAAGAACCCGCATCCCAACTACATGGTCGGTGGCGTGCCCTGCGCCATCAACATGGAAGGCGACATGTCGGCCGGCGCGCCCCTGAACATGGAGCGGCTGAACTTCATCCGCGCCCGCATCCAGGAAGCCCATGAATTCTCGAAGAATGTCTATATCCCCGACGTGATCGCGATCGCCAGCTTCTACAAGGGCTGGCTCTATGGCGGCGGCCTGTCGGCGACCAACGTCATGGATTACGGCGACTATGAATCGGTGCTCGGCGACAAGAGCACGGACCGGCTGCCGGGCGGCGTCATCCTCAACGGCAACTGGGACGAGATCCATCCCATCGACCCGCGCGATCCGACCCACGTCCAGGAATTCGTCACCCATTCCTGGTACACCTATGGCGACGACAGCAAGGGCCTGCACCCCTGGGACGGCGTGACCGAGCCGAAATACGAACTCGGCCCCAACGCCAAGGGCACCCGCACCCGGATCGAGGAGTTGGACGAAGGCGCCAAATATTCCTGGATCAAGGCGCCGCGCTGGAAGGGCCATGCCTGCGAGGTCGGGCCTCTCGCCCGCTATATCCTCGCCTATGCCCATGGCGTGACCTATGTGAAGGACCAGGTTACCGATGCCCTCGGCCGCTTCAACGCGCTCGCGGGGACCAGCCTCACCGCGAAGCAGGCGCTGCCCTCGACCATCGGCCGCACCCTCGCCCGCGCGCTCGAGGCCCATTATTGCGCCGACATGATGCTGAACGACTGGGACGACCTGATCGCCAACATCAAGGCGGGCGATTTCGCCACCGCCAATGTCGAGAAATGGGACCCCAGGACCTGGCCGTCGGAAGCCAAGGGCGTCGGCACGGTCGCCGCGCCGCGCGGCGGCCTCGGCCACTGGATCAGGATCAAGGACGGCCGGATCGAGAATTACCAATGCGTGGTGCCGACCACCTGGAACGGCAGCCCGCGCGATCCCGCCGGCAACATCGGCGCCTTCGAGGCCTCGCTGATGAACACGCCGATGGAGCGGCCGGACGAGCCGGTCGAAATCCTGCGCACGCTGCACAGCTTCGATCCCTGCCTCGCCTGCTCGACCCACGTCATGTCGCCGGACGGGGAAGAACTGGCAAGGGTGCAGGTCCGCTGACCGCCGACGGGGGAGGAGACAGACCATGAGCGTCCATGAAAGGGTGCCGCCGACCAAGATCACGGCGATCTATGTCTATGAGGCGCCGGTGCGCCTGTGGCACTGGGTCAATGCCGCCGCGATCCTGGTGCTCTGCGTCACCGGCTATTTCATCGGCTCGCCCCTGCCGACCCTGAGCGGCGAGGCGAGCGACCATTTCCTGATGGGTTACATCCGATTCGCCCATTTCACCGCCGCCTATGTCTTCGCCATCGGCTTCCTGGTGCGGATCTGGTGGGCCTTCGTCGGCAATGAACACGCCCGGCAGCTCTTCCGCTTCCCGTTCTGGAGCGGGGCCTATTGGGACGGGTTGCTGCAGGAAGCGCGCTGGTACGCCTTCCTCGAACGCCGGCCGCGGAAATATGTCGGCCATAATCCGCTGGCCCAGTTCGCCATGTTCTGGTTCATGACCGTGGGCACGCTGTTCATGATCGTGACCGGCTTCGCTCTCTACAGCGAAGGCGCCGGCCCCGGCTCCTGGCAGGACAGCCTGTTCGGCTGGGTGATCCCGTTCTTCGGCCAGAGCATGGATGTCCATACCTGGCATCACATGGGCATGTGGGCGATCATCCTGTTCGTCATGCTGCACGTCTATGCCGCGATCCGGGAAGACATCATGTCCCGCCAGTCCATGGTCTCGACCATGATTTCGGGCGTCCGCACCTTCAAGGACGACGACCCGGACTGACGGCGCCGCATCCACGATCTGGAAGGATAATTTCCACTTTTCCGGCCAAATCGGAAATCATCCTTCCAGATCCTATCGTCTGTGATCGGCTTTTCCTCGCCGAACTGCGGCTTTCCGTCGCTGGCACGCTTTCTGCAATTCCCTCCAGCACCGCCCGCTCGAAGGGCAAGGGTGACGGGAAGATCGCCCGAACAGGGAAGGGAAGACGATGCAGTCGGCTGACAGGATCCTGGTCCTGGGGATCGGCAATATCCTCTGGGCCGACGAAGGCTTCGGCGTCCGCGTGGTCGAGGCGCTGGACCGCGATTTCGCGCTGCCCGCGCATGTCGGCGTGATGGATGGCGGCACCCAGGGCCTCTATCTCCTGCCCCATATCGAAAATCTCCACGCGCTGATCATCGTCGACGCCATCGACTACGGCCTCGCGCCCGGCAGCTTCCGCATCTTGCGCGGCGCCGATGTGCCGGCTTTCCTCGGCGCCCATAAGATGAGCCTGCATCAGACCGGCTTCCAGGATGTGCTGGCGACGGCCCAGCTGATGGAACGCTGCCCGCGAGACCTCGTGCTGATCGGCGTGCAGCCCGCCGTGCTCGACGATTACGGCGGCGGCCTGACCGATATCGTCGCCGCCCGGGTACAGGAAGCGGTCGACGCGGTGCTGGCCGAATTGCGCGACCGCCACGGTATCGAGGCGCGGCGCCGCGACGCGGCCCAGGGCGGTCTGGTTGATCCCCGCCTGTCGCGCGAAGCCTATGAAAACGGGCGGCCCAGCGCCGAGATGGCCTGCCGCATCGGCGATCCCCGCGTGCTCGGCTTCGGTCTCTGATCATGTGTATCGCGACACCGATGCGGCTGGACCATGTCGACGGCATCCACGGCCTTGCCGGGGGTGAGGCCGTCGATCTGTCGCTGGCGCCGCAAGCCGTGGCCGGCGACTGGGTGCTGGTGTTCCTCGGCGTCGCCCGCCGCGTCCTCGAGGCGGCGGAGGCGGCGCGAATCCTCGCCGCCCTCGAAGGGCTCGCCGCCGTGATGCGGGGCGGGGGCGCCGATCTCGATCATCTCTTCGCCGATCTCGCCGGGCGCGAGCCCGCCCTGCCCCCCCACCTCGAAGCGGCGCGCGTCGCCGGACGGAAGGAAGCCTGAGCCATGGCCGAAGCTGCCGCCTTGCCCCCCCTCGTGACCCGCCTCACCGCGGAATTCGGCTATCCGCTGCTGGCGCAGGAAGACGCCGGCCTGCCTGCCCTGAAGGGCGGCGACTGGCTGATCTTCCTGCCGGGCCACGGCCAGGCCCATGCCGAAACCCTCGACGTCGCGGTGATCCTGCCGGAACTGGTGACCGTGTTCGGCGGCCGGGTAAAGGCGGCGGTCGCCGGGCCGGAACTCGAAAAGGCCCTGCGCCGCCAGCTCGACGGCATCGCCCTGCCGGCCCTCGTCGCCGTGCGCGGCCACGAGTTGCTGGGCTCGATTTCCCGGGTCCGCGACTGGCACGATTACATCGCCACCATCCGCGCCCTGTTCGACGGCAAGCGCGCGACCACGGCCGGCACCACCGCCATCCAGTGAGGGCAGCACCATGAGCAGCAATCTGATCGGCCTGACCCGGCCGCCCGTCGGCTACGGCCCCGGCAGCCAGCCGGCGGAGGACGAGGAAGGTCTCGCCTATCTGCCCATGCCCAAGGACATGCAGGTCTATGCCCCGCATGTGCCCGAGGTCGAGGACCCGGCGGCGATCCTGATCGGCCTCGACCGGCTGGACAGGCTGCACGAGGGGCTGGCGCGTCATGTGGCGGATGCGCCCTTCTCGGTTACACTCGACGATCTGTCCGGCGCCGATCTCGACCTGATCGACGAGGCGCTGGGCGAAGGCGAGGTTTCGGCCCTGGTGATCGGCCCGGACGAGCGGATCGAGATCCAGGAGGCGACGCTGGCCGGGGTCTGGCGCCTGCGCCTTCACGGGCGCGGCGGCCGCCAGTCCGAGCGGGTCGAGATCGGCGCCTTTCCCCGCGTCGCGATCGAGCGGGCCTTTCCCCCTGCGCGGCGCGACATCGCCGCGCGGATCGCCGCGGCGCCGCCTGGGGTGATCAATGCCCCCTCGATCCTGGCCGAGCTCGATTACCGCAGCCGGGCCTGGGAGCCGGGCGCGTCGACCCACGTCATCAACCTGTCCCTGCTGCCCCATTCGCCCGAGGACATGGCCTTCCTCGACGATGTGCTGGGCCAGGGCGCGACCACCATCCTGTCGCGCGGCTATGGCAACTGCCGGCTGAGCTCGACCGCGCTGGCCCATGTCTGGCGGGTGCGCTTCTACAATTCGGTCGATACGCTGATCCTCGACACGATCGAGGTGACCGACCTGCCGGAAGTCGCCTGCGCCGCGATCGAGGATATCGCCGACAGCGCCGAGCGGCTGGGCGACATCATCGCCGCGATCCGCTGAAAGGGGGCCCGAAATGACCGCGCTTCGCTTCGAAGGCTCCTACCTCGGCGATGCCGCGCGGCTGCCGCCGCGGGCACGCATGGAATGCAAGATCTGCTGGCATGTCTATGACCCGGCCGAGGGCTGCGCGGTCTGGCAGGTGCCGGCAGGCACGCCCTTCACCGCCCTGCCGCCCGAATGGCGCTGCCCCGTCTGTGACGGCGAGCGTGACCAGTTCATGCTGCTCGACGATGGCGAAGCGGTGGTCGACAGCCTCGACGCCAGGGCGAGAGCCCGCGTGCCGGCCCTGGAGGAGACTTTCCGCGCCATCGCGGCCAGGGACATGGCCGGCGTTCCCGTCGTCAACGACAAGCTGGGCGTGAAGGCGGTCGGCTTCCGGCATTGGGACGGCCAGGCGCTGGGGGTGCTGGTCACGCCCTGGTTCATGAATCTGGTGCTGCTGCCCCTGGATGCCGCCGCCGAGGCGCCGGTGGTCGGGACCAAGCGACTGGTCGAATTTCCCTCGGGCCGCTACGAATTCGTCCAGGGTTTCGATGCGCGGCTGGGCCCGTGGGAGGGCTGTTCGCTGTTCTCGCCCATGTTCGAATTCCGCACCATGGTCGAGGCGGTCGATGTCGCCGAGGCGGTGATGACCGCGCTGTTCGATCCCGACATCCGCGAGGGCGGTGCCCCCACCGCCGAGATCCGCCAGCGCCGCGAGGCGGAACTGGCGGCGGCGGAAGAGGCGGCCGCGGCGGACCCCGCGCCGTCGTCCGAGCTTCCGGCCGCGGCCTCGCGCCGGGCGCTGCTGTTCGGCGGCGGGGCCGGGGAGCCGTGACCGGCGCCGGCCTCGCCATCACCCTCGACCGGACCGGCGGGGGGATTCGCCCCGCCCTCGAGATGACGCGGGGAGCCGATCCGGCGCGCCTGTTCATGGGGCGGAGCCCGGCGGCCACCGCCGCCCTGGTGCCCCTGGTGTTCAATCTCTGCGCCACGGCGCAGGAGGGGGCGGCGCGCGTCGCCCTCGGCCTGCCCGGCGGCGGGGCCGAGGCCGCCCTTCGTCAGGAGCACCTGCGCGATCACGCGCTCTGCCTTGGCGTCACCTGGCCCTCGCTTATGGGCGCGGGGCCGGACAATGAACTTCTGTCGCGCGTCGCCGACCATGGCGCGGGCCGTGATCCTGCGGCGACGGCGACGGCGCTGCGGCGCCATCTTCTTGGCGACACGATGGAGGTCGGCGCCCTGACGCCCCCGGTTCTCGACCGGCTGCTGGCCGGCGGGGCGACGGCTTTCCTTCGCCTGCTGGCGGGTATTCGCGGCAGGCTTCGGCCCGACTGGGGCCGCGCCGCCCTGCCGGCGCCGTCGCCCGCCGACATATCCGACCAGCTGGCCGGCCGGCCGGTGCCCCTGCGCGAGACGACGGCGCGGGATGCCGTCGCCGGCCACCCGCTTCTCCTGTCGCTGGAAGCCGGGGAGGGGCGCAGTCTGTTCGCCCGCATGGTGGCCCGGCTGCTGGATTTCCTCCGCGTGCTCGATCCGGCGGCGATTCTCGCCCCGGCCTCCCGCCCCGTGCCCGGCATCGGCATCGCGATGGCGGTGCGCGGCTTCGTCGGTCATTTCGCCGAGTTGCGGGACGACCGTGTCGCGGCCTATCGTCTGGTGACGCCGACCGACTGGAACACGGCGCCGGGCGGCATTCTCGCCCAGGTGCTGGCGGCCTTGCCGGCGGCGGGCGACCTGCCCTTCCTGGCGCGGCTGGCGGTGTCCTGTGTCAACCCTTGCGTGCCCACAACGATCGCCGTCGACGGCACGAGGTTCGACGCCCATGCATGAAATGGCCCTGTGCGAAAGCGTGCTCGCCGCGATCGAGGAGTCGGCCCGGGCGAACCGGTTCACCCGGGTCCGCCGCGTCCGGCTGGAAATCGGCAGTTTCGCCGGGGTCGAGGTCTCGGCCCTGCGCTTCGGTTTCGATGTCGTCTCGCGCGGCACCCTGTGCGACGGCGCCGAACTCGTGGTGCTGGAGCCGCCGGGCAAGGCCTGGTGTTTCGACTGTTCGTCGACCGTCGACCTCTTGGCGCGGATCGACCCCTGTCCCCAATGCGGCGGTCACCGGCTGCAGCCCGTCAGCGGGGACCAAATGACCATCAAGGATCTGGAGGTGGAATGATGTGCACGGTTTGCGGATGTTCGGGCGCCGGGGCCGCCATCGAGGGCCATCATCATCACGATCATGACCACCACCATCATGATCATGACCATGATCACCCCCATGATCATGATCATGACCATCACCACGATCACGATCATGCGCACGCTCATGACCACCATCACCACGACCATGGCACCCATGACTATGGCCAGGGGCCGGCTCATGCCCATGCCCCCGGCCTGTCGCAGACCAGGATGGTGGAGATCGAGCGGGGCATCCTGTCGGCCAACGACGCCCTCGCCGCGCGCAACCGCGACGAACTGGCGGCGAAGTGGCAGTTCGCTCTGAATTTCCTGTCCAGCCCGGGCGCCGGCAAGACGACACTTCTGGTCGAGACCCTGTGCCGTCTCCATGGCCGCCTGCCGCTCGCCGTGATCGAGGGCGACCAGCAGACCAGCAATGATGCCGAACGCATCCGCGCGGCGGGCTCGCCGGCGATCCAGGTCAATACCGGCAAGGGCTGCCACCTCGACGCCGGCATGGTCGGCCGCGCGCTGGCGGCGCTGGACCCGGCCGAGGGCGCCCTTGTCTTCATCGAGAATGTCGGCAATCTGGTCTGCCCGGCGGGCTTCGACCTGGGGGAGGCGAAGCGCGTCACCCTGGTCTCGGTCACCGAAGGGGAGGACAAGCCGCTGAAATATCCCGATGCCTTCGCTGGAGCCGATCTCGTCCTGGTGACCAAGGCCGATCTCCTGCCCCATCTCGATTTCGATGTTGCGCGGCTGACCGCCAATATCGCCCGGGTCAACCCGAGGGCCACCGTGCTCCGCCTGTCCACCCGTGACGGGGAGGGCATGGACGCCTGGACCGACTGGCTGCTGGCGGCACGGAAGCTCTTCCTCGAGGATCTGGCCGCCCGCGCCGAGGCGCGCGCCGCCGGCCTGCGCCAGACCGCCGGGATTCCCGCCTGATGGACAGCCGCCCCGTCATCCTGGTCGTCGACGACGAGCCGCGCTCGGTCGAGGTGATCGCCCGCGTCCTCGACGAGGATTTCGAGGTCCTGACCGCCACGGGGGCGGAGGCGGCATTGCGCCATCTCGAAAACAACTGGGTGCAGGTGGTGTTGGCAGACCAGCGGATGCCCGACGTCACCGGCGTCGCCCTGCTGGCCCAGGTGCGGGAGCGCTGGCCCGACATCGCCCGCATCCTGATCACCGGCTATACCGATCCGGACGACATGATCAAGGCGATCAACGACGCCGGCATCTATCAGTTCATCGCCAAGCCCTGGCACCCGGACCAGCTGCTGCTGACGGTGCGCAACGCCGCCCGCCAGTATCAGCTCCAGCGCGAGCACGACCGCCTGTCGATCGAGATGAAGCTGCTGGGGCCGACGCTGGAGTCCCGCCTCGCCAGCCGGCGCGACCGCATCCGCCAGGGCTTCCATTTCGACACGCTGATCCGGGCGACCGGCAGCCCGCTGGACGAGACCTGTCGCCTCGCCGCCCAGGTCGCGACTTTCGACGTGCCGGTGCTGGTGCTTGGCGAGACCGGCACGGGCAAGGAATTGCTGGCCCGCGCCATCCATTACGGCTCCCTGCGCAGCGACCGGCCGTTCCAGGCGGAAAACTGCGGCGCCATCCCGGATGAATTGCTGGAATCCGAGCTTTTCGGCCACAAGCGCGGTGCCTTCACCGGCGCCGTCGCCAACCGGATCGGCCTCCTCGAGCAGGCCGATGGCGGCACGGTCTTCCTCGACGAGATCGGCGACGTCTCGCCCGCCTTCCAGGTGAAGCTGCTGCGCTTCCTGCAGGAGGGGGAGATTCGCCCCGTGGGCTCGAACGAATCGCGCCATGTGAACGTGCGGGTGATCGCCGCCACCCACCGCGATCTCGCCGCCGAGGTGCAGGCCGGCCGCTTCCGCCAGGATCTTTATTACCGGCTGGCCAGCGTCGAGCTGGAAGTGCCGCCGCTGCGCGTGCGCCCGGGCGATATCCGCCTGCTGGCCGGGGCGATTCTCGACCGGCTGTGCGCCACCCACGGCAAGATGGTGAAGGGCCTGACCGACGATGCCCTGGCCTGCCTCGAAGCCTATGACTGGCCGGGCAATGTCCGCGAATTGCAGAATGAACTGACCCGCGCCCTCGTCCTCGCCGGGCGCGACCGGCTGGGGCCGGAATGCCTGTCGCCGCGCATTCTCGCCGGGGCGACCCGGCAGGCCGGCGGGGCGGTGCCGGTCGCGGGCGGCGACAGCGGCCCCTTGCGCGACCGGGTGGAGCGGGTGGAAGCGGCGATCCTGCTTGAAACCCTGCTGCGCTTCCGCTGGAACAAGAGCAAGGCGGCGAAGGAACTGGGCCTGTCCCGCGTCGGCCTTCGCGCCAAGCTCGAGCGTTACGGCCTCGTCCCCGGCGGGGCGGAGCGTCCGCATTGATCACGGGAACAAGACTTGCGGTTTGACCGCCGGGGCTCTATCCGGTCAGGCTGACGCAAAGCGCGGGACCCAACGGCCCCGGCTCGTCCTGCTTCCCAAGGATCCGTCGATGGCGTGGCGGCTGTTCCTGCCGATCCTCCTGCTGGCCCTGGCGCTTTCCGCCTGTTCGCGGCGACCCGCGTCCTGGCTCGTGCGGGACCGCACCCCGCCGGCCGCGCTGGTGACGCCGGTCTCGAAGCTGGGGGCCGTGCCTTACCTGACCGGCGCGCCCGTCCTCGTGGTGCCGACGCAAGGGTTGCCCAACCCGCTCGAAGGCGTGCCGGCCCGGCTGGCCAAGGCGATCGCCGATGCCCTCGTCGAAAAGGATGTCCTCGCGGCGACGCGCAGCGCCGGGGCTTCGGGCTATATCCTGCAGACGGCGGTCGCCGGCCAGGATCTGCGCGCCCGCCTGATCGGGCCGGACGGGCTGACCGTGCTCGACAAGGCGGTGCGCCTCGATGTGCCCGCCGGCCAGCTCGACGCCCCCGCCGTCGACCGTCTCGCGGGGGCCGTCGCCTCGGCCATCGTCGCCCGGCCCGAAGGCCAGCCGGCCGCGCCTTCCGGCGCCGCCCGCGTCCGCATCGCCGGCATCGAGGGCGCGCCCGGCGATGGCAACCGCGCCCTTGCCCTCGCGCTCGAACAGGATCTCGCGCGGCGCGGCCTCGTGATCGCCGACAAAGACGGCCCCGGGGCGTTCGTCGTCCGCGGCAAGGTCGAGGTCGAGCGCCGGGATACCCGCGACCATGTCGTGCTGCTGTGGCAGGTCTCGGGACCTACAGGCGCCGGCACCGCCACCATCCGCCAGGAAAACGACGTGCCGGCCGGCGCCCTCGACGGCAAATGGGGCCTGATCGCCCCCGCCGCCGCCAGCGGCGGCGCCGACGGCATCACCGAAGCCATCGCCGCCTTCACGGCGCGCGGCCGGTGAGGCGGGCATTCCGGCGGCGCGGGTAGCGGGCCGACGGCGGTCAACGCGGGTGCCTGACGACGGCATGCTGCCCGGCGGCGATCCCGATCGCGACGAGCATCAAGCCGCCGGCGAGCAGGAAGGTCAGCCGCATCCCCGTAGCGATCGCGGCGGGAGCCGCATGGGCGAAATCCGCCGTCCCGACGCCGAAGGCGAAGACGGCGCCCATGACGGATGCGCCCGAGATCAGGCCGATATTGCGCGACAGGCCGAGCAACCCCGAGACCGTTCCGCGCCGATCCCCGGGCACGTCCGCCAGCGTGGCCGTGTTGTTGGCGGCCTGGAAAAGCTGATAGCCCGGCGTCAGGACCAGAATGGCCAGCACATAGCCGGTCACGCCGATCAGATTCGGCAGGATCGCCAGAAGGAAGGCTCCCACGGCGAGGAGAGCGAGCCCGATGGCGAGCGCGCTGCCGCTACCCCTGGAATCGACGAGTCGGCCGGAGGGAACGCCGCTGACGATGGATATGACGGGGCCGATCGCCATGACGAAGCCCACCAGCGCCTCCTTCAGGCCGAGACCGAGGCCGAGATAGAAAGGCCCGACCACCAGCGTCGTCATCATGACGGCGGCGACCAGAAGGTTGACGAGCAGACCGGGGGCGAGGCGCCTGTTCAGCATGGACCACAGGCTTTGGACAGGCGCGTTCCCCTTGCGACGCACATCCGGCAATGTCGCGACGGCGAGCCCCAGGGCGATGATGGCCAACGGCGGCTGCACCCAGAAGATGCCGCGCCATCCCGTCATCGGGATCAGCAGCCCCCCGATCGACGGACCCAGCGCGGTCCCCAGCGCCGACACGGTGCCGAGCAACCCCATGGCTCGCCCCACGCGCGCCTCGCTCGCCGTCTGGCGCATCAGAGCCATGGGCAGTGTCATCAGGAAGGCTGCGCCGATGCCTTGAAGCACCCTGGACGCGATCAGGAACCTCAGGTCGGTGGCCAGGGCGCACAAGGCCGAAGCGGCCGCGAACACTCCAAGGCCCGCCACGAGCATGGGTTTCAATCCGTGCCGGTCGCCGAGCCGGCCGGCGAAGACGACCGAGATCGTCAGGGCGGCGAGATAGGCGACGACGACCGCCTGAACCTGTGCGAAGGGCGCGGAAAACGCCCCGGCCAGGGTCGGCAGCGCGATATTGGCGATACTGGTTCCCAGCGACGCCAGCAGCATCGACAAGGCCAGTGTGATCGTGATTCCGGAACTCATCCGCTTCGATGGGAAAGTTTTCGCCTGTTCCATCCTGTTGCCCTCTTGCCTGATCTTCAGTCAGGGCGCAGGCTGCCACTTCAAGC
>JAOZVS010000011.1 GCA_025869435.1 Zavarzinia sp.
ATCCGCTCGCGCATGTGGAAGGCGACCTACAAGCAGTTGCTGTAGGCGCCCCTTCCGGGACCTCGAGACGAGAAGGCCCCTCGCGGCAATGCCGCTTTCGCTGCCCTTCGTCCGGTGTACACTGCGACCAGCGGGGCGAGGGGTGGCGGTTTCGTGATCAGACGTTTGTGCAGGGCCATAGTCGGCGCCCCCAAGGATCCGCTCTCCAGGGATACACGGCAGCACATGGCGCTGGCGGCCTTCCTCGCCTGGGTCGGGCTGGGCGCCGATGGATTGTCGTCCGCCAACTACGGGCCGGAGGAAGCCTTCCTCGCCCTTGGCCATCACACCCATCTCGCGCTCTATATCGCCTTGATGACGGCGCTGACCGTCTTCGTCATCTCGCTGGCCTATAATCAGGTGATCCGCCTCTTTCCCTCGGGCGGGGGTGGCTACAAGGTGGCGAGTACCCTGCTCGGCCCCCATGCCGGCCTCGTCTCCGGCTCGGCGCTGATGGTCGATTACGTGCTGACCATCGCGATTTCGGTGGCGAGCGGGGTGGATGCCCTGTTCAGCCTGCTGCCGGTTACCTGGCAGGGCGCCAAGCTCGGGGTCGAGATCGCGACCATCCTCGGCCTCATGGTGCTGAACCTGCGTGGCATGAAGGAGCCCTTGAGGCTGCTGGTGCCGATCTTCCTCGGTTTCGTCGGCACCCATCTCCTGCTCATCCTCGGCGGGATCCTGGCCCATGCCGAGCAATTGCCCGGCCTCCTGCCCGCGACCTTCAGCGAAACCTCGAGCCTGACCGGCGAAATCGGCTGGGTCGCCGTCGCCTCCCTGCTGCTGCGCGCCTATTCGCTGGGCGCCGGCACCTATACCGGGATCGAGGCGGTCTCGAACAATGTCCATATCCTGCGCGAGCCCCGGGTGCGCACCGGGCAATGGACCATGGCCCTGATGGCGACATCGCTGGCGGTGACCGCCGCCGGGCTGATCTCGCTCTACCTCCTGTGGAACGTCGGCCATGTCCCGGGCGAGACCCTGAACGCCACCACCTTCAAGGCGATCCTGGGCGAGACCTTCGGCGACGGCAGCATGGCGCAGAATGTCGCCCTGCTGATCGTCATGCTGCTGGCGGCGGGGCTGCTGTTCGTCGCCGCCAATACGGGCTTCCTCGGCGGGCCTTCCGTGCTCGCCAACATGGCGGCCGACCGCTGGGCGCCCCACGCCTTTGCCTATCTGTCGGTCCGGCTGGTGACCCAGAATGGCATCTTTCTGATGGGCATCGCCGCGCTCACCCTCCTGGTCATCACCGGGGGCAAGGTCTCGCTGCTGGTCGTGCTCTATTCGATCAATGTCTTCCTGACCTTCACCCTGTGCCTCGCCGGCCTCGTCCGCCACTGGTGGCGACAGCTCGGGACCCGCGACGCCAGCATCGGCAGTCTGCTGCAGGCGGGGCTGGCCCTCATCGTCGCCGGCTCGATCCTGGTCGTCACCCTGTTCGAGAAATTCTTCGAGGGGGGCTGGCTGACGGTGATCATCACCAGCCTCGTCATCGTGCTGGGCCTCGCCATCCGCCGCCATTACGACCAGACCGCGGTCGAGATCGCCAAGATCGACGCGCTCTTCGCGACGACGACGCGCAGCGCGCCGGTCGAATCGGTGCCCGCGGTCGACCCCGCCCTGCCCACCGCCATCTTCATGGTCGGGCGCAGTTTCGGCGCGGGGATGCACACGCTGCTGGCGGTGCGGCGCATGTTCCCCGGGCATTTCCGCAATTTCGTCTTCATTTCCGTGGGCGAAGTCGATTCGGAATCGTTCCGGGGCAGCGAACAACTCGCCCGCATGACCGCCGATGTCGAGGCCAGCCTCGGCGAGTTCGAGCGCTATTGCCAGCGCCGGGGCCTGCCGGCGGCGAGCAAGGCCGCCTATGGCACCGATGCCGCCCATGAACTGGCCCGGCTGGCCGAGAAGCTGATGGAAACCTATCCCCACGCGGTCTTCTTCGCCTCGAAGCTGATCTTCGGCCGGGACAGCCTGTTCAGCCGCCTGCTGCACAACCACACCGCCCTCGCCGTGCAGCGCCGCCTGCACCTCAAGGGCATCCCCATGGTGATTCTGCCCATGAAGGTCTGATCAAGGATGAGGCAGCGCCCCATGCCCTGCCCAATATGCGTTCACCCCTCGACGGCAGCGCCATCTTCGGGTTCAATCAATGCCAATGAATGATCACAACGTAACCGTGCCATTGTCTTTTGCGTCGACGGTGCCAGCCGTCGCGATCCTGGAGCGAGCATGACCATCAGGGTGGCCCTCAATCACAAGACGACCTACACCTATGACCGCCTGGTCAATCTGGGGCCGCAGACCATTCGTCTGCGCCCGGCGCCGCACTGCCGCACGCCTGTCACGGGCTATTCCCTGCGCATCACGCCTTCCGTCCATTTTCTGAACTGGCAGCAGGACCCGCAGTCGAATTATCTCGCCCGCGTCGTCTTCCCGGAAAAGACCCGGGAGTTCGCGGTCGAGGTCGATCTGGTCGCGGAACTCGCGATCATCAACCCTTTCGACTTCTTCCTGGAGAAAAGCGCCGAACGGGCGCCCTTCGCCTATGAGCCGGCGCTGGCCCACGAACTGAAGCCCTATCTCGAGGTCGGGGCGCCGGGCAAGGAACTGGCAGCCCTCCTCGCCAAGGTCGACCGGCGCGAGCGCGGCACCGTCGATTTCCTCGTCGATCTGAACCGCCTCGTCCATCGCCACGTCTCCTATGTCATCCGCATGGAGCCGGGCGTGCAGACCCCGGAAGAAACCCTGACCCTGAAGAAGGGCAGCTGCCGCGATTCGGCCTGGCTGCTCGTCCATCTGCTGCGCCACCTGAAGCTGGCCGCGCGCTTCGTCTCGGGCTATCTGATTCAGCTGGCGCCCGACGTGAAATCCATCGACGGGCCTTCGGGGACCGAGGTCGATTTCACCGATCTTCACGCCTGGACCGAAGTCTATCTGCCGGGTGCCGGCTGGGTCGGCCTCGACCCGACGTCGGGCCTCTTCGCCGGCGAGGGCCATCTGCCGCTCGCCTGTTCGCCCGAGCCGAGCAGCGCCGCGCCGATCGCCGGCATCGTCGACGAGGCCGGGGTCGAATTCGACTTCTCGATGTCGATCACCCGCATCGAGGAGGCGGCCCGCGTCACCAAGCCCTATACCGACGAACAGTGGGAAGAGATCCTCGCCGCCGGTCGCGGCGTCGAGGAACGCCTGGTCGCTGGCGACGTCCGCCTGACCATGGGCGGCGAGCCGACCTTCGTCTCGATCGACGATTTCGACGGCGGCGAATGGAACACCGAGGCTCTCGGCCCGACCAAGCGCGGCCTCGCCAACACGCTGGTGCGCAAGCTGAAGGACAAATACGCCCCCGGCGGCGTGCTGCACTACGGCCAGGGCAAATGGTATCCGGGCGAATCGCTGCCGCGCTGGGCGCTGGGCTGTTACTGGCGCGCCGATGGCGAGCCGCTGTGGCAGCAGCAGAAATATCTCGCCGACGAGAATGTCGACTATGGCTTCACCCTCGAACAGGGTGAGAACTTCCTGATCACTTTGGGCGAGAAGCTGAAGGTCGCGCCGGATAACACGATCGCCGCCTTCGAGGATCCCTGGTACTGGATGTGGCGCGAGCGCCGCCTGCCGATCAACGTCGATCCGCTCGAGAACAACATGGAAGACGCCGAGGAACGCGAGCGCATGAGCCGCGTCTTCGACAAGGGCCTCGACACCCCCACGGGCTTCGTGCTGCCGCTCGAATGCTGGATGACCATGGAAGGCCCGCTGTGGCAGGCGAAACCCTGGAAGTTCCGCTCGAAGCGCGTGTTCCTGACCCCGGGCGATTCGCCGGTCGGCTACCGCCTGCCGCTGCAGAGCCTGCCCTGGGTGAAGAAGGAGGATTATCCCTACCACTTCGAGGAGGATCCCTTCGCGCCGCGCCCGCCGCTGCAGACCGGGGCCAGCACGCTGGTGTCCCAGATGCCCGGCCGCCTGCCCTCGAAGCCCCTGCCGCCGCCGGAGCCGACGACCCCGCCGGGCGCCCATCCGGGCAGCATCGTCGGCGTGTCCATGCCCGGCGTGATCCGCACCGCGATTTCGGTCGAGATCCGCAAGGGCAAGCTCTATGTCTTCATGCCGCCGCAGTCCTATCTCGAAGCCTGGGTCGACCTGATCGCCAGGATCGAGGAGACGGCGATCGCGCTCGACATGCCGGTGATCCTCGAAGGTTACGGCCCGCCCAAGGACTGGCGCCTGAAGAACATCATGGTCACCCCCGATCCGGGCGTGATCGAGGTGAACGTCCATCCGGCGAAAAGCTGGGACGAGCTGGTGGACATCACCACCAGCCTCTATGAGGACGCGCGGGTCTGCCGCCTCGCCTCCGAGAAATTCATGGTCGACGGCCGCCATGTCGGCACCGGCGGCGGCAACCATATCGTCGTCGGCGGCGCGCGGCCGGAGGACAGCCCGTTCCTGCGCCGGCCGCATCTGCTGCGCAGCCTGCTGTGCTACTGGCAGAACCACCCCAGCCTGTCCTATCTGTTCTCGGGCATGTTCATC
Organism: Zavarzinia sp.; assembly: GCA_025869435.1. Lineage (GTDB taxonomy): Bacteria > Pseudomonadota > Alphaproteobacteria > Zavarziniales > Zavarziniaceae > Zavarzinia. The sequence continues at coordinate 4,576 of JAOZVS010000011.1, forward strand.
GGACCGACCAGCCAGGCCCCGCGCATCGACGAGGCGCGCCACGATTCGCTCTACGAACTCGAGATCGCCTTCCGCCAGGTGCCGGACCACACCAATGTCCCGTCATGGCTGGTCGATCGCCTGTTCCGCCACCTCCTCTGCGATGTGACGGGTAACACCCACCGTTCGGAGTTCTGCATCGACAAGCTGTTCTCGCCCGACAGCTCGTCGGGCCGGCTTGGCCTTCTGGAACTCCGCGCCTTCGAGATGCCGCCGCACGCCCGCATGTCCTGCGTGCAGCAGCTGATCCTGCGGGCGCTGATCGCGCATTTCTGGGATCATCCCTATCCGGCGCGCCTCGTGCGCTGGGGCACCGAGTTGCATGACCGCTTCCTGCTGCCGCATTTCGTCTCGGACGATCTCGACGATGTCGTCACCGACCTCAACCAGTGGGGTGTGCCGTTCCAGCGCGAATGGCTGAACCCGCATTTCGAGTTCCGCTTCCCGCACTACGGCACGATCCATCAGCGCGGCCTGACCATGGAGCTGCGCCAGGCCATGGAGCCCTGGCATGTGCTGGGCGAGGAAGGCATGGCGAGTGGCACGGTCCGCTTCGTCGACAGCTCGGTCGAGCGCATCCAGGTGAAGATGAACGGCATGACCGATGGCCGCCATGCGGTCTCGGTCAATGGCTACCGCGTGCCGCTGACCTCGACCGGGCGCGAGGGCGAATATGTCGCCGCCGTGCGCTTCCGGGCCTGGCAACCGGCATCGGCGCTGCATCCGACCATTCCGCCCCACGGCCCCCTCGTCTTCGATATCGTCGACGAATGGTCGGGGCGGTCCATCGGGGGTTGCACCTATCATGTCTCGCACCCCGGCGGGCGCAATTATGTCACCGCCCCCGTGAACGCCTATGAGGCGGAAGGCCGGCGCCTTGCCCGATTCTTCAGCTTCGGTCACACCCCGGGGCCGATGACCCTGGGTCCGGTCGAAGTGACGCGGGAATTTCCGCTGACCCTAGATCTGCGCCGCCAATAGCCCTCGGAAGCGGCCCCAACCCCTGGGTGGGGGCCGTGTTTCGGGACATTGACCGCACAGGGCCGCGAATTGACCGCATTGATTCAAGAGCAAAATGATCGTGAAAAGTCATGGCGGCCCCCGACCTGCCTGATACGATGCCCCGCGTGAGTCTGGCGATCGAACCGCAAGGCCCCGAGGACGGGGCACAAATCCCTCTGCCCCTGCCGGCCGGCGAATCCGCTGCCGGCGGCGGTGATCGTCTGCGCGACTATCAACCCCTGCCCGGCACCTTCGACGAGAGCGTCGACGAGAACGGCGCCCTTCGCCCGCACTGGAAGGAACTGACCGAATCGCTGGTCGGCCTCGGCAAGCAGGAATTCGGCGACCGCACGGCCCGGGCCCGCCAGTTGCTGCACGACAATGGCGTCACCTACAACGTCTATGGCGACCCGCGCAACGCCGCCCGGGCGATCGAACTCGACCTTGTCCCCCTCGTCATTTCCGAGACGGAATGGGCCACGATCGAGGCGGGCCTCATCCAGCGCGGGCGCCTGATGAACGCCCTGCTCACCGATCTCTACGGCGAGCGCAAGGTGTTGAAGGACGGCGTGCTGCATCCCGGCATCGTCGAATGCAATCCGGACTATCTGCGCCCGCTCGCCGGTTTCCGGCCGCCAGCGGAGATCTGGCTGCATGTCTACGCCGTCGATCTGGTGCGCGACCCGGAAGGCCGCTGGCAGGTCGTGGGCGACCGCACGCGCACCCCGGCCGGCGCCGGTTACGCGCTGGAAAACCGCATCATCACCTCGCGCTCGCTGGCGGAAGCCTACCGCGCGATGAAGGTGAAACGCCTCGCCGCCTGGTTCGACCGGCTGCGCCAGACCCTGCGCAACCTCGCGCCCTGGACGCGCTATCCGCGCATCGTGCTGCTCACCCCCGGTCCCTATAACGAGACCTATTTCGAGCACGCCTATCTGGCGCGCTACCTCGGCTACACGCTGGTCGAGGGCAATGACCTGACCGTGCGCGGCAACCGCGTCTTCCTGAAGACCCTGGGCGGGCTGGAGCCGGTCGACGTCATCCTGCGCCGGGTCGACGACGATTTCTGCGATCCGCTCGAGCTGCGCGGCGATTCCTCGCTGGGCGTCGCCGGCCTCGTTCAGGCGGTGCTGGCGGGCCATGTCATCGTCGCCAACGCGCTGGGCACCGGCCTGGTCGAGACGCCGGCCCTGATGCCCTTCCTGCCGGCCCTCTCACGCCACCTGCTGGATGAAGATCTGCAACTGACCAATATCGACACGGTCTGGGCGGGCGAGCCGCAGGGCCGCGACCGGCTGATGGCGCGCGGTGGCAATTACGCCCTGCGCCCGGCCTTCCCCCGGATCGGGGTCGCGCCACCCGACACGGCCGAAAGCTGGGCCCGCCATTTTGGCGACCATCCCTATGATGGCGTCGGCCAGGCGCCGGTGCGCCTGTCGACGGCACCCTGCTTCACGGCGGAAGGCCCCCGGCCGCAGCCCATCGCCATGCGCGCCTTCCTGACGGCGACCGAGCGGGGCTTTTCCGTGATGCCGGGCGCCCTCGTCCGCATCGCGCCGACGCCGGATCGCCCGATCCTCCGCCTGCAGCAGGGTGGCCTGTCCAAGGATGCCTGGGTGCTGTCCAGCGCGCCGGTCGAGCAGTTCAGCCTGTTGCGGCCGCCCGATACCACGGTCGAGGTACGGCGCCAGGGCAATAACCTGCCGAGCCGGGTCGCCGACGATCTCTATTGGGTCGGGCGTTATGCCGAGCGGGCGGAATTCGGCGTTCGCGCCCTGCGGGCCCTCGTCCAGCGCCTGACCGATGGCGGTGGCCAGGCCGCGCAGGAAGAAATCGGCCCGGGCGCCGCCTTCCTCGCCTCCTTCGGCGAGATCACGCCGAAGCTGGCGGCCCTCGCGCTCTCCGACCGGGAGCGCTTCGATACCGACCTGCTGCCCCATCTGACCGACGAGACCCGCTCCAGCGGCTTCGCCTCCATGGTGCGCCGCCTGAACATGAACACGGGCATGGTGCGCGACCGCCTGTCGGTCGACATGACCCGGGTGCTGCTGAACCTGCATGGCCAGATCGCGGATATCGGCAAGGCGACCCCCGGCGATTATGTCGGCCTCCTCGAATGTTTCGATTCGATCGTCGCCTCCATGGCCGCCCTGTCGGGCCTCGGCATGGAAAACATGACCCGCGGCCAGGCCTGGCGCTTCATGGATCTGGGCCGGCGGGTGGAGCGGGCGCTGTGCTCGGTCGAACTGGCGCGCGAACTCATCGTCGGCGGGGCGGACGGCGGCGGCCGCGCCCTCGACCTCGCGCTCGAGATCGCCGACAGTTTCATGACCTATCGCGCGCGCTATTTCACCGCGGCGCAATTCGCCCCGGTGCTCGATCTCCTGCTGCTCGACGAGGCCAATCCCCGCTCGCTGGCGCGGCAGATGTGGGCGCTCGCCGACCATGTCGAGAACCTGCCGCGGGAGCGCGGCGCCTTCGGCTCGGGCGCGGCGCGGCTGCTGGCCCAGACCGCCCTCGCCGAATTGCGCGCGGCCGAGATCATGCGCCTCGCCGGGACCGGCGCCGATGGCCGCCATGTCGAGCTGGAAGCCCTGATCGACGCCGTTCATGTAACCCTGCCCGAGCTGTCCGACATCATCTCGCAGACCTATTTCAGCCATGCCCTGGCGGTCCGGCCCGGCGGGCCGATCCGCACGGTGATCAAGCCATGATCCGCTTCGAGGCCCGTCACAACACGGTCTATGACTATGGCGAGCCGGTCACCCTCGCCCATCATCTCGCCCATCTGAAGCCGCGCGACAGCAGCCGCCAGCGCCTGTTGCGCCACGAGCTGCGCGTCATTCCCGAGCCTTCGACCTGGAACGAGCGGCACGATGCCTTCGACAATCCCATCGTCCAGTTCGCGGTCGAGGAACCGCACCAGAAACTGATCGTCGAATCCCTGATCGAGATCGAGATCGTGGGCGAGCCCGCGCCGGATCCGGCCTCGGCCCCGGCCTGGGACGCGCTGCGCGCCCGGCTCGACGCGGCGGGACCGGAAACCCTGGACGCCTTTGCCTTCCTGCAGGATTCGACGCTGATCGGGGTGGATCGGGAATTCGCCGAATATGCCGCCGAGGACTTTCCCCCGGGCCGCCCGGTGATCGAGGCCCTGCTCGCCTTCAATACCCGCATCAACACCGAATTCACCTTCGATCCGCAGGCGACGACGGTGACGACCCCGCCCTCGGAAGTGCTCAGCGTGAAACGCGGCGTGTGTCAGGATTTCGCCCATCTGATGATTGCCTGCCTGCGCTCGCTCGGCCTGCCCGCGCGATACGTCAGCGGTTATCTGCGCACCACGCCGCCGCCGGGCCGGCCGCGCCTCGTCGGCTCCGACCAGTCCCACGCCTGGGTCGCCGTCTGGATCGGCCCCGACCGCTGGCTGGAGCTCGACCCGACCAACGACTGCATCCCCGGCCTCGACCACATCATCCTCGCCTGCGGGCGGGATTACGACGATGTCGCGCCGCTTCGCGGCATCATCATCGGCGGCGGATCGCACCGGCTTCAGGTCGGCGTCGATGTCGTTCCGCTCAAAAACGATGCACCGTCCAAGGTCTGAGCTGAATGTGCCGATTTTTGATGCGGCGCATCGGATTAGTTTGCTAGGCTCGATTCACCGATGAAGCGAGGACTTGGATGAGCGGCGTTCTGTCCCGATATGATCAAGGTCCATTCTTTTGCGAGATCATGGGGCAGCACGATACGCCCCCGGTGGAGCATACGGTGGCCATCCGCGAGCGGCTGGCGCAGCTCGATCTTGATGCGCTTCAGCGCCGGTCCGAAGACGCCGAACGCGAGCTTTACAACCTCGGCATCACCTTCACGGTCTATTCCGACAAGGATGCCATCGACCGGATCCTGCCCTTCGACGTCATCCCGCGCATCCTCAGCCGCGAGGACTGGGCTCACCTCGAGGCCGGCGTCATCCAGCGGGTTACGGCGATCAACCTGTTCCTCGCCGATGTCTACGGCCCCCAGCACGCGCTGAAGGACGGCATCATCCCGGCCGAACTGGTGCTGAACAACAGCAACTACCGGCCCGAGATGATCGGGGTGAAGATCCCCCACGGCGCCTATGCCAACATCTGCGGCATCGACGTGGTGCGCGACGACAAGGGCAAGTTCATGGTCCTCGAGGACAATGCCCGGACCCCGTCGGGCGTGTCCTATGTCCTCGAGAACCGCAACATGATGTTGCGGGCCTTCCCGGACCTGACCACCGACATCTCGATCCTGCCGGTCGACAATTACGGCCCCAAGCTGCAGGAAGCCATGGTCGAGATCGCGCCGCCCGACGCGGTCGATCCCCAGGTCGTGCTGCTGTCGCCCGGGGCCTATAATTCCGCCTATTTCGAGCACATCTTCCTCGCCCGCGAAATGGGCGTGCCCCTCGTCGAGGGCCGCGATCTCATCGTCGAGAACGACCGGGTCTACATGAAGACCACCGGCGGGCTGGAACGGGTTCACACGATCTATCGCCGCCTGAACGACGACTTCCTCGACCCCGAGGTGTTCCGCCCGGAATCGACACTGGGCGTCGCCGGGCTGATGCGGGCCGTCCGGGCCGGCAATGTCGCGCTGGCCAATTCGGTCGGCACCGGCGTCGCCGACGACAAGGCGGTCTACGCCTATATGCCGCGGCTGATCAAATACTACATGCAGGAAGACGCCATCCTCGACAATGTGCTGACCCACATCTGCCGGGAGCCGGAAGCCCTCGCCTATACGCTCGCCAATCTCGACAAGCTCGTCGTGAAGCCGGTCGCCGAATCCGGTGGCTATGGCATCACGGTCGGCCCCAAGGCGTCGAAGGAAGAGCTTGAGGCCTGCCGCGCCAGCCTGCTGGCGGACCCGTCCAACTACATCAGCCAGCCGACGATCCAGCTGTCGGTCTGCCCGACCCTGGTCGAGGGCGAGGTCGAACCTCGCCATGTCGACCTGCGGCCCTTCGCCATCACCGGCAAATCCACCTGGGTCCTGCCCGGCGGTCTCACCCGGGTCGCGCTTCGTCGCGGCTCGCTTGTCGTCAACTCAAGCCAGGGAGGCGGGTCGAAAGACACGTGGGTGCTTGGCTAGACTTCTTGCCCGTTTCGCCGAAGACATGTTCTGGCTGGCCCGCTCCATGGAGCGAGCCGAGAACCTGGCGCGTATTCTCGACGTCAACGAGACCTTCAGCCGCGATGCTCGCGGATCGCAAAACTGGCTGTCGATCGTGAATCTTCACGCCGACGCCGAGCCCTTCTTCAAGAAGCATCAGGCGGCGACCGCGAACAACGTCATCCACTATTATCTGCTGGATCCCGAGAACCACACCTCGATCTATTCCTCGATCAAGGCCGCGCGCGACAATGCCCGCACCCTGCGGCCGCTGATCTCGACCGAGCTGTGGACCCAGTTGAACATGTTCCACAGCTGGCTGCGGACATTGACCCCGGCCGATGTCGGCCGGGCCGACCTGTCGCGCATCTGCTCGAAGATCAAGGAAGGTTGCCAGACTCATACCGGCATCCTCGAAGGCACGCTCTATCGCGACGAGGGCTGGTATTTCTACCAGCTCGGCAAGCTGATCGAGCGGGCCGACCAGGGCACCCGCCTGCTCGACATCAAGTATCACCTGCTGCTGCCCGGCGCGGCGGAAGTGGGCTCGCCGCTCGATGTCTCGCAGTGGAACGCCCTGCTGCGCTCGGCCGCCGGCTATCACGCCTATCGCCGGGTTCAGCCGCGCGGCATGAGCCCGGGATCGGTCGCCGGTTTCCTGATCTTCAACAATGCCTTCCCGCGTTCGACCGCGGTCTGCATCGCCTCGATCGACGAAATCGTGGTGCGCCTGCGCCAGCGTTATGGCCTGCGCGCGGGCAACCGCACGCTGGAAATCCTCGACGGCGTCCGGGGCACGCTCGCCAACCGCTCCATCGAAATGGTGCTGGGCGGCGGTCTGCACGAATTCCTCGACTGGGTGCAGCTGCAGCTGATCGCCATCACCGATGATCTCGGCCGCTCCTTCTTCGGCCACGCCGTCGCGGAGCAGAGCCAGGTCGCCTGAGGTCCCGGCGCGCCATCCCTGAACCGGGGTGGCGCGCCGGGTCGCCTTTGTCGGCGGCCTTTGTTATCCTTGCCCCGGGGATCAACACGGGGACAATCGATCATGCGTTTCATCGCCATACTCGCGGCCCTCGTCATGGCGGCGACGCCGGCTTTCGCCGGCAAGCGGATCGACGAATATGTCTCCGGTTACTGGACGACCTACGCCTATCAGAATGACGACGGCAGTTTCGGCCATTGCGGCATGGAAACCTCCTTCGACGACGGCATGGTGCTGTCGATCCTGCTGGCCGATCAGGGCGTGATCATCGCCTTCTGGAGCCCGAAGTGGCAGCTCCGCGTCGGCTCGACCACGGCGATGCAGATGCAGATCGACCGGCGCTACGATACATTCGCCGGCGTCACCATCGACGATCCCCAGGGCATGGTTTCCAGCCTCGGCTACGATGCCCAGTTCTGGATCGCGTTCAAGGCCGGCAATGCCATGAATCTCGCCATGGCGGACGGTCGCTCCTGGACCGTGAACCTGAAAGGCTCCAGCAAGGCGACCAAGGCCCTGACCGTCTGCTTCGACCTCTATGCCCCGAACGGCCGCAAGGGCATGTTCAAATAGGGCGGGCGACCGGCCTCAATAGTCGAATTTGTAATTGAGGCCGAGCGCCGAATTATTGTCCTGGCCGATATTGCCTTCCACCGTCACCCGCGGATAGACCTCGACCTCGATGTTGACCGCGCCGGAATTGGGCGACAGACCCTGCTCGAAGCCGAGATAGACCCCTTCGGCGATATAGCGCCCGGCGGACAGGCTGCTGCCCGCGAGCGCGCCACCGGACTTCGTGTCGGCGCTGTCGTCCGAGCCGATTTCCAGCCGGTCGAGGCCGAGCGTGTCGCGAACCTTGCCCAGGAAATCGCCGCCGCCCTGGCCCGACAATTCGAGCGCGGTCTGGCCCAGCCGCACCGCCTGGCTGGCGGTCAGATTGGAGACCGAACGGCCGAACAGCACCCGGCTCAGCACCTCGTCATTGGGCAGGGACGGCTCGGACGAGAGCTGGATCTTCAGGGCATTGGCCGGACCGGTGACCGTGACCTTGGCCGTGACGTCATCGGCCGGCGCGGTCGCAACGATATTCAACTGGGGCGCGGCGGCGAGACCGGACGGGAAGGTGAGCGAGCCTTCCGAGATCGAGAACGGCCGCCCGGCCAGGGTGAAGGTGCCCCGGACCACCTCGAACCCGCCCGAGAGATCGGGCGCGGTCAGGGCGCCGGTCACCCTGATCGTGCCGCGCCATTCGGAGTCAAGACCACGGCCCCGGACGAAGAACTGCCCCGGCGCATGGATCGCGAGATCGAGGCTGCCGACCCGGGGCGGCGGCGCATCCTTGTCCGGCGGCAGGGCGAGCGGCGTCGGCGGCGTCCCCGGCGCGGCCGGATCGCGCACCTCCACGACGGCGACCGAAGGCGGGACCTTGGCGGAAATCTCGACATTGCCGTGGCGGATGGTCACCGTGCCCTTCACTTCGGGCGCCGTCGCCGTGCCCGCCAGCGCGATATCGACATCGCCGTCGGTGGTCGCCAGATCGAGACGGGTGAAACGCAGCGAACGCGCGGTCACCTGGCCGTCGATGGCGAAATCGCCATCGGCCAATTGGCGGGCGCTGCCGCTGCCGGCGATGGTGCCGCCCTCGCCATCGGTGCCCTTCAGGGATTCGATGGTCGCGCTCGTTCCCGTGAAGGCGACCGCGAGGGCAAGGTCGCGCAGCTCGAAACCCGACAGGCCATTGGTCACCCGGCCCTTCTCCAGGGTCAGGCGGCCCACGGGCTCTGGCGCGGCCGGCGTTCCCTTGATGGTCGCGTCGACCGCCAGCCGACCGGCGATCCTGTTGTCGCCCAGCGGCAACAGGGGTGCGAGACGGCGCAGGTTCGCGTCGATCCGCACCGCGAGATCGAGGGCGCCCTTCTGGTCCGGCAGGGGAATGCCGCCCTCGATCCGTATCGGAACCGAGCCATTGGCCTTGATCGTCGCCTCGCGGATACCGGTGACGGCCAGATCGACATCGGCCTTTCGCCCCTGCCAGGCGATGCTGGCCTCGAGATCGGGCTTCGGCATGTCGGCGGCGGCGACGTCGAGAAGCCCTTCCGGCGGCGTCAGGCCCTTGGCGGCAAGGTCGAGACGCCCGCGATTGCCCGAAATGTCGAGCGAGGCGTCGAGAAGACCGCCCGGCAGGCTGCCGGCGGGGACCAGCGCCGCGACATCGGCGAAATCGAAGCCGTTGAGGCGCAGCTTGCCCGAGGGCGCGTTGCCGATGGTGACATCGCCGACGAGGCGCGCCTTGCCAAAAGCGAGGTCGAGACCCTTCACCGCCGTCTCGGCGCCGAGAGTGACCGTCAGCGGCTTCCGCAGGCCGAAATCGGTCTCGGCCAGGGTGCCGGTCAGGCTTTTCGCAGTAATCCTTGGCGTATCAAAATTCTCGAAACGGCCTTCGATATCGAGCTTCACGGGTGCCGGCACGCCGCCCGCCGCCGCGACGGTGAAGCCGATATCGGCGAAGGAGGCGAGATCGGCTTTCGCCGTCAGCCGGTCGATGGTGGCATCGCCACTGGCAAGACCCGTGGCCTCGACAGTTGCCCGGCCCTTGCCGGCACCCAGGAGATCGTCGAGCGCGGCCTTGAGGTCGAGCCGGGCAAGCGTCGCACCGGCGGCACTGGCGTTGCGCAGTTCCGCCGTCACATCGGCGCCCTGCCCCTTGTCGCGGGGCGCCAGCGCCAGTTCGACGCGGGCGGAACCAGCAAGCGGCATTCCAGCGACGGGGGACAGCGTGGCGAGCCTCGGCACCACGGCCTTCACCCGGCCCTCCGCGAGGCCGCTGTCGCTGGCATAGGCGATATCGCCAGCGAGGTCGACGCCCAGCACCTGCCCGGACAGGCCCGTGACCCGCGCCGTTACCCCGTCGAAGGCGACATCGGCGCCGAGCCGTGTCGGATAGGTCCCGCCGGTCTCGACATCGAGCCGCCCGGCCGATGTGCCGGCGGCATCGGGCACGGCCTTGAGGACCAGTCGCGGATCGCCGAAGGCGATGCCCCCGGCCGAGACCCCGGCGCCGGTCAGGGTCAGGTCCAGCAATGGCTTCATCACCGGTCCCTGCACCGTGCCCGCCAGATCGACACTGCCGGCGAGGCCTTCGAGGCCCAGCCGGCCAAGATCCGAGGCCTTGCCCGCGACTTCGGCCGACAAGGTCTCGGCGGCGGGATCGAAACTGCCCCTGGCCCGCAGGCTGGCCACCGCGGCCTCCGCCGAGAGACGGTCGAGCACCAAGGCCCCGCCGTCGGCGTAGCGCCCGGCGAGGGATACCCGGGGCGCCGGTCCCAGCAGGCGGGGCAGGTCGGCGTCGCCCGCGATATTCTCGCCCGCGACATCGGCGGTGAAGCCGATATCGAGCGGGGTGAGCCGACCCTCCGCCGTAATGGCCAAGGTTCCGGCTCCGGCCAGGCCCGCCTCGGGCACTTGCGCGAGATCGGCCAGTCTTGCCCCGACCTCGGCCTTCAGCGAAGCGAAACCATCGGCGAGCGTCGCCTTGCCCTCGACCTCGGCGCCGGGCGCGGCGACATGAAGGCGGGTGATATCGGCGCCGCCGACCGAGAGATCCGCCACCCCCTCGAGTTCGATCAGGCTGGGGCGGAGCGCCACCGGAAGGGTGGCAAGCTCGGGCAGCGGGGCATCCGGCCGCACGTCGATCCGGGCCGACAGACTGGCGTCGGCCCCACCCTTCAACTGCCCCAGCGCATCAAGAACGACCCCCCTCAGCACGAGACCAAGACGCCAGACATCGACCGTCTCCCCCCCGACGGAAAGCGCCAGGTCGATGCCGATGCCATCCCCGACCAGCGCGCTATAATCCGCCGGCACCAGCGGCCCGGGCAGCGCCCGGCCCCGCAGGCTGGCATTGATCGCCGCGCCATCGCGGGCAAGGCTCAGCCGGCCGTCGAGACGGGCGCCGAGCGCGGCCAGTTTCAGATCGGCCTCGAAGCCGGTCAGGGGACCCTGGCCGGTCAGGGCGACATGCAGCGGCTCGTCACTGGCGAGGCCCGCGATCCGCGAGATCGGCCCATGGGCCGGCTCGTCCAGCCGGACATCGAGGGCCAGATGATCGCCCTGCGGCTCGTGGCGGACGTCGAGGGTGAGGCGGGTCGAGTCCGCGCCCGCCACCGGTTGCAGGGAAAGGCTGGCCCCGGCGATACCAACGCCATCGACCCCCAGCCGCCCGCCGAGGGCAAAGCGCGTCTCCGCCCCGGCGAGGGCGGCGCCCAGCACGATTTCGGGCACCGACAGGCGGTCGAGGGCAAGGCCGGCCGGCAGGCGCGGCAGGGAGAAATCGCTGGTGGGCTCCTCGGATGGCGGCGGCTCGGCGCCGGCCATGGGCAGGCGATCGAGCACGAGGCGGCTGGCGACGATTTCCCGGACATGGATGCGGCCGCCGATGAGGGCGTAGGGATCGATCGAGACCCGGGCATTCTCGACCGTCAGCCACGGTCCCACCGGGTCGGACACTTCGATCCGGGCGAGCGCTGGCCCGAAGGGCAGGCCGCCGGACAACCCGTCCAGCCGGATGGTCATCTCCGGGCTGGAGACCTGATCGGAAATGAAGGCAGCCAGCCGGCTTTGCACCGCCGGCACCTGCAGGGCGGCGATCGCAAGGGCGATGACGACCAGCGGCGCGCCGAGCCCGATGCCGGTCCATTTCAGGGTCCGGGACAGTGAAGGTTTCATCTTTCGCCCTCCTCCCGGCTCAGAAGGCCTGACCGATGGAAATATAGATCTGGATGATATCGTCGCTGTCGCGCTTGCCCACGATCGGCGTCGCGATATCGAGGCGCAGCGGCCCGATCGGCGAGCGATAGCGCAGACCGAGACCGGCGCCCATGAAGAGATCGGCGCCGAAATCGGGAATACTGTCCTCGAACACGCTGCCGAAATCGACGAAGGGCACCAGACCGATGGTCTCGGTCACCCGCCAGCGCATCTCGACCGCGCCGGTCAACAGGGATTTGCCGCCGGTCGCCTCGTCGTCGCTGCCCAGCGGCCCCGCTGCCTGATAGGCGAAGCCGCGCACCGAATCGCCGCCACCGGCATAGAAGCGCTTGTCCGCCGGCAGCGAATAGGTCGAGCCGCCGAAGGTCGCGCCGAGGCCCCCGCGCAGCGCGAGCACGTAATCCTCCGCATCATCGAGCGGCAGATAGGTCGAGGCCGAGGCCTGACCGATCAGGAAGGTGCCGGCGGTCCCGGCCAGGTCGTAATAGGGGGTGAGCGAGAAGGTCAGGCGATGCCCCCGCGTCGGATCGAGCGCATCGTTCGACGTGTCGCGCCGCGCGATCACCGGAACGCCGAACAGCGTGTAGTCCTCGGTGACGCCGTCGTCGTCGATATGGCTCTGCTCCAGCGTGGCGCCGCCCGAGAAGAACCATCGCGGCGAATAGCGCCATTCGAGGCCGCCACCGATCGAGAAGGTGTCGAGGTCATAGGCATCCAGTTCCTCGCGCTTCGCCTTGGCCTCGAACACGAGATCGACAGCCCGCCATTCGAAATCCGGCTTCTTCGCCTTGGCGTCGAGACTGTAGCCGGTCTGGGCGATATCGGCGGTGATGCGCAGGGTCTCGCGCCCGCCCAGCAGGTTGCGGTGTTCCCAGAAGGCGCGGGCACCGGCACCGTCGCTGGTGGAATAGCGCAGGCCGCCGCCGATGGTGCGGGGCTTCGCCTCGGTCACCCGGATCAGCATGGGCGCCCTGCCGTCCGGCCCCGGCGGCTGGGTGGTGACGCTGACCGTGCCGAACAGGCCGGTGGCGACGAAGGCGCGGCGCGTCTCCTCGATCTGGTCGATGTTGACGTCGTCGCCTTCGCGCCAGCGCAGCAGCGCCCGGGCGGCCTTGTCCTTCAACCGCTCCAGCCCCTCGAAACTGGTCGGGCCGAAGCTGGCCAGGGGGCCATAGTCGATCGCCCAGGTGATATTCACCCGCCGGCCCGCCCGGTCGAGCACGGCATCGCGATGCGCGACCTTGGCGAAGGGCCGGCCGCGCTGGCCAAGATGGATGATGATCGCCGCTTCGGCATCGAGAACGGCGCGGGCGTCATAGGGCGCCCCCGTCTTGAGCCCCAGGCGCTCGGGAGACGGCGCCAGGGCGGGGCCGAGGTCGACGCCGCCCGGATCGGTCAGGCGCAGGGCGCCCACGGCATAACGCTCCCCCGGCGTGACGCGGATGGCGACGGGGACCGGCTTCTGGTCCTCGTCGGAATTCACGTCGATGGCGGCATCGAACCAGCCATAGGCGTTGAGCACCAGGCGGATGCGGTCGAGATCGCCCCGGATGCGGTTGCGCAGGGCGGTCAGGCTGGGCGGCGGCTTGTCCTTCAGGGTGACGAGTTCGCTCGTCTCCTCGACAAGGCCGCGGGTGGTGTCGTCCGGCAGACCGCTCAGGTCGAGGCGATAATCGCTCGCCGCCCGGGCCGAGCCCGCGCACAGCATGAGCACCAGCGCCAGAACAAGCCGCGCCTGCATAGACCTCGCTTCAAAGCCGCGCCACATTCCGCTAGCGTCCATCCACCATGACCCGTGCCTCCACCATCACGCCCGTCGGCTGGTATCGCCTAGTATGGCCGATCATTCGCCGATTCGACCCTGAAACCGCCCATGGCCTCGCCCTTCGCTTGCTGGCCTCTGGAATCATGCCGCCTGTTGGTGGCGAGAATCCGGCGGCGCTCGCCGTCCGGGCGATGGGATTGAACTTCGCCAATCCGCTCGGTCTCGCCGCCGGATTCGACAAGAATGCCGTGGCGGCCCATCGCCTGTCCCGGCTCGGCTTTGGTTTCGGCGAGGTCGGCGGCGTCACGCCACGGCCACAGGTGGGCAATCCCCGGCCGCGCCTGTTCCGGCTGGATGGCGATTTCGGCGCGATCAACCGCATGGGCTTCAACAACGAGGGCGAGGCGGCGGTCGCGCTGCGCGTCCGCGCCGCGAGGCATCCCGGCTTTCCCCTGGGGGTCAATCTCGCCAGCAACAGCGATTCGGAGGCCCCGGCGGAGGATTTCGTCCGTCTGGTGCAAGGTTTCGCCCCCATTGCCGATTATCTGACCGTCGACGTCTCCTGTCCCAACACGAAGAACGGGCGCATGTTCCAGGATCCCGTCCGGCTGGACGATCTCCTCGCCCGGCTGCTGACCGCGCGCGGCGGCCACCGGACACCGATGCTGGTCAAACTCGCCTCGGACCTTTCGGAAGCGGAAGCCCTCGCCATCGCCGAGGTCACCATGCGCCACGGCCTCGCCGGCCTCGTCGTCGCCAATACGAGCGCGCTGCGCCCCGACAGCCTGACCTCGCCGCACAAGGCCGAGCGCGGCGGCCTGTCCGGCCGGCCGATCTATGGCGCCTCGACCGCGCTTCTCGCCGCGATCCGGCGGGCGGTCGGCAAAGACGCCACCCTCGTCGGTGTCGGCGGCATCTTCACGGGCGAGGATGCCTACGGCAAGATCAGGGCCGGCGCCAGCCTGCTGCAGCTCTATACCGCCATGGTGTTCCGCGGCCCGGGCGTCGTCGGCACGATCAAGCGGGAACTGGCCGCCCTGCTGGCCCGCGACGGCTTCGCCAGCGTCGCCGACGCGGTCGGCGACGGCACGCTCACATCGCCTTGAGTTCGCCGCCCTTCCAGACGTAATAGACGACGCCGGGCTTGGACAGGTCGCCCTTGGCGTCGAAGGCGATTTCGCCGAGCACCGTGGTGAAGCGATTGACCCGGATCGTGGCGGCGAGGCGCTTGCCGTCGATCGGGGCGGCCGGATCGGGCTTCACCACAGGACCGAGGGCGGCGGTCAGCACTTCCGCCGCCGCGAAGGCGTTGAGGACGTAGCCCGACGGATCCTTGCCCTGGTCGAGCAGTTTCTCGATCGCCTTGGCGGCGGCGGGATTGTCCAGCGGGTTGCGGGCGAAGGTCACGATGGCGCCATCCGCCGCCTTGGCGCCGGCCGCCTTGACGAAATCCGGGCTCGCCATGGCATCGGTGCCGATGATCGAGGCGGTGACGCCGGCATCGCGCAGCGCCTTCACGAAAGCGCCGGAGCGCTCGGGCACGGCGGCGACGAAGACGACCCCGACGCCGGCCGATTTCAGCTTGGCGGCCGCCGTCTTGGCCGAGAGATCGGCGCCGATGACGAGATCGGCCGCGGCCTCGGGCATCTCCAGCTTGGCGACGGCGGCCTTGAACACCGTCACCACCTGCTGGCCGTAAAGCGTGCCGTCGCGGATGATGCCGATCTTTTTCTTCGGCATGGTCTGCTTGATCAGGGCGGCGGCGATCAGGCCCTGATAATCGTCGCGCCAGACGGTGCGGAAAACCGTGCCGCCGGCCTGGTCCGTCAGGCGCGGATCGGTCGATCCCGGGGTGATCATGACCACCTGGGCCGGGCCATAGACCGCCGCCGCCGCCTCGCTGGCGCCGGAGCAGAAATGACCGATCACCGCGACGATGCCGGACGAGACGAATTCGGCGGCGACACCGGCGGCCTTCGCGCTGTCGCAGGCGTCGTCCCTGGTCACCAGTTCGACCTTGCGGCCGGCGATGCCGCCATTGGCGTTGACCATGGCGATGGCGAATTCGACGCCGGTTTTCAGTTGCGCGCCGAAGGCGGCCTGATCGCCGGACAGTGGCGCGGCAAGGCCGATGCGAATGTCGGGCAGGCTGGCCGTCGCCTGGGCGACGGTCGGTGCCGAGGCCTGATCGCGCCGCGCGTTATGCATCCAGAACCAGGCAACGGCGGCGCCAAAGGCGATGATCGCCACCAATCCCAGTACCAGCTTGCGCATGACCGTCCCCTCACGAACCCACGTTCCGGCGACGCTAAGGTCGGCGCCGATTCTCTGCAACCGTCACTGTACCCGAAGCCGGTGGAAGGCAAGGAAAAAGG
>JAOZVS010000012.1 GCA_025869435.1 Zavarzinia sp.
GCCGCCCCCGCCGACAAGGCCGGGGCCGCCGCCGCCATCGAATCCGTCTCCTACGAATTGGGCACCGGGCTCGGCATCGCGCTCTTCGGCTCGCTGCTCGGGCTTGCCTATGGCCTCGGGCTCGATCATGCCGGGCCGGGGGCGGGTTCGATCGGCGCGACCTTCGCCGAGGCGGCGGGGCTGGGCGGTCCGGCGGGCGATGCCTTGCGCACCGCCGGGCGTGAAGCCTTCGCCGCCGCCTTCCGGTTGCTGCTCGGCGTGCTGGCGGGCATCGCCCTCCTGTTCGGCTTCGCCATCCATCGGCTGGGTCGGGAGAAAAAGCAGCTGGCCGCCGCTTGATGCCCCTTGGCACGGCGCCGCGCCGGGGTCACGCTCTGGCGGTGATGGAGTCGCCCGAACAGTTGCGGATCGAGCTTGCCCGCGGTGTCGCCGAGATCGCGGCAGCCGACTGGGATTCCTGCGCCGGGCCGGACAATCCCTTCGTCTCCCACGCCTTCTTCACCTGCACGGAAGCCTCGGGCTGCGCCAGCGACCAGACCGGCTGGGCGCCCCATCATCTGGTGCTGCGTGACGAAGGGCGGGTGGCGGGCATCCTGCCGCTCTACCTCAAGAGCCATTCGCGCGGCGAATATGTCTTCGATCAGGGCTGGGCCCAGGCTTTCGAGCGGGCGGACGGGCGCTATTACCCCAAGCTTCAGTCCGCCGTGCCCTTCACGCCGGTGACCGGCCCCCGCTTCCTCGTCGCCCCGGGCTTCGACCGGCCCGTGGTGGAACGCCTGCTGGCCCGCGCCGCCGTCGATATCGCCGAAGGCAACAATATCGCCACCCTGCACATCACCTTCCCGACCGAGGGGGAATGGCAGAGGCTGGGCGCGGAAGGTTTCCTGCAACGCACCGACCGCCAGTTCCATTGGGATAACCAGGGTTACGGCAGTTTCGAGGATTTCCTGTCGGTGCTGGCCTCGCGCAAGCGCAAGCAGATCAGGAAGGAGCGCCGCGAGGCGGTGGAGGGGAACGGCATCGAAATCCACGCCCTGACCGGCGATGCCCTTCTGCCCGAGCATTGGGCGGCCTTCGAGCGCTGCTACCTCGCCACCGGCGCGGTGAAATGGGGCACGCCCTATCTGAACAGCGAATTCTTCCGCCGCCTGCACGAGACCCTGCGCGACCGCGTGCTGCTGGTCATGGCGAGGCGCCAGGGGCGCTGGATCGCCGGGGCGCTGAATCTGATCGGCGCCGATACGCTCTACGGCCGGAACTGGGGCTGTATCGAGGATCACCCCTGCCTGCATTTCGAGGTCTGCTATTACCAGGCCATCGACTTCGCCATCGCGCGCGGCCTCAAGCGGGTCGAGGCGGGGGCGCAGGGCGAGCACAAGCTGGCGCGCGGCTATGTCCCGCGCGAGACCTATTCGCTGCACTGGATCCGCGATCCCGGCTTCCGCCGGGCCGTCGACGATTACCTGCGCCGGGAACGCGAGGCGGTGGCGGTCGAGGCGGATTATCTCGCCGATCATGCGCCCTATCGCCACGAGGAAGGCCGCTGAACGCCGCCGCGATTGATCGCCGGCGTGCGCCCCGATAGGCTGGCGCCCCGACATCGAGGAGAAGCCGAGCATGGCCACCGACCGCCAGCCCGTCCGCAACCCGGACTGTATCTTTTGCAAGATCATCGACGGCGTCATGCCCTGCCACAAGGTCTATGAGGACGACGAAACCCTGGCCTTCATGGACATTTTTCCGCTCAGTCCCGGCCATACGCTGGTGATCCCCAAGGAACATCACCCGGATCTCTACGCCATGCCCGACCATCTGACGGCGGCGGTGATGCGGACGACCAGGCGAGTCGCCCTCGCCATGGCGCAGGCGATCGGCCCCGATGGCATGAATCTGTTCCAGGCCAACGGCCCGGCCGCCGGTCAGACCGTGTTCCATTTCCACATGCATATCCTGCCCCGCCGCCTCGGCGACGGCGTGATCTCGACCGAGCACGGCCAGCGCCCGGGCGATCACACCATCATCGCCGGCCAGGCCGAGAAGATTCGCGGCGTCCTTTCCGAGATGTGAGGCGCGGGTGCTGCGCCGCTTCGCGATCCGCAACTATCGCTCGCTGCGCGCGGTCGGCCTCGAGCCGGGTGACCTGACCGTGATCACCGGGGCGAACGGCGCCGGCAAATCCAACCTCTACCGCGCCCTCGGCCTGGTGCTCGCCGCGGCGCGCGGGCGCCTCGCCGCCAGTATCGTCGCCGACGGCGGGATGCCCTCGGCGCTCTGGGCCGGGGACTGGCTGAAGGACGAGCGCCGCCGGATCGAGGTCGACGTCGAGGCGCTGGACTGGAGCTTCAGCCTCGTCTGCGGCCTGCCGCCCCCGCCCGAGGGTGCCTTCGCCCTCGATCCTTATGTGAAGGAAGAGCGGCTGACCGCCCCCGACGGCACGCGGTTATTGGAGCGGAAAGGCCCCAGCGCCTGGATGCAGGCACGGGGCGCACGCGGGCGGACCACCTATCCGGCCGCGCTCGAGCCGCAGGAAGCGGCGCTGGCGCAACTGCGCGAGCCGCATCTCTACCCCGATGTCGCGATGGCCCAGGCGCAATTGCGACGCTGGCGCTTTTATCACCACTTCAGCACCGACGCCGATTCGCCGATCCGCAGCCCGCAGGTGGGCACGCGGACGCCGGTGCTGGCGGCCGATGGCCGCGACCTCGCGGCGGCGTTCCAGACCATCCTCGAGATCGGCGACACGCGCGGATTGGCCGATGCCATCGACCGCGCCTTTCCCGGCGCGCAGCTGCACATCGAGATGCGCGATGGCCAGTTCGCCACCTTCCTGCACATGCGCGGCTTCAAGCGCGCCTTCGCAGCACGGGAGCTGTCGGACGGCACGCTGCGCTATCTCTGCCTGATCGCCGCCCTGCTATCGCCCCGGCCGAGCCCGCTGCTCATCCTGAACGAGCCGGACCAGAGCCTGCACCCCGACCTGTCCTATCCCCTGTCCGAACTGATCCTGAACGCGGCGGAGCGCAGCCAGGTGATCGTGATCACCCACAGCCCCCTGCTCGCCCGCCTGCTGAGCGCGGCGGGCGCCATGTCCTATGACCTGCGGCTGGAAGCGGGCGCGACGGTGGCCGAGGGGACGGGGTAAGGGGAGATCAGAAGCCGATGGCCGCCATCAGGGCCTTGGGCAGATCCGCGGCCGGCAGCTTCACGAGATCCTTGTCGATCGCGGCCTGCAGCTTGGCCCGGGCGCTGGCGCCCAGCACGGTGCGGATATCGCCGAGGAAATGGGGCGGCGCGGCGATGATCAGCCGGTCATACTTGCTGTCGCGCGCGGCGGCATCCAGCTTTTCCGCCAGATCAAGGGCGAAGGCACGCTGTTCGGCGCGGATCGGATCCTCGCCCGGCTCGATCGCCGAACGGCGGCCGCCACCGGACGAACTGAAGCTGCGGCCCGGATTGTCGGTATCGACATCACGGGCGAAATCATGAGTAACCGCCGGCTCGATCACCCCACCGTCGACGCCATGAAGGTCTTCGAACGGGCGCGTGCCCTGCAAGAGCCGCGCCCGGTGTCCGTCGGCCAACAGAACCCAGTAGGACGGTAAATGCGGCATTCGCTGACACTCCATGAAATTCCGTGAAGTGCAGTATCCACCAGCCGGAGCCGGCTGCATTTGATGCAAATCAAGGCACCCGGGGACACTCCAAATACGCCCCCGGGGCCGTTGATCGGGCCGTCAGTGCACCAGCTCGGGCGTGCGCTCGCCGCCTTCGCTCTCTTCGTCGTCCGCGGCGGGTGGCCGTTTGGAAGCCTCGATCTCGAAGGTCAGCGCGCCGGCCTTGAAGTCGACATGGACCGTGCCGCCGCGGGCGAGCTTGCCGAACAGGAGATCGTCCGCCAGCGGCTTCTTGATCTTCTCGGCGATGACCCGGGCCAGCGGCCGCGCGCCGAAGGCCGGATCGAAGCCGGTTTCGGCCACATGGCTGCGCGCCGCCTGCGAGACCGTGATCTCGACACCGCGATCGGCCAGCTGGAATTCCAGCTCGGCGATGAACTTGTCGACCACCTTGGCGATGATGTCCGGCGTCAGGCCGGTGAAGGGCACCACCGCGTCCAGCCGGTTGCGGAATTCCGGCGTGAACAGGCGCTTGATCGCATCCTCGTCCGCGCCCTCGTTGGTGGCGCGGCCGAAACCGATGGCCGGCCGCGCCGCTTCGGCGGCGCCGGCATTGGTCGTCATGATGAGAACGACATTGCGGAAGTCGATCTTCTTGCCGTTGTGATCGGTCAGCTTGCCGTGGTCCATCACCTGCAGAAGAATGTTGAACAGGTCGGGATGGGCCTTCTCGATTTCATCGAGCAGCAGCACGCTATGCGGATGCTGGTCGATCGCATCGGTCAGCAAGCCGCCCTGATCGAAGCCGACATAGCCCGGCGGGGCGCCGATCAGGCGCGAAACCGTGTGCCGCTCCATGTATTCCGACATGTCGAAGCGGATGATCTCGACCCCCAGGATCTTGGCGAGCTGGCGCGCCACCTCGGTCTTGCCGACACCGGTCGGGCCCGAGAAGAGATAGGAGCCGATCGGCTTCTCCCCCTCGCGAAGGCCGGCGCGCGAGAGCTTGATCGCCGAGGCGAGCGCGTTGATCGCCGGATCCTGGCCATAGACGACGCGGCGCAGTTCCGTCTCGAGATTGGCGAGCAGGGCCTTGTCGTCCTTGGACACCGACTTGGGCGGGATGCGGGCGATCTTGGCGACGACCGCCTCGATCTCCTTCACGCCGATGGTCTTGCGGCGCTTGCCCGGCGGCAACAGCATCTGGGCCGCGCCCGATTCGTCGATCACGTCGATCGCCTTGTCCGGCAGCTTGCGGTCGTTGATGTATTTCGCCGCCAGTTCCACCGCCGCCTTGATCGCGTCGTTGGTGTAGCGGATCTGGTGATGTTCCTCGAAATAAGGTTTCAGCCCCTTCAGGATCTTGATCGTGTCGGGCACCGAGGGCTCGTTCACGTCGATCTTCTGGAAGCGGCGAAGCAATGCCCGGTCCTTCTCGAAATAGGAGCGGAATTCCTTGTAGGTGGTCGAGCCGATGCAGCGGAGCGAGCCTTGCGCCAGTGCCGGCTTCAGCAGGTTGGAGGCGTCCATCGAGCCGCCGGAGGTGGCGCCGGCGCCGATCACCGTATGGATCTCGTCGATGAACAGAATGGAGCCGGGCGACTGTTCGATCTCGGCGATGACGGCCTTCAACCGCTCCTCGAAATCGCCGCGATAGCGGGTGCCGGCCAGCAGCGTCCCCATGTCGAGCGAATAGATGACGGCGTTCAGCAGAACCTCCGGCACTTCGCCCAGCACGATCTTGAGGGCAAGCCCCTCCGCGATCGCGGTCTTGCCGACGCCGGGGTCGCCGACCAGCAGCGGGTTGTTCTTCTGCCGACGGCACAGGATCTGGATCGTGCGCTCGATCTCGGCCTCGCGGCCGATCACGGGGTCGATCTTGCCGTCCGTCGCCTTGCGGTTCAGGTTGACGGCATAGGCGGCCAGGGCCTCGCCCTTGCGCGGGGCGCCGGCCTCGCCCGGCCGCTTGGCGCCGGGCTCCCCGCCCGGGCCTTCCTCGTCGGCGCCGCGCACCGCGCGCGGCTCGGAGGCGCCGGGGCGCTTGGCGACGCCGTGGCTGATGTAACTGACCGCATCCAGCCGGGTCATGTCCTGTTCCTGCAGGAAATAGGCGGCATGGGACTCGCGCTCGCCGAAGATGGCGACGAGGACATTGGCCCCGGTCACCTGGTCCCGGCCCGAGGACTGGACATGGATCACCGCGCGCTGGATGACGCGCTGGAAGCCGGTGGTCGGCTTCGCATCCTCGTCATGCTCGACGACGAGGCCTTCGAGTTCAGTATCGATATAGGTTACGAGCTGCCGGCGCAGTACGTCGAGATCGACGTTGCAGGCCCGCATGACCGCGGCGGCTTCACCGTCGTCGAGGAGTGCAAGCAGGAGATGTTCGAGGGTTGCGAATTCATGGCTTCGCTCGTTGGCGAGCGCCAATGCCCGATGAAGGGACTTCTCGAGGCTGCGCGAAAAGGACGGCAAGGCACACCTCCGACTTTGCGCCAACCGCCGGACGGGCGGTCACACTCGCCTTGGCTTCGACGGAAGCCGCGGCAGACGCGAAAGGCTGGCGATAAGGCCGAACGCGCCTATTCCTTCTCCATCGTGCATTGAAGGGGATGCTGGTGTCGACGGGCGAAATCAACCACCTGGGTCACTTTTGTCTCGGCGACCTCATAGGTGAAGACTCCGCACACGCCGATACCCTTCTGGTGCACATGGAGCATGATCTGCGTCGCCTCCTCGAGATTCTTGTGGAAGAACCGCTCGAGGATGAGGACGACGAATTCCATCGGGGTGTAGTCGTCGTTGAGCAGCAGCACGCGATACATCGAAGGCCGCGCCGTTTTCGGCCGCGTCGCGGTCAGGAGACCATTCTGGTTCTCGTCGTCGCCGACGGGGCCTGCGGTCGTTGTCATCGGTGTCTTCGGATCGGCCATGCTGCTTGCAAACTGGAATATGATAAGGACATGGGAGGCCGGCCCGCAATTGTCCAGTCCCCGCGAAACGGAAGCGATACCTGCGCGACCGCTATTGATTCTGCCCGGATCGGGAACGAAAACAAGACGGCAGCGACCGTCATTGGCGCCGGGGCAGCCTTCCGCGAAACACATGAACGCGGACACACGAGAAAGCCGGCGGAGTTTCCCCCGCCGGCTTGCGCGTATGCCTTTCGGCACATGGAGCTGTAGCGCCGGCCATGATACGCAGGCCGGCGCCTTGCCAGGCTCAGGTCAGGCGACCGGCTGGGCAAACTTCTTGAAGACGGTGCCGAGCTGACGCGACACGGGCTCGACCGCTTCCTGCGTGAACTGGACGGTCATCTCGCCGATCTTGTTGGTGAAGGCGAGGAAGTTGTCGAAGGCGGCCTTGGTGTAGTCGTTCTGGATATCGACGACTTCACGCAGGCTCTTGGCGCCGACGACGGTCTTCGACACGGCCACCAGGTCCTCGACCGCCTTCTTGGTGTAGGCGGCGGTTTCGGCGGAAACGCCCTCGAAGCCCTTCACGGTGATGTTGAAGGACGAGACGAAAGCCTCGTAGGTTTCCTTGGAGGACGAGCCGGCGTCTTCGAACGCCTTCAGGGCCTGGTCGATCTTGCCCTTCACCTGTTCGGTGGTGGCCTTGATGGTTTCGGTTGCGGTATCGGTCACTTCGGTAGTCTCCGTTTTGGCGGTCTTCGGTTTCGCGGCCATGTTGATCCCTCGTTCGCAAATAGCTTCGTGGGTCAGGTCGGCTTCGCTCGCCGGCCCGCCGTCGCGGCATGGTCATGCGCCGCGCATCTTCAATCGGCGGTGCAGGAGTTGAATGACCGAAGCGCGATCGGATCGTGATCGTCAGGGCCGGTCCTTGCTGCAACGCGGTGAGTGAAGGGTCACCCCGCGGCCCCCCGGAGTCAAGAGTTTTGTTGCAATGCAGCAAAACCCTCGACCAAAGGCGAAGTTCAATCCCAGCGCGCGACGTCGAGACCGTTCTCGCCGACCTGCACGGTGAAGGGCTTCGGCCCGTCATCGTCGCCCCGGCCGGCGGCCAGCGGCGGCAAATCCAGCGACCGGGGCATGTTCACCGTGACCTCCGTGCGATCGGCGTCGAACAATTCCCTGGGAAAAGTCAGGGCGTCGAAGCGGGGATCGCCGGCCTGGAAGGCGTTGAAGTGGAAACGGCCCTGACTGCAGGCGGCCACCACCCAGTAGAAATTATCCGAGCGCAGGAACTGGCCCTTGGGCGGCTTGCCACCGACGTCCGAGGCCGTCATCGCCGCCCTCAGCCGGGCGAGCCGCGCCTGATCGATGCCCACCTGCGCCGTCTTGGCCCGGATCTCGGGCCCGGCCGGCGTCGCCGCGAGCAAGCCACCCGGCCCCCAGACCCATTGATCGATCTTCGCGCCGTAATCCGTCGCCCGCAGTTCATAGGCCCGGACCTGTTCGGTCCAGCGCGCGTTGTAGACGAAGCGCGCGACATCCGGCCCACCGGCATCGCACGCCGCCTTGATGTCATCGCCCGAAAGGTAGCGATACCAGCCCGGCAGGCGCTCGAGGTTGAAGTCGGCCGTGCCATGGGGCATGCAGCCCGCCACCGCGACGGCGGTGCCGAAAAATGCCGCCATAACGCGCAGGCGCCGAACGAACATGCCCATGGGACCAGACCTCCAGACGACAGGCGGCGAGAATGCCGGACGGCCGCCGCAACGCCAAGTGCCCAGCCGATACCGCAATCGCGGCATTTTGACGGCGATAGCTGATTTCAGGACTCAAAGGCCGCTCGCAAGCATCGGATTCCATGGACAAACTCGGCCGCCGCCCCTATCGTTGCGTCTTGGGCTAAGTTCTTACAGGGCAGGGGCGAACCAAATGCAGGGTGCGCTTTGGATGGGCCGGACGACGGGCGTCGCCGGTTTCTCGATTGGAACGCCTCTTTCGGCCGGGGAAACGCGCCGACATCCGGCGACCCGCCTGGTCGCGGCGATGGCCTTCGTGCTGGCGGCGGTGTTCCTGATCCTTGCCGCGCCGCGCCTTGCCGAAGCCGGACCCGCCTATTCGGTCGTCATTCTCGACGCGGACACCGGACGGGTCATCCTGTCCGACAGCCCGACGGCGCAGCGCCATCCCGCCTCGCTGACCAAGATGATGACGCTGTACATGACCTTCGACGCCCTGAAGGCCGGCAGCCTCACCCTCGACCAGCGCCTGACCGTCTCGGCCAATGCCGCCTCGCGCCCGGCGACCAAGCTCGGCCTGCGCCCGGGCCAGACGATCGCGGTCAAGGACGCGATCATGGCGCTGATCACGCTTTCCGCCAACGACATGTCGGTCGTGCTGGCCGAAGCCATCGCCGGCACGGAAGACGCCTTCGCCGCCCGCATGACGGCGCGGGCCCGCGAACTCGGCATGAGTGGCACCCTGTTCCGCAACGCCAACGGCCTGCCCAACGACGAACAGGTGACCTCCGCCAACGACATGGCCAGGCTCGGCCTGGCGCTGATGCGCGATCACCCGACCTATTACCCGATGTTCTCGACCCAGAAGTGGCGTTACGGCGGCAAGGTGATCACCAATCACAACCGCATGCTCGGCCGCTATGAAGGCACCAACGGCATCAAGACCGGCTATATCCGCGCTTCCGGCTTCAATCTCGTCGTCTCGGTGAAGCGGGGCGGCGTTCACCTCGTCGGCGCGATCTTCGGCGGCTCCTCGGCCAAGGCCCGGGACGATCACATGATCGAATTGCTCGACGCCGCCTTCGTCCGCCTGCAGACCAAGCCCGAACTGGTCGCCGCCGCCGATGTCGTCCGCCCCAATGCCGTCTCGGCCCCGGCGCGCACCCTGGTCGCCGCCGCCGCCGCCGCCCCCGCGCCTGTCGACGTCGCGCCCGCCAGGATCGCGCCCGCCAGGATCGCTCCGGCGGACATCGCGCTCGCCGCCGCCGCGCTCGACGCCAAGATCGCCGATGTCTCGTCCGGCGAGGAAGCGGACGCCGAGTCCGCCTATGCGACACCGCCGGCCGTGACCAGGCCCGCCGCCCGGCCGGCCGCCGTTGCCGCCGCGCCCGTCCCGGCGCCGACACGCCCGACCGCCGTCGCCGCGCTCGCGGCGCCGAATACCCTCGGGGCCCAGGCGGATCGTGCCCGTGAAAAGGCCACGGTAGGCGAGACCTGGGGCGTGCAGATCGGCGCCTTCCGCCGTCAGGATGCCGCGCTCGACCATCTGAACGATGCCTCCCGCATCGCCGCCTCGGCCCTGCGCGGCGCCCAGATGGCCGTGCATCAGGGCACCGACGACAAGGGTACGATCTACCGCGCCCGTTTCGTCGGCCTGTCCGAGAATGGCGCCCGCGATGCCTGCCTCGCGCTGCGCAAGAAATCCCTGACCTGCATCGCGCTGAAGGTCCCCTCGACCGTCACCGCTTCGGCCGGCACCGCGAACTGACGCGCCGCCGGCCCTGGCCGGCGGAAGCGCCTGATTTGCCCTGGCAACCGAATTCCGAACGATCGAACATGAAAATCGTCGTCCCGGCCCGCCCGGCGCGACGACATGACGAACACGTCCATCCTTCGGACAACAGCGCTGGTCGCTGGCCCCGTGCCGCCATCCCGGACATCATGACGCCATGACCGCTTCCCCTCCCCCCTTCAACGCGCCGTCCCCGGGCGAGCGCGGCGATGCCCGCCGGGCTGTCCGCCCGCGCGATGCCGCCACCCTGATTCTTCATCGCGATGGTCCGGGTGGGGGGCCTGAAGTCCTGATGGGCCGGCGTCACGAGGGTCATCGCTTCATGCCCGGACAATGGGTCTTCCCCGGCGGCCGACTCGATCGCGGCGATCTGACCACGCCGGCCCTGCCCCTTCGTCCCGAGGTCGCCGCCGCCCTCGGCCGTGCCGCGCCACCACGCCGCGCCCATGGCCTCGCCGTCGCCGCGATCCGCGAGACCTTCGAGGAAACCGGCCTGCTGATCGGCACCCCCGATCCGCTGGCGGCGCGCCTGAAGCCCGGAGGGCCCCTGGCCGCCTTCGCGGAAGCCGGCCTCCTGCCCGCGCTCGATGCCCTCGATTATGTCGCCCGGGCCATCACCCCGCCCTACCGGCCGATGCGTTTCCATGCCCGCTTCTTCCTGGCGCCGGCTTCGGTCGCGCAAGGAGACGCCCGGCCGTCACCGGAATTGACCGAAGTCGCCTGGGTGCCGCTGGTCGAGGCGCGCAGGCTCGACCTGCCGCGCATCACCGGCGTCGTGCTCGAGGTCATCGAGAAGCGCCTGTCGGGCGAGGATCGGCGCATTCCGGCCTTTTCCCACCGCCATGGCCGCGCCACCGTCGATTATGACGAGTGAACGAAAGCGCCCGGTCCGCCCGAAGCCGGCCGCCAGCCTCATCCTGATCGATGACGCCGAGCGGGTGTTGATGGGCCGGCGCCCGCCCCGCAGCCGCTTCGCCCCCGATGCCTGGGTTTTTCCCGGCGGGCGGGTGGACAGGACCGATCCCGGCACGGGCGATACCCGCTTTCGCGCCGCCGCCGTGCGCGAGACGGCCGAGGAAACCGGCCTCGTGGTCGAGCACGGCCTGCTGCGCCCCCTCGGCCGGGCGATCACGCCAAGCGAAAGCCCGATCCGCTTCGATGCCCGATTCTATCTGGCCCGCGCGGCCCTGTCCCTCAGCGCGGCGCCGCTGGTCAGCAATGGCGAATTCACCGATATCGCCTGGCTGCCGATCGACGAGGCCCTGCGCCTGCCCCTGATGGACGTGACCGAGGTCATGCTGACGGAAGCCGCGGCGCGCCTGTGGTCCGGCGGCGGCGGTTGCCTTGTCCTGACCTATCGGCGGGGCGCCGTGCGCCTTCGACGGACGGAGGCACCTTGAGTTTCCGCGGGAAAGGCCGGCGAAACGGGTTTGACATTTGCCCCGTGACGGCTATATTCCGCGACCTACGCCGGGGCTCCAGTCCCGGTTCGTCGTTTTTACTGGTTCCTACCCGCTCGGTGCGGGACGCGAAATGCGGATAATGCTGGCGGCATCGGAAACATGAGCAAGCGCGTTCAAGCGAAGTACAAGATCAACCGTCGTCTGGGCGAAAACCTTTGGGGTCGCCCCAAGAGCCCGGTGAACAAGCGCGAATACGGCCCGGGCCAGCATGGTCAGCGCCGTAAGGGCAAGGTTTCGGACTTCGGCACCCAGATGGTCGCCAAGCAGAAGCTCAAGGGCTATTACGGCAATCTGACCGAGCGTCAGTTCCGTAACCTCTATGCCGAAGCCGTCCGCCGCAAGGGCGACACCGGCGAGAATCTGATCGGTCTTCTGGAACAGCGCCTCGACGCGATCGTCTATCGCCTGAAGTTCGTGCCGACCGTGTTCTCCGCTCGCCAGCTGGTGAACCACGGCCACGTGAAGGTGAACGGCCGCCGGGTCAACATTCCTTCCTATCAGGTCAAGATCGGCGACGTGATCGAACTGACCCAGCGCGCCAAGGAAATGGCCCTGGTGATGGAGGCCGGCACCTCGTCCGAGCGCGAGATCCCCGACTACATCTCGTTCGATGGCCACAAGGCCACCTATATCCGCGTTCCGACCCTGTCGGACGTGCCCTACCCGGTCCAGATGGAACCGAACCTGGTCGTCGAGTTCTACTCGCGCTGACCTTCGGCTCCTTCGGGAACCAGACGAACCCCGCCCCTTCGGGCGGGGTTTTTCTTTGGGCGCTATTTCGCGTCTGGTGCCTTTGATGCACCAGACGGCGCCTTAAAGCTGATTTTCCCCGGCTGGTCCCTGCCCCACACTTCGGCATCCAACACGCCACAGGGGATGCCGCCATGGCCACCAATGCCGAACTCGTTGCCCGCCGCGAAGCCGCCACGCCGCGCGGCGTCTCCGTCGCCTATCCGGTCTATGCCGACAAGGCGCTGAACGCGGAATTGTGGGATGTCGAGGGCAAGCGCTACATCGATTTCGCCGGCGGCATCGGCGTGCTCAACGTCGGCCATCGCCACCCCAAGGTGATCGCGGCGGTGAAGGAACAGCTGGAGAAATTCACCCATACCTGCGTCCAGGTCGCGCCCTATGAGGGCTATGTCGAACTGGCCGAACGGCTGAACGCCCTCGCCCCCTTCAAGGGTCCGGCCAAGACCGCCTTCTTCACCACGGGCGCCGAGGCGACCGAGAACGCGGTGAAGATTTCCCGCGCCCACACCGGCCGCTCCGCCGTCATCGCCTTCACCGGCGCCTTCCACGGCCGCACCATGATGACCATGGCGATGACCGGCAAGACCCTGCCCTACAAGAAGAAATTCGGCCCGATGCCGAGCGAGGTGTTCCACGTTCCGTTCCCGAACGAGCTGCATGGGGTCACGGTCGCCGATTCCCTGCGCGCCCTCGAATTCCTGTTCCGCGCCGATGTCGAGCCCAGCCGCGTCGCCTGCATCATCATCGAGCCGGTGCAGGGCGAAGGCGGCTTCTACAGCGCGCCCGTGGAGCTGCTGACCGCGCTGCGCGAGATCTGTGACGAGCATGGTATCGTCCTCGTCGCCGACGAGGTGCAGTCCGGCTTCGCCCGCACGGGCAGAATCTTCGGCATCGAGCATTCCGGCGTGGAGCCCGATCTCGTCACCGTCGCCAAGTCGCTGGGCGGCGGCTTCCCGATCTCGGGCGTCATCGGCAAGGCCCCGATCATGGACGCTGCCGATCCCGGCGGCATCGGCGGCACCTATGCCGGCTCGCCGATCTCCTGCGCCGCCGCCCTCGCCGTCCTCGACATCATCGCCGAGGAAAAGCTGCTCGACCGCGCCAATGCGATCGGCGACCGCATCAAGGCCCGCGTCGCCACCATCGCCAGCCGCAACGACGTGGTGCCGGTGACCGCGATCCGTGGCCCGGGCGCCATGATCGGCTTCGATATCGTGAAGAATCGCGGCAGCTACGAGCCTGACGCCGAGGCGACCAAGAGGGTTACCCAGGCCGCGATCGAGAACGGCCTCATCCTGCTGTCCTGCGGCGTCTACGGCAATGTGATCCGCGTGCTGGTGCCGCTGACCGTGTCCGACGCCGTGCTCGACGAAGCCCTCGGCAAGCTGGAAACCGCGCTGGCCGCCGCCTATCAGGGAGCGTGAAGGTCATGACCGTTCTGTTCAAGAGTACCGCCCCCCTCGAACTGAAGGACCCCAGCCTGCTCGAGAGCCGCTGCCTGATCGACGGCGAATGGCTCGGCAGCGGCGAGGATGCCGTGCATAACCCGGCGACCGGCGCCCTTCTCGGCAATGTGCCGCGCTTCGGCGCGGCCGAGGCGACGCGGGCGGTCGAGGCCGCGTCCCGCGCCTTCAAGCCCTGGGCGAGGCGCCTCGCCAAGGAACGCGGCGCGATCCTGCGCCGCTGGTTCGAGCTGATCATCGAGAACCGCGAGGATCTCGCCCTCATCCTCACCTCGGAACAGGGCAAGCCCCTGCCCGAGGCGCGGGGCGAGATCGACTATGCCGCGTCCTACGTCGAATATTACGCCGAGGAAGCCAAGCGCATCTATGGCGAGACGATCCCCTCGCACCGCCCCGACGCGCGGATCGTGGTCACGCGCCAGCCCACGGGAGTCGTCACCGCGATCACGCCGTGGAATTTCCCGGCCGGCATGATCACCCGCAAGATCGCCCCCGCGCTGGCCGCCGGCTGCACCGCCGTGGTGAAACCCGCGCCGGAAACGCCGCTGACCGCCCTCGCCCTTGCCGTGCTCGCCCAGCGCGCCGGCATTCCCGATGGCGTCTTCAACGTGCTGACCGGCGATGCCCCGGCGATCGGCCAGGTGTTCTGCACCCACCCCGCCGTCCGCGTCGTCGGCTTCACCGGCTCGACCGAGGTCGGCAAGCTCTTGATGCGTCAGGCCGCCAGCGGCGTGAAGAAAGTCGCGCTGGAGCTGGGCGGCAATGCCCCCTTCATCGTCTTCGACGATGCCGATGTCGATGCGGCGGTCGAAGGAGCGATGATCTCCAAGTTCCGCAACATGGGCCAGACCTGCGTCTGCGCCAACCGGATCTATGTCCAGTCCGGCATCTATGACGCCTTCGTCACCCGCCTCGCCGAGCGGGTCGCCGCCCTTATCGTCGGCGACGGCACGGCGCCGGGCGTCACGCAAGGGCCGCTGATCACCGGCGAAGCCCTGGCCAAGGTCGAGACCCTGGTGGCCGACGCCACCGCCAAGGGGGCCCGCGCGGTCACCGGCGGCAAGCACCATGGCCTCGGCCGCACCTTCTACGAGCCGACGGTGCTCGCCGACGTGACCGCCGAAATGGATGTCGCCCGGCACGAGATCTTCGGCCCCGTCGCCCCGGTCTTCCGCTTCGAGACCGAGGACGAGGTGGTCGCCGCCGCCAACAACACCCAGTACGGCCTTGCCGCCTATTTCTACGCCCGGGACATCGGCCGCATCTTCCGCGTCGCCGAGGAACTGGAATACGGCATGGTCGGCATCAACTCCGGCCTCCTGTCCTCGGAACTCGCGCCCTTCGGCGGCGTGAAGGAAAGCGGCAACAGCCGCGAGGGCGGCCCCCACGGCATCGACGAATTCGTCGAGCTGAAATACATGCTGATCGGCGGCCTCGCCCGCTGATCGGGAATCGGGGCGCCCGGCGGCGCCCCGATTCCCCGCCCCGTCCGTGCCGGCCGTGCTAGGGTCCGCGCCACCGCATCGGGAGAGTCGCCGTCATGGCACGGGAAACACTTCACATCGTCCAGACCTTCGTCGCGGCCCGGGG
This sequence comes from Zavarzinia sp., assembly GCA_025869435.1. Taxonomy (GTDB): domain Bacteria; phylum Pseudomonadota; class Alphaproteobacteria; order Zavarziniales; family Zavarziniaceae; genus Zavarzinia. Next base: position 15,327 of record JAOZVS010000012.1, read on the forward strand.
TGGATTGCGGGCCGAGCCGGCGCAGCAGTTCCCGACGGCGGAACGCGCTCGCCGCGAGGCCGAGAAACTGGCCGGCGCGAAACTGGGCGTCGTCGCCTTCAGCTCCAGCGGCGATTCAGAGACCGGCGAATTCGACGATCAGCCGGTCATCCTGTTCAGGGCGGGGAAACTGCCGGAACAGTTCGAGGGCTGATGCAAGCCGTCCCACGCGGCCGAGCAGCCTAACGCCGGGGCAGGCGCAGACAGACTTTCAGGCCGTGCGGCGCGAGGCGCGTCGCCTCCGCCTGGCCGAGGTGCAGCCTCGCCACCCGCTCGACGAGGGCAAGGCCAAGGCCGCTGCCGGCTTGCGGGTCCTGCCCCCGGTGGAAGCGCTCGAAGATCCTGCGTTCCTCCCCCGCGCCGATACCCGGACCCGTATCCGCGACGGCGATGACGACCTCGTCGCCGACGAGGTCGAGCGAGACCGTCACGCGACCGCCGGACGGGGTGAACTTGAAAGCGTTTTCCAGCATGTTGCGCGTGGCGTGGCGAATACCGGTTTCATTGCCCGTGAAGCCAAGGCCGGGGGCGATCGCGACCTCGATCTCGATCGCCTTGGCCAGCGCCAGCGGCGCCATCTCCCGCGCGACATCCTCGACCACCGACGACAGGTCGAAGGGGGCGAAACCATCCTGCGGCGACAGGCGCGAGAAGGCCAGCAGGCGGTCGATGACCCCCGCCGCCCGGTCGACCGCTTCGATGAAGCGGCGCAGGTCGAGGGCAAGCTCGGGGTTGGCCCGCAGCTTGCGCTCGACCACCTGGGAGCGGGCCTTGAGGGCGGCGAGCGGCGTGCGCAGCTCGTGGGCGGCGTTGTCGCTGAATTCACGCTCGCGCTCGAGGGTCTGGCCCAGCCGATCGAAGAGCCGGTTCAGGGCGACCAGCAGCGGCTGCACTTCCAGCGGCAGGGCATCGGCGGTCACCAGGGTGAAATCGTCACCGTCACGCTGGTCGAGTTCGGACGACAGCCGCTCGATCGGCAGCAGGGCGCGCTTCACGGCGCGGCTGCCGATGAAGATCACCGCGGCGGACAGCAGCGCGAGCGGCACGGCGAGACTGAGCACGATCCCGGCCACGATCCTCCAGCGCGTGGCATAGGCTTCCGCCAGTTCGATGCCGATTCCGCCGGTTTCCGGCACCAGGACATAGACCCGCCAGCGCTGTCCGTCGGCGACCTCGTCGCGGAAGCCCGCCGCGCCTGGAGCGCCGAAATCGGGCATGGCGGCGGAGCGCGTGATCTCGCCCCGCGCGGACCAGACCCGGAACTGCCGCCCCTCCGCCCCGCCCCGCGCCGGAGACAGCGGATCCGAAGCCTCGATATCGCCGACGGCATCGCCCTCCTCGGCCTCGTGACTGGCGAGCAGCAGGAGGAAACGGGCATCCTGGCGCATCTGGTCGTCCCGGAGACCGGACACATTTTCGTTGGTCAGAAAGGCGCCGAGCAGGACCACCACCGCGATGGCGAGGGCGAGCGGCCGGAGAAAGGCCCGCCTCGTCCGGACCTTGAGCGAATAGGCCGTCACGGCAAATCCCCCAGCATGTAGCCGAGGCCGCGAATCGTCCGGATCAGGTCGCGGCCCAACTTGCGGCGCAGACGCGAGACATAGACCTCCACCGCGTTGCTCTCGATCTCGCCGCCGGCACGGCTCAGCCTGTCCTCGATCTGCGCCTTGCTGACGATCCGGCCCCGGTTGGCGACCAGCACGTCAAGGACGCGAAGATCGGTCGCCGACAGGACGACGGCCACCCCGTCGACCGTGACCGACTGCCCGGCCCGGTCATAGGCGAGCGGCCCGATCCGGACGATCGGGGCGGCATGTCCCCTCAACCGGCGCAGCGCCGCCTCGCAGCGCGCGACCAGTTCGTCGAGATCGAAGGGCTTGCCCATGTAGTCGTCCGCGCCCTCGCGCAGGCCACTGGCCTTGTCCTGCGGTCGGTCGAGGGCGGTCAGGACGATCACCGCCATCGCCTTGCCGGCCCGGCGCAACTCGCGCAGCAATTCGAGGCCGGAGCCGTCGGGCAGCGACAGGTCGAGAATGGCGAGATCGTAATCCGTGGTCTCGAGGGCGAGCCTCGCATCCGCGAGCGTGGTGACGAGATCGACCGGAAAATGCTCGGACAGGCCTTCCGAGAGGGCGGCGCCCAGCATCGGGTCGTCTTCAATGACGAGCAGCAAGCCGCGCCCCCCTTTCAGCTTCCTGTCAGCCTCGCGTGCTAAACCCTGCCCGCGCGCTGTCATCCGGCCCCCACCGAGGGGCTCAGGGTTAGGGGAAGCCTGGGCCACCGTCAAACGGAAAGCACAAGGGTCGAGGCGCGCGACGAACGATTGAGTGACCACGAACCCGCAGGATGAGCACGATGCCGATCCCCGATAACAAGCTCTATCTCTCCTCGCTGCTGTCCGTGGGACGAGCCGCGCAACTCCTGCCCAATGCGGCCGGCGACTTCGCGCTGATCGACAGCTACGCCTCGGTCGCGCCCTGGCTGGCCGCCTCTGGCGACGTGAATGGCGATGGCCGGGCCGATCCGATCTTCGGCGCCCCGGGCGATGACGACAAGGCGATCGACGCGGGCCGCGTGTTCATCGATCTGGCGGCCCCCGTCATGGGCGGCACCACCACCCTCGGCGACTCTCTGACCGAGATCATCATCGACGGTATCAATGCCGGTGATCGCGCCGGCGCGGCGGTCGGCACCGTGCGCGACCTGAACGGCGACGGCCGGGCCGATATCCTGATCGGCGCCCCGGGCAGCGACATCGGCGCGGCGACGGATGCCGGCGCCGCCTATGTCGTCTGGGGCAAGGCCGCGGCTGGCGGCGTCGATCTGGGCGACCCGTTCGCGGGCGACGGCAAGGGCTTCGTGATCAAGGGGCAGGCGGCCGGTGACGCGGCGGGCACCACCATGACCTCGATCGCCGACCTGAACGGCGACGGCAGGGACGACATCATCGTCGGCGCGCCCGGCAATGACGCCGGCGGCGCCGATGCCGGTTCTGTCTATGTCGTCTGGGGCAAGGCGACATCGAGCATCGTCACCCTGGCCAAGGTCGCGACCGGCGTCGGCGGCTTCGCCATCACCGGCGACAACGCGGGCGATCTCGCCGGCAGCGCGATCGGTGTCGCGGGCGACATGAACGGCGACGGCAGGGCGGAAATCCTGATCGGCGCGCAGGCGAGCCAGATCGGTGGCGCGGACTCCGGCGCCGCCTATGTCGTCTTCGGCAAGGCCGATGGCGCGGCCGTCGATCTGACCACCATCGCGGGCGGCACCGGCGGCTTCGTCATCAGGGGCTCGGCCTTCGAGACGGCGGGCGCGGCCATCGCCGGCCTTGGCGACGTGAACGGCGACGGCCTCTCGGATATCCTCGTCGGCGCGCCCGGCTCCGACAGCGCCTATGTCGTCTTCGGCAAGGCGAACGGCACGGCGGTCGACCTCGCCGCTGTCGCCGCGGGTTCGGGCGGCTTCCGGATCCTGGCCGAGGGCGCGGGCGGGCTCGCCGGCCTGTCGGTCTTCGGCGGGCAGGACTTCAACCACGACGGCATCGCCGACATCGTGATCGGCGCCCCCCATGACGGCGAAGGCGGTGCCGATGCCGGCGCCGTCTATATCGTCTGGGGCGGCGGCGACGGCACCATCGATCTTTCGCAGGTCGCCCAGAGCATGGGCGGCGCCAAGATCGTCGGGAACGCCGGCAGCCTGACCGGCGCCAGCGTCGGCATCGCCGGCGACCTCGACGGCGACGGCACCGCCGATCTCATCATCGGCGCCCCGGGGGCGGGCGAATCCGCGTGGATCGCCTATGCCGATCCGACCTGGCAACCCGATCTCAATGTCTATGGCACCAATGGCGCCGATGTCATTTCGGCGGGCTTCGGCGGGACCCATCTCGTCGGCGACGGTGCGGACAATATCCTCGCCCTCGATGGCGACGACACGATCGATGCCGCCGGCGGCGACGATACGATCGACGGCGGCGCCGGCAATGACGCCATGGCGGGCGGCGCCGGCAACGACACCTATTACATCGACGCCGCGGGCGACACGGTGACCGAGGCGGCGGGCGCCGGCACCGACACGGTGATCGCCTCGGTCAGTCACACGCTGGCGGCGGAGGTCGAGGCCCTGGTGCTCGACGGCTTAGGCCTTGCCGGCACCGGCAACCGGCTGGCCAACCGCATCACGGGCACCAGCGGCGCCGACGTGATCGACGGCGCCGCCGGGGCCGACACCATGACCGGCGGCTTCGGCAATGACACCTATGTCGTCGACAATGGCGGCGACATCGTCATCGAAGCCACGGGCGGCGGCCGCGACACGGTGCGAAGCTCGATCAATTACATCCTG
>JAOZVS010000013.1 GCA_025869435.1 Zavarzinia sp.
GACCCGGGCGCAGGCCCTGGCCGCGATCATCGGCGGGCTTGCCGGTCGGCGGCACGGCCGAGCCGGTGCCGAGATCGGCCGGCGGCTCCGTCGCGCTGACGTCGCGGTGGATCTTCTCGCCCTTGAGGAGGGCGATGATTTCCTCGCCCGACAGGGTTTCGTATTCGAGGAGCGCGTTGGCCAGGGTGTCGAGATCGCCGCGCCGCTCGGTCAGGATGCGGCGCGCGGTGTCGAGCGCGTTGTCGACCAGCTTCTTCACCTCGGCGTCGATCTTCTGGGCGGTCGCCTCCGAGACATTCTGCGTCCGCGAGACCGAATGGCCGAGGAAGACTTCTTCCTGATTGTCGCCGTAAGCGACGGCGCCCAGCTCTTCCGACAGGCCCCAGCGGGTGACCATGTTCCGGGCGAGCGAGGTCGCCGCCATGATGTCGCTGGAGGCGCCGGACGTCACCTTGTCGTAGCCGAAGACCAGTTCCTCGGCCATGCGGCCGCCCATGGAGATGGCGAGGCGCGAGATCATGAATTCGCGGGTCAGCGAATATTTGTCGCCTTCCGGCAGCTGCATGACCATGCCGAGGGCACGGCCGCGCGGAATGATCGTCGCCTTGTGGATGGGATCGGCGGCCGGCACGTTCAGGCTGACGATGGCATGGCCACCCTCGTGGAAGGCGGTCAGGCGCTTCTCTTCCTCGGACATGACCATGGAGCGGCGCTCGGCCCCCATCATGACCTTGTCCTTGGCGGATTCGAATTCGGCCATGGAAACGATGCGGCGGCCCTTGCGCGCGGCCAGCAGCGCCGCCTCGTTGACGAGATTGGCGAGATCGGCGCCCGAGAAGCCGGGAGTGCCGCGGGCGATCACCCGCGCATCGACGTCGGCCGCGGTCGGCACCTTGCGCATATGGACCTTGAGGATCTTCTCGCGGCCCGAGATATCCGGGTTCGGCACCACGACCTGACGGTCGAACCGGCCCGGACGCAGCAGCGCGGGATCGAGCACGTCGGGCCTGTTGGTCGCGGCGACCAGGATCACGCCCTCGTTCGCCTCGAAACCATCCATCTCGACGAGGAGCTGGTTCAGGGTCTGCTCGCGCTCGTCGTTGCCGCCGCCGAGGCCGGCGCCGCGATGACGGCCGACCGCGTCGATTTCATCGATGAAGATGATGCAGGGCGCGTTCTTCTTGGCCTGCTCGAACATGTCGCGCACGCGGCTGGCGCCGACGCCGACGAACATCTCGACGAAGTCGGAGCCCGAGATGGTGAAGAAGGGGACATTCGCCTCGCCGGCGATGGCGCGGGCGAGCAGCGTCTTGCCGGTGCCCGGCGGGCCGACCAGCAGCGCGCCCTTGGGGATGCGGCCGCCGAGGCGCTGGAATTTCTGCGGGTCCTTCAGGAAGTCGACGATTTCCTCGAGTTCTTCCTTGGCCTCGTCGATGCCGGCGACATCGTCGAAGGTGATGCGGCCATGGCGCTCGGTCAGCAGGCGGGCCTTTGACTTGCCGAAGCCCATGGCCTTGCCGCCGCCCGACTGCATCTGGCGCATGAAGAAGATCCAGACGCCGATCAGCAGCAGCATCGGGAACCACGACACGAGCACGTCGAGCAGGGTCGGACCGGATTTGTCCAGCGGCTCCGCCTTCACGTTCACGCCCCGCTCCAGCAGACGCGAGATCATGTTCGGGTCATAGGGGGCATAGGTGGTGAAGTCGCTGTTGTTGGTCAGCCGGCCCGTGATCTGGTCACCCTGAATGGTGACGTCGGCGACCCGCCCGGCATCGATCTGGGTGACGAATTCCGAATAGGTCATCGCCGGCCCCGTCTTCCGCCCGGACGAGCTTTGGAAGGCGTTGAAGAGCGCGAACAACAGCAGCGCGATGACGACCCACAGGGCGAGGTTGCGGCCGGGCAAATTCACTTGCTTCACCTTTCCAACCGGCATTGCCGGCATTCCGCCCTCGCGGGCGGTCCATCCATTCGTACTGTTCTAAATAATGCGCCCGAGCCGGTAAACAACACCCTGATCCGGTTCAGGCCGAAAACATGCTGGGGGCACAATAGCGCAGTCGTGCCGCCTGTGGAGTCCCGAATTCCAGGGTAGGAACGGCGATCAGGCGCCCTCGCGCGAAAACCGCCGGCAGAACGCGCCGCTCCGCCAGCGGCAGGAGGGGCAGGCCGGAGGGCCGAAGGTCACCGAGGGCGGCGATGGTCACCGGCTCCGCCCCGGCGACGACGGCGAAGCGGCCGTCCCAGGTCCCCGTGCCGCCAGCGGCCAGCTCAAGGTCGGGGCCAAGGCGCCGCGCCTCGCGCAGGACCCGAAGGCGCCCTTGCCCGGGCAGGAACCGGCAACCGCCGAGGGTGGCGCCGGGAAAATCCCCGCCCGCGACGATCAGCGCCGCCAGCCGGTCCAGCCGGTCGCGCCGGGGCGGATAGGCGCCGCCGCCCACCGCCCGGATCAGCCGGCCCAGCGCCCGCTCGACAAGGGGCAGCGGGGCGGAGGCCAGCGCCGCCGCCTCGATTTCGCCAACCCCCGCCGGCGACAGCGTGACCGCGCGGCGCAGCAGGTCATCGACCAGCGATTCGATCGCCGCGCGGTCGCGCCGCAGCCGCAGCGCCGTCGCCGCCAGCCCTTCGGCATCGAGGCCGAGGCTGGCGATGGCGCGGCGCACCCGGACCCGCGCGAAGGCTTCATCGTGATTCATCGGATCGTCGACGGCGACCAGACCATGACCGGCCACGAGCGTCGCGGTCTCGGCCCGGCGAAAGCCGAGCAGGGGCCGCAGCAGGCGAATGCCGTGAAAATCGGTTTCCGGCGCCATGGCCGCCAGCCCGTCGAGGCCGCTGCCCCGCGCCAGCCGCATCAGCAGGGTTTCCGCCTGATCGTCCAGCGTATGGCCGGTGGCGAGGGCGGGCACGGCGGCCGAATGGCACCAGGCCGTCATCAGGTCGTAGCGGCATTCCCGCGCCGCCGCCTCGAGACCGCGCCGGGGCAGGGGCGACGGCGGGCGCAGGACCACATGGGGAATGCCGAGGCGACCGGCGAGGGCGGCGACCCGCCCGGCTTCAACCGCCGATTCAGGGCGAAGCCCATGGTCGACGGTCAGGACATGGAGTTGGCGATCCGACCCGGCCCAGCCGGCGGCCAGCAGCAAAAGGGCGAGACTGTCGGCCCCGCCCGAGACGGCAAGGGCCAGCCGCCCGCCGGGCGCGAGCGCATCGAGCGCGGCGGCGAAACGTGCCGCCGCGCCGTCAGGGACAGCCGGCGGCCTTGCGCTCGCGGTCGGCACGGCTCTTGATCGTCTGGCTGGCATCGGCATAGCGCCCGGGCAATTCGCCCAGCACCTGGCAACCTTTGTCCTTCTGGCCCATCTGGATGAGGCTCATGCCCAGCTTCAGGAAGGAGTCCGGCGCCTTGGCGCCATCGGCATAGGTCTTGACCCCGCTCAGGAAGGTCTGGGCCGCGACATCGTAATTGCCGCGCACGTAATAGGTCTCGCCCAGCCAATACTGGGCATTGCCCGCCAGCTTGTCCGAACCATAGGTCGCGATGAAGGACTTCAGGCTGGCTTCGGCCTGATCATATTCGCCCCGGCGCAACATGCCGAGGGCGGCGTCATAGGCGGTGAGCGCGGCGGGCGAGGAACTGGCGGTCGACGGACCACCGGTCCGGGACGGGGGCGCCGACGCGGCCGGGGCCGGGGCGGTGGAGGGGGCTGGTGTCGCCGGGGCGGGCGTCGGCGTGACCGCCGCGCCGACACCGGCCGCCGCCGGGGCACCGCCGCCCGCCATCAGGCCCGTCGCTTCTTCCAGCCGGTTCAGGCGGAATTCGACATCGTCCTGCAGACGCTTCATCTCGGCCTGATTGCGGTCGGCGGTATTCTGCGCCTCTTCCATCTTGCCGGTGAGGCGGCGGATTTCCTCCTCGAGGGCGGAAAGCCGAAGATCGAGCTGGGCCGTGGCAGCGGTCGATGTCGTGGACTGGGCGAGCTGGATTTCCGTCGCCGTGTCGGACAATTCGGCGAGATGGTCCCGCAGGGCGCCGAGGTCGCCAGCCGCCTGCCCCAGCGCGGGGGCGGTCCAGGCGGCCATCAGCAAGGCGCCGGCGACGGGCAGGCAGGACGGACGGCTGAACAGACGGAACATGGGGCAGATCCTCGAATCGACCGGGCCAGCTTGAATTCAGGCCTGTTTAATTGACGAAGGACCTTGGCGAAAGCATGACGCCGCCCTTCGAACATGAAGAAGCCCGCCCCGGCATGTGCCGGAGCGGGCCATCCTCTACCGTTCCAGATCCGCGAAGCGGACCAGGATCAGTTCACGCGGCTGAAGCCACGACGGTTCTGGGCCCACGAGGTCTCGTCCGAGCCGACCGCGAAGGGACGGTCCTTGCCGTAGGAGATGACCTGGAGACGGTTCGCGTCGACGCCGAGCGAGATCAGATACGCGCGGGCCGAATTCGCACGACGCTCGCCGAGGGCAAGGTTGTACTCGCGGGTGCCGCGCTCGTCGGCATGACCTTCGATGGTCAGCGTGACCGCGGGGTACTTCGCCAGCCAGGCGGCCTGGGCCTGCAGCGTGGCCTGGCCTTCCGGCTTCAGGTTGTACTGGTCGAAGTCGAAGAAGACGCTGTCGCCGGCGTTGGCGGCCAGATCTTCCTGCGAGCCCGGAGCATAGGAAGCGCCGGTGCTGGTGGAGGCACCGCCCGTGGTGGCTTCCGGGGTGGAGGAGCAGGCAGCCACGACGAAGAGGGCCGCGACGAGGCTGGCGATCTTGTAGCCGGGATGAGTGAAGCGCATAGCAGTAGAACTCCTGAGGGTGCAGCGCTGTCGGTGCGCGCCGAGCGGCATGGAGGTATCGCTGGATGCAGAAATATCATCTCGCACTTGCGAAATCCACTGCGCCGTGCGCGGAAGGACGCGAAGGAAGAGGTAGCACTACCGCTTCCTTCGCTCTAGTGCATAGACGCAACACCCGACCAACTTCGCCAAAATTAAGGCAAGGGTTTCACCTTAAGGATTGAGCGGCGACCAGGCCGGATCAGAGCCGTCGAGCGGGGTCGGCATCAACCGTTCGTTGAATCCCGTGACATCGACGGAATAGAGCTTCACAGAGCCCGAAGCGCCCGGAGACTGGCGGAAAAAGGCGATGACGCGGCCATTGGGGGCCCAGGTCGGGGCTTCGTCGAGGAAGCTTTCGGTCAGGATCCGCTCGCCCGAGCCATCGGGTTTCATCACGCCGATCGAGAAGCGGCCGCCCTTCATCTTGGTGAAGGCAATGTAGTCACCGCGCGGCGACCATACCGGCGTTGCATAGCGGCCGTCCCCGAACGATATGCGTTTTCCGCCACCGCCGCCCGCGCTCATGATGTAGAGCTGCTGGCTGCCGCCCTGGTCGGAGTTGTAGACGATCTGGCTGCCATCGGGCGAGAAGCTGGGCGAGGTGTCGATCGCGGGGCCGGAGGTTAGCCGGTTGAACTTCCGCGTGCGCAGGTCGATCGCATAGATATCGGTATTGCCGTCGCGGGCCATCGACATGACGACGCGGTTGCCATCGGGCGAGAAGCGCGGCGCGAAGGTCATGCCGGGGAAATCACCCAGGACTTCCTGCTGTCCCGTGTCGATGTTGAACAGGTAAACCCGCGGCTTGTCGTTGAAATAGGACATATAGGTGATCGTCTGGTCGCGCGGGGAAAAGCGCGGCGTCAGCACGAGATCCTTGCCTGAGGTCAGGAAGCGGTGATTCGCGCCATCCTGATCCATGATGGCGAGACGCTTCACGCGCCGGTTCTTCGGTCCCGATTCCGAGACATAGACGATGCGGGTATCGAAGTAGCCGTCGTCGCCGGTCATCTTGCTGTAGATCGTATCGGCGATGATATGGGCGACCCGGCGCCAGTTGGCGGTATCGGCGGTGAAGGCCGTGCCCGTCATCTGCTGTTCAGAATTCAGCTCCCACAGGCGGAATTCGAAGGCGGTCTTGCCGCCCTGGGGCACCACCTTGCCGGCGACCAGGGCATCGGCCCCGGCGCCCCGCCACGACGGGAAGGCCGGCTGGGCCTGCAACTGGTCGGGCGATTGCGGGAAGGTGCCGGCCGGAATGGGCTTGAACAGGCCCGAGCGCTCGAGATCGGCCGAGATCACTTCCGCGATCTGGCGTCCGAGATCGCCACCGGCGAAATTGGGGATAGCGATCGGGATCGCCTGCCGCGAGCCATCTGGAATAACAAGTGCATTCTGCGCCAGCACCGGCCCCGTGAGGGCCAGCACCCCGCCAAGGGAGAGGGCAAGACCGAGGGCCAAGACCCTCGCGGCACGGCGTCCCTCACGGGAAACACGAAGAAAATAGCGGGTCATCATCACGTCCGTCACGGCGAGTCACCGAATCACATCGGTGGAGACTAGGGGGCAAAAATGGCAAAGGCTTGTTCCTCGCGCCACCCGTCGCCCCCGCAATGGCGGCGATTATCCCGGCCTGTTGCCCATCGGACTCGCCCGCCCCCGCCTCAGCGGTCGGCGATCGCCCGGTGGTGGCGGATCACTTCGCCGATGATGAAGTTGAGGAATTTCTCGGCGAATTCGGGGTCGAGCCTGGCCGATTCGGCCAGCCCGCGCAGGCGGCGGATCTGCTCGGCCTCCCGCGCCGGGTCGGCCGGGGGCAGCTTGTGCCGGGCTTTCAGGGCCCCCACGGCCTGGGTGCACTTGAAGCGTTCCGCCAGCATGTGGACAAGGGCGGCATCGATATTGTCGATACTGTCGCGCAGGCGCTGCAATTCGGGCAGGACCGCCGACACGTTGTCCTGTTCGACCGGTTGCACCATCCCTTGCCTCCCCCTCACGTTCTCGAATCGGCCAACGCTGGCCGAAATGTCGCCGTTTCGCAAGGTTCCCGCCTATTGCCGCCAAAGGCGAACGCCAATACCATTCGCGCCATAAAGAGAATGAAGGGCACGAAGCATTGACCAATCCCCCGGGCGCCCCCCGGCCGGGCGCGGCCCGGCGCAAGCCGGCGGAGCGCGGCGCGGCGCGGACGATCGAGAGCGACGACGCGGATTCCTTACGCGCCGGGCGGCGGCGGCTGGGTGTCGTGCTGAAGCCGGCGGCGCAGGCGCGCAGCCGCAACAAGCTGGAGCGTCTGCTCGAGGTCGGGCTCGAGATGATGAACGAGATCGGCTTCGACCGGATGCGCGTGGTCGACATCGCCGAGCGGGCGGGCTGTTCGACCGGCGCCTTCTATCAGCGCTTCGCCGACAAGGAAGCCCTGCTCGAGGCCCTGGCCCAGCGCTTCGCCGAAAAGGCCTGGACCCTGCTCGACACGATGCTGATCCCGGAGCGGTTCGAGGGCCAGCCCTTCGCCGTGGTGATCCGGCGCATGGTGGTGGTCATGGTCCGCCTCGCCAGCGCCCATGGCGTCCTGCTGCGCGAGGTGGTGCGGGCCTCGCTGCGCGACATGCGGACCTGGACCTATTTCAGCGCCATGCGCGACCACATGATGGACCGGCTGTTCGCCGTCGCCCGCCATTACCCCGAAGTCATGCCCAAGGCCGAGCCGGGCGGCCCGATCGAACTCGCGGTGCAGATCATCCTGTCGTCCCTGATCAGCCGTTCGCTGGCCGATCAGCGCATCATCGCGATTTCCGACGACGACTACGCCGCCGAAATGGCCACGGTCATGATCCGCTACCTCGTGATCGAGGACGCGCCCTGGGATGCCGCCCTGTCGCCCACCGTGGATTAGGCCCGCGCCCGCCTGGCCGGCCGTGTCACGCTCTCGTCGTCACGAGGTCCCGGTATTCGCCGGGACGGCAGGGACGTCGCGAGCTCGAGAAAAAGGCCCCGTCGCTAACGATCGTGGCGCGAGGTGGTGACACCCGGCGGGTCGTTGAAGACGAAGAGCTTGGGATCGAAGTCCCCGCCCAGTTTCACGTCGTCGAGGGTGACCACCGTGTTGATGCCCTGCGCGTCGAGCACCTGCCACTGGCGGAATTCGAAGGGATTTTCGGTGAAGATCAGGGTCAGGCGGCCGTCGTCCTTGTTGGCGGGGGCGATGACCGAGACGCCGAAAGCCTGGGAATCCCGAACGACATCGGTCACTTCGAGGCCGTCGTCGAAAGCGACCTTCTCGCGGACGAGGACGCCGATCGGTGTCCGGCCCAGGGGGTAGCGGTCGACCTGCTTGATTTCCTTGTCGTAGACGATGAGCCAGGTGCCGTCCGAGACGATGAGCAGGGGCACCGGCGGGTCATATTCGAAGCGCAACCGGCCGGGCCGGCGCAGGAACAGCTTGCCTTCAGCCATGCCGCCGTTGGAATCGACCTGGGTGAAGCGCGCCTCGAGCGTGCGGAAACTGTTGAACAGCCCCTCGACCCGCGCGACATCGGCCTTGTCGCGGTCATTCAGGGTTGCGGCGCGGGCGGTGCCGACCAGCGGGGCGGCGGCAAGGCCGAGGGCCAGGCCGAGAAGCCCCCGGCGGTTCGGGGCAAAGAACATCGTCGACATGGCGCGAAAGGTGATCCAGCAATCTGGCCAAAGCAAGGCCGAAGGGTACATGACGGACCAACACCCGCCGCTAGGTGCAGTTCCGCGCGGACGGGCGGCCTTGAAGACCGGCGCCCGGGCCGTCATTCTGTCGGGACGTTGCCGCGCGCGCGGAGGAGAGCAGCAATCCATGGGCACATCCGGTTTCATCTCGGGACTGCTCGACACGATTTCCAACCGCGGCCGTTCCCTGTTCGAGCGGGGCAAGGGGCCGGCGGCCCTCGGCCTGAACGGCGGGCGGCCGGATTTCGGCCCGCTCGTCGAGGCGCTGCTGTCCGGCCGGGGCGAAGCCTCGGGCGTCGCCCGGGCGCGGCGCATCCTCGATCTCTGGACCGCCGCCAACGACGACGGCAAGCGCGATTTCCTGCTGCTGCTGGCCAGGGTCTATGGCCCCCGGCTGGACCGGCTCGATGCCGCGATCGACGCCTATCAGGCCAATCCCGGCCCCTCGACCATCAGCGCCGTTTCCCGCGCGGCGGAGCCCCGGCGCCAGGAAGTGCTGCGCCGGCTGAATCTCGCGCCCGGCGGGATTTCCTGCCTCGTCGAGATGCGGCGTTTCCTGCTGACGATCCGGGGGCAGGACCCGACCCTGCCCGCCCTCGACGAAGATTTCGTCCATCTGTTCTCGAGCTGGTTCAACCGCGGTTTTCTCGTTCTGAAGAAGATCGACTGGTCGACCCCGGCCAATCTCCTCGAGCGCATCATCCATTACGAGGCGGTGCACCAGATCCACGGCTGGGACGAATTGCGCCGCCGCCTGGCGCCGCCCGACCGCCGGCTCTATGCCTTCTTCCATCCCCAGCTGGTGGATGATCCGCTGATCTTCGTCGAGGTGGCGCTGGAGCCGGCGATTCCGGGCACGATCCAGGATGTCCTCGCCGAGAAGCGCGAGCCGATCGATCCCGCCCGGGCGACCACGGCGGTGTTCTATTCCATCTCCAACTGCCAGGAAGGGCTGAAGGGCATTTCCTTCGGCAATTTCCTGATCAAGCAGGTGGTGGAGGAGTTGCGCCACGACATGCCGCAGATCGATACATTCGTCACCCTGTCGCCGATCCCGGGCTTCGCCCGCTGGCTGGATGCCCGCCGCCATGCCGCGGGCGAGGACGCGGGGCAGGATGAAGCCTTCCCGACCCCGGCGGAGCGGGACATCCTGCAGGCGCTCGACCGGCCGGACTGGACCCTGTCGCAGGAAATCTCGGCCGCGGTCAACGCCGTGCTGCTGCGGGGCGCGGCGCATTATTTCCTGAAGGCCCGCACCGCCGACGGGCGGGTGATCGATCCGGTCGCCCGCTTCCACCTCGGCAATGGCGCGAAGCTGGAGCGGATCAATCCGCTGGGCGACCGCTCGATGAACGGGATGCGCCAGTCCCACGGTCTGATGGTCAATTACCTCTACCGCCTCGAGGAGATCGAGGCCAATCACGAAGCTCTGGTGACAAGGGGCGAGGTTGTCGCCGCCCCCGCCGTCCTGGCCCTGCTGGCGCCGGCCCCGCCGCCGGAGGAGGCTTCGGGCGGCGGCATGGGCGATCGCCTGCGCCGCCTGTCGCGGCGGCGGAAAGTCGCCGCCGTGGAGGAATGATGGCGAACTATCTCTTCGACCGCCTGCTGTCGTCGGCGGTGCCGCCGGATCGCCCGTTCATCCAGCCGGGGCCGGGTCCCGCCCTCGATTACGGCGGCTTGCGGCGGGCGACCGGGCGCCTTGCCCATGTCCTCCAGGGGCTGGGCGTCGTGCCCGGTGACCGGGTCGCGGTGCAGGTCGACAAAGGTGCCGACGCCATCGTCCTCTATCTCGCCTGCGTGCGGGCGGGGGCGGTGTTCCTGCCCCTGAACACCGGCTATACCCCGGCCGAGATCGATTATTTCGTCGGCGACGCCAGGCCCCGCCTGCTTGTCGTTGGCACCGGCGGCGTGGCGGCGGCGCAAGAGATCGCGGCGCGTCACGGCGCCCGGGTCGAGACGCTGGATGCGGCCGGCGGCGGCAGCCTGCAGGTCGCGGCGGCACGGGCGCCGGATGATTTCGCGACGGTGCCCCGGGGGGCGGACGACCTCGCCGCCATTCTCTATACGTCGGGCACCACCGGACGGTCGAAGGGGGCGATGCTGTCCCACGCCAATCTGGCGTCCAACGCGGAAACCCTGGTCGATTACTGGCGCTTCACGGCGAGCGACGTGCTGATCCACGCCCTGCCTATCTTTCACACCCATGGGCTCTTCGTCGCGACCAATGTGGTCCTGCTCGCCGGGGCCTCGATGATCTTCCTGGCGAGGTTCGACGCGAGCGAAGTGCTGTCGCTGATGCCCCGGGCGACCTGCCTGATGGGCGTGCCGACCTTCTATACCCGCCTTGTCGATCACCCCGGCCTCGACGGCGCGGCGGTTTCGGGGATGCGCCTGTTCATCTCCGGCTCCGCCCCGCTGCTGGCCGAGACGCACCGGGATTTCGCCGCGAGGACCGGCCATGCCATCCTCGAGCGCTACGGCATGACCGAGACCAACATGAATACCTCGAACCCCTACGACGGGGAGCGGGTGCCGGGCACCGTCGGCTTCCCGCTGCCGGGTGTTCTTTTACGCATCACCGATCCCGAGACCGGCGCGGCCCTGCCCACGGGCGAGATCGGCATGATCGAGGTGAAGGGCCCCAATATCTTCAAGGGTTACTGGCAGATGCCCGAGAAGACGGCGGCGGAATTTCGCGCCGATGGTTTCTTCATCACCGGCGACCTTGGGCTTGTCGACGCGCGCGGTTACGTGCAGATCCTCGGCCGGGGCAAGGACCTGGTGATTTCGGGCGGCTTCAACGTCTACCCGAAAGAGGTGGAGGGCGAGATCGACGCCCTGCCCGGCGTGATCGAAAGCGCGGTGATCGGCCTGCCCCATGCCGATTTCGGCGAAGGGGTGACGGCGGTCGTCGTGCGCCGCAAGGGCGCCGATGTGACCGAGGCGGGGGTGCTGGAAGCCCTCATGGGGCGGCTGGCGAAATTCAAGCAGCCCAAGGCGGTGATCTTCGTCGACGATCTGCCGCGCAACACGATGGGCAAGGTGCAGAAGAATATCCTGCGCGAGACCTACAAGGGTCTCTACAAGCCTTGAGCATCGCCCCGGCGGGTGCCGGGGCGATGCGGCAACGTCACGAGAAGATCGTGGCGAGCTTTTCGTTCGACGAGAAGGCGGGGGTCGCCTTGCTCATGTCGCTGATCTGGCCCCAGGCGGCGGCGACGTCATCGGCGGTCGCCTCGGCGCCCAGCTTCACGCCCGCGCCCTCGACGATCTGGACCAGCGAGTAGTAACCCGCGCCGGCCTCGAGAATGACGCCGTTCGGGCTGTTTTCCTGCACGAGGTGCAGGACGCCCGAGGTGACGAGTTCCGGCTTCAGGGTCTCGAGCACGGCCGGCGGCAGCAGGTTCTCGGTCATGCGGGTGGCGGCGACCGGCGCGATCGTGTTCACGCGGATGTCGTTCTTCTGGCCTTCCAGCTTGATGGTGTTCATCAGGCCGACCAGGCCGAGCTTGGCCGAGCCGTAATTGGCCTGGCCGAAGTTGCCGTAGAGGCCCGAGGCCGAGGAGGTCATGACCACGCGGCCGTAGTTGTTGGCCTGCAGGTGCGGCCAGGCGGCCTTGGTGACATAGACCGAACCGAGCAGGTGCACTTCGAGCACCAGACGGAAATCGGCGAGTTCGCCCTTGGCGAAGCTCTTGTCGCGCAGGATGCCGGCGTTGTTGATGACGATGTCGAGCTTGCCGTAGGTGTCGATGGCGGTCTTCACCAGGGCTTCGGCGGTCTCGGGGGTCGAGACGGAATTGGTGTCGGCGACGGCTTCACCACCGAGCGCCTTGATCTCGTCGACGACGCGCTGCGCCGCGCCGGCCGAGGAACCCGAACCATCGACGGCACCGCCGAGATCGTTGACGACGACCTTGGCGCCGCGCGCGGCCAGGGCCAGCGCATGGCTGCGGCCGAGGCCGCCACCGGCGCCGGTGACGATGGCGACGCGATTGTCGAAGCGAATGGACATGCGAACTCTCCCTTTTTTCTGTCTTTCAAGCGGATACAAGGCCCGGGGGTTCTATCGCGAACGGCGGACGGAAGGTCAAGCGCGCATTGTGCCCCGCCGCCGGCCGGTGGCGCTCAGCGGGGGGGCTGGGGCGGCAGACTGGCCAGCAGGGCGTCGCGCTCCGCCCTGGTCAGGCCGAGCCAGCGGCCTTCCGCGTCGACCGGCATCACCTCGGGGCCGCTGGCGGTGACGCCGAGGACGAGGTCCCGTCCCCGGTCGAGGAACAGCGGCTGGCTGTTCGCCGGCACGGTCCAGGTGCAGTGTCGGAGGCCGGTGGCAAGGCCGCCGCTGACGGTCCGCCATTGCCGCCGGCCGCGCTTTTGCAGGGCCAGGGGGACAGCGACCAGCCGGCGGCCGTCGAGGGCGGCCCTCAGCCTTCGCCCGTTTCGCCAGATCGTCAGGGTCTGGACAAGGATATGGGACAGCAGCAACAGCAGCCCGGCCAGGGTGACGGCGAGCGTGGCCGCGCGGTTGCCGAACATGCCGAGCGCCAGGTCCGTGGTCAGATAGGACGGACGGGCCGGGTCCGCGACCACGGTCAAGGGGTAGCTGTCCCGGGGCCAGGCGATGAAGGCGAAGAAGGTTTGCCGGATCAGCGGCGTACCGTCCGGCGCCCGGGCCGACAGCCGGGCCGAACAACTGATCAAGACGGCGCTGTGCCGGCACGAACCGTCGACCAGCCGGCCCTCCCGCGCCGGCATCGCCCGATCGAGCACCAGCGAGTCGGTGGCCAGTTCGGCGCCCAGCAAATGGCCGGCCAGGATGAGGAGGCCCGATATCGTCAGCCCCCTGAACAACCGCGCGGCGACACTTCGAAGGCCGAGGCCGGGCGGGCGCACCCTGAGCGGACGGGACGGCAAGGCGGCAGGCAGGGTCATGGGAAACTCTCCCAAAGCTGTGGCGACCCGGAAGATTATATCCTGAGTAGTGCCGTTCCTCGCAAGACCGGTGCGCGCGGTCTCACAGGCCCGGCGGTCGCGGCGGATGCCACAGGGTCCAGCCGCGATAGAGCGCGAGCAGGCGCAACGTGAGGCACAGCAGGGCGCCGGCCAGCATCGACGGCTGGGCCGGCAGGCCGAGGATATCGCAGGCGACCACGGCGAAACCGCCGGCCAGCGCCGCCACCGCGTAGATTTCCGCCTGCAGGACGAGGGGTGTCCGCGTCACCAGCATGTCGCGCAGGATGCCGCCGCCGATGCCGACCACCATGCCGACAGCCGGCGCCATCAGGGGATGCACCCCGAACTCCAGCGCCTTGGCCGCCCCCGCCGCGGTGAACAGGCCGAGGCCAATGGCGTCGAACAGGCGCACCGGCTTGTCCAGCCGGCCGATCCAGCCCCCGGCGGCGATGGTGAAGACGCCGCCCGACAGGGCGATGGCCGCGTTGTGCCAGCTCGCCAGGGTCTCGGGCGGGGTCGCGC
This sequence comes from Zavarzinia sp., assembly GCA_025869435.1. Lineage (GTDB taxonomy): Bacteria > Pseudomonadota > Alphaproteobacteria > Zavarziniales > Zavarziniaceae > Zavarzinia. The sequence continues at coordinate 14,010 of JAOZVS010000013.1, forward strand.
CCAACAGGATGTCGCGCAATATGCCGCCGAACAGCGCGGTGACGAAGGCCATCAGCAGCACGCCGAACAGATCCAGCCGCTCGCGCAGCGCAAGCGCCGCGCCGCTGATCGCGAAGACGAAGATGCCGATCCCGTCGAGGGCGAAGATCAGCCATTGCACGGGCTGATCGAGCGGCGGCAGGGCGTGCATGGTCGGTCGCTCCTGTTGGCCCTGTCGTTCAGACCTCGAGCAGGTCGAGAAGGGGATCGAAGGCATAGAGGGCGGCACGCCGTCCCGACGCCGGCGCCATCGTTCGAAGGATGCCCGCGTCGGCAAGCCGGCGGGACAGGAGCCGGGCCGAGGTGGCGGGGATGCCGGATTTCTCGACGAAGCGGTCGTTGCGAAAAACCGGACTGGCGAAGACGAAATCGAGCGCGCGGTCGTGAAACTGCGAGTTCAGGATGTCACGGAAGCGTTCTCGCATCGAGGTGTAGAGGCCGAGGATCGCATCCGCCGTCCTGATGTTGGCCGCCGCCTGTTCATGCATGGCGCGCAGAAAGAACACGACCCAGCCGGTCCAGTCCCCGGATGCCGATACGGCGCGCATCCGCTCGATATATTCATCCTTATGGGCCTCGAAATATCCCGAAACGAAGAAATTCGGCTGGCTCAGGATGTTCAGCTTCCAGAGCATCAGGGTGATCAGCATACGCCCAATGCGACCGTTGCCATCCTCGAACGGGTGGAGCGCCTCGAATTCGACATGGGCGATCGCCGTTCGTATCAAGGGGCGCATGGGGCTTTCATTGATGAAGTGGAACAACTCCGCCATGGCGGGGGCGAGGCGGTCCGGCGCGATGGGCACATAGTAGATTTTCCCGCGCCGGTCGTCGCCGACATAGTTCTGCTCAACCTTGTAGCTGCCGGGGTGGCGGCCCGCACCGCGCCCGAAGGACAGGAGCCGCTGGTGCGCCGCCCGGATCAGGTGTTCGCCAAGAGGCATGCCTTCGGCAAGGGATTGCTGCGCGATGCGCAGGGCGCGGGCGTAGAGATAGGTTTCGACGTCGTCGTTGCGGGCTTCCCGGTAAGGGTCCGCGTGGCCGGAATCCTCCTCCGCTTCGAGCCTATAGAGTTCTTCGATCGTCGAGATCGTCCCTTCCATCCTTGATGAACTTACTGCGTCCTGGCGGCGAAGCGGGGCCAGAAGCAGGTCGCTGTTCAGCATGGCCGACATTTTGGCGTCATAGCGCGCGAGGGAGGCCGCGGCTTCCTCAAGCGGGCCGAGAAGGGCTTCGTAATCCAGCGTCACAGGGGGAAAGGCCCCTGTGTGGTAGTTCACGGCCCCCGAAAGATCATAGGCTTTGGCGACCATATTCGGGCCAATCCTGTTATCAACCTGTCTTGATGCTAACGTAGTCGCATCAACCGATGTTGACAACGGAATTGCCCATCACTCTGTTGTCAACGTCGGTTGATGTCAGTGCACGATCATCAAGCGTGAGCTGTCCGCGTGACTGTCACTTCGTCAGGCTGCGGGCGATGACCATCTGCTGGATCTGGCTGGTGCCTTCATAGATACGGAAGATGCGCACGTCGCGATAGAAGCGCTCGATGCCGTAATCGGCGACATAGCCGGCGCCGCCGAAGATCTGCACCGCGCGGTCGGCGACCCGGCCGACCATTTCCGAGGCGAAATATTTGCAGCAGGCGGCTTCGGTCGAGACGGTCTCGCCCGCGTCGAAGCGGCTGGCGGCGTCGCGCACCATGCATTGCGCGGCATAGATCTCGGTCTTGCAGTCGGCCAGCATGGCCTGAACAAGCTGGAAATCGGCGATGCGCTGGCCGAACTGCCTGCGCTCGGTCGCATAGGCGATGCTGTCCTCGAGCAGGCGGAGAGCGACGCCGATGCAGACCGAGGAGATGTGCAGCCGTCCCCGGTCCAGCACCTTCATCGCGGTCTTGAAGCCCTTGCCCTCGATCCCGCCGATCAGGTCCTCGGCCGGCACGCGGGCATCCTCGAAGATCACGTCGGCGATCTTGGCGCCCTGCTGGCCCATCTTCTTCTCGGGTTTCCCGATGCGGACGCCCGCCGTGCCCGCTTCGACCACGAAGGCGGAAATGCCGCCCGCGCCCTTGATCGCGGGGTTGGTCCTGGCCATCACGGTGAAAAGGCCGGCGGTCGGCGCGTTGGTGATGTAACGCTTGGTGCCGTTCAGGACGTAATGGTCGCCGTCGCGCTTCGCGCTGGTCTTCAGCGAAGCGGCGTCGGAGCCGGCGTCGGGCTCGGTCAGGCAGAAGGACGAGGTGAGTTCGCCGCTGGCGAGCTTGGGCAGATATTTCGCCTTCTGCGCCGCCGTGCCGTCGATGATCAGCCCCTGCGCCCCGATGCCGACATTGGTGCCGAAGGCGGAACGGAAGGCGGGCGAGGTCTGGCAGAAGGTGAACATCACCTCGATCTCATCGGCCATGGCAAGGCCGAGGCCACCGAATTCCTCGGGGATCGACAGGCCGTAAAGGCCAAGCTCGCGCATCTCGGCCAGGATCTCGGCCGGCACGGCGTCATCCTCGGAGACGCGGGCTTCGTTGGGGCGCAGGCGCTCGCGCACGAAGCGGCCCAGGGTTTCGATGAATTGGGCGCGCGTCTCGCGGTCGATCGCCATGCCTTCCCCCTCCGGTCTCATTTTTCTTGGCCGGGGAGTGAAGCACTTTCCGAAATCCCGGGCCAGATGGAATGCGCGGCCGGCGCGGTGGCGAATTGACTCCGCCCGCCGAGGCGTTAAGACGGGGGCCTGCGGACGTGAAGGGTAGGGCGCGATGAAGGTTGGAATCGAGATGGGGGTGCAGTCGAAAGGCGCGCCCGCCCTGCTCGATCTCGAGGAGTTGCTGGCGACCCGCCTGCTCGTGCAGGGCAATTCGGGCTCGGGCAAGTCCCACCTGCTGCGTCGCCTCCTTGAACAGAGCGCGCCTTACGTGCAGCAGGCGGTGATCGATCCGGAAGGTGATTTCGTCACCCTGGCCGAGGAATACGGCCATGTGGTGGTGGAAGCGGCGCGCTCGGAAGCCGACCTGACGCGGATCGCGGCACGGGCGCGGCAGCACCGGGTCTCGGTCGTGCTCAGCCTCGAGGGGCTCGACGCCGAGGAACAGATGCGCTGCGCCGCAGCTTTTCTCGGCGGCTTGTTCGATGCCGAGCGCGATTATTGGTATCCGATGCTGGTCGTGGTCGACGAGGCTCAGCTCTTCGCCCCCGCCGCCGCCGGCGATGTTTCGGACGAGGCGCGGAAACTCTCCCTCGGCGCCATGGCCAACCTGATGTCGCGCGGGCGAAAGCGCGGCCTCGCCGGCATCATCGCCACCCAGCGCCTGGCCAAGCTGGCCAAAAATGTCGCCGCCGAAGCCTCCAATTTCCTGATGGGCCGCACCTTCCTCGACATCGACATGGCGCGGGCGGGCGATCTCCTCGGCATGGACCGGCGGCAGACGGAAATGTTCCGCGATCTGGGCCGGGGCCATTTCGTCGGCCTTGGCCCCGCCCTGTCGCGGGTGCCGCTGCCAATCCGCATCGGCCCCGTCGTCACCAGCGCGCGCTCGACCAGCCCCATCCTGGTGCCGCTGCCGGAACAGCCGCCGGTCGATGCCCGCGATCTCATTTTCAAGGCGGGCGCGGACGAGCCGCCGGTCTACCGTCCGGCCCCCCGGGCGCCGACCCCGTCACCCACCGCCGATATCCTGCTCGAGCTTTCGCGCAGCCGGCCCAGCCTCGGCCCGCCGCCACCGACCGAGGAGCCGGACGATGGCCTCAGCGACGACGAGCGCAAGGCCGCGCATCAGGACATCATGCGCGACATCCTGGCCGACCGGGATGCCGCCTATCGCACCAATGCCGTGCTCTATCAGGATTTTCTCGTCCGCTGCCGCATCCGCCGGCTGACCGGCGCGCCGCCCGACCTGCCCGCCTTCCGCCGCCTGCTGGCCATGGTGCGGGCGGGGATCGACCCGGACGCGGGGGACGACTCGGCCTCGGCCCGGGCGATCGAGATGGCGTCCCGCCTGACCGAGGACCTGCAGGGCATTTTCCTGCTGCTCGCCCAGGCGGCGATCGCGGGCCAGCCCTGCCCGCCCGATGCGGCCATCGCCCAGGCTTACGGCACCCAGTCGCTGAGCCGGGCGCGGCGCCTGCTGACCTATCTCGAGGAATGCGGCCTCATCATTTGCCGCAATGATTTCAGGGGCCAGCGCGTGGTGGCGGTGCCGGAACTCGGCGTCGAATCCGCGCCAGGCGATGCCGCCGCCCCGGCACGGAAGGCGGGGGCCTGAGCATGGACCTGATCGCGCATTACCGCGCCATGGCGTGCAACAACGCCTGGTCGAACGAGCGCCTGCTGCGCGCCTGCCTTGCCCTGTCCGACGCGGACTTCACGGCGCCGCGCGTGGGATTCTTTCCGTCGCTGGCGGCGACGCTGAACCATGTCCTGATCGTCGATCTCTATTACGTCGAGGGGCTGGAGACCGGCCTTGCCTCGCGTCGGCATTTCGAAAGCGAGGTGCCCCATCCCCGGGCCGCCGACCTGATCGAGGGCCAGCGCGCCGTCGACCGGCGCCTGATCGCGCTGTGCGATCGTCTGAGCGGCGACGATCTGGCGAAGCCCGTGCTGCTCGATCGCGGGGCAAGGGGCCAGAAGCCCGAGACCCGGGCCACGGTCCTGCCCCATCTCTTCGTCCATCAGATCCATCACCGTGGCCAGGCCCACGCCATGCTGTCGTCGACCCCCGTGGCGCCGCCCCAGCTCGACGAATTCTTTCTCGACGAGGATGGCCCCGCCCTTCGCCGCGACCTCGCCGATTTCGGCCTCTGATCAGGGCAGCGCGACGCCGGCATTCAGAAGGGTCGGCGGGCGGTAGTCGGCGACATCGCTCCAGCGCAGCCACACGGACGGGTCGACGGTGATGCCGACGGCCGGATCCCCTTGTGATGCGGCACTGAAGCGCCGATAGAACCGCCCGTCGCCATGGGCCCGAAAATCCCGATACCATTTGTAGGTCCCGAAGAAGAACTCTTCATAGGAAGGGGACGGGTGCTGGAGATGGGCCTTGCTGGCGGGGACGACCGGCTTGAGCACGAGGCCGGCGGCCTGCGCCTTTTGTTGCATCCACAGAAGCGCCAGGTCGGAAAGCCGGCAATCGTCGTAGCCCCCGCCGACATTGGCATGGGCGCCGATGAACCAGCGCTGCTCGACCTCCAGATTCTCGGGCTTTTTCTGGCCGTCCGGCGAAGTCCACAGCGCGACGTCATAGGCGGCGCGGTGTTCGTCGAG
>JAOZVS010000014.1 GCA_025869435.1 Zavarzinia sp.
GCCCGCTTTCATCACACGACGACCCGCTACCGCCCGCTGCCGCGTCTCGCCCTCAAACCAGTCTCGGCGATCGTCGCGACGCTCGCCTGTGCCCTGCCGATTCTGCTCGGCTTCGTGCTGCCGGCGATCGCGCTCTCGATCTGGGCGCTGGGGGAGGATGGCATGGCCCTCGGTCCTTTCCTGACCTATGCCCGCAACACGCTGACCCTGGCGCTGCCGACGGCGGCGCTGGCGGTCGGGCTCGCGGTGCTGCTCGGCTATGGCCAGCGGCTGGGGCTGTCGCGGGTGGGCAGGGTGGCGATCCGCGTCGCCGCCATGGGCTACGCCATTCCGGGGGCGGTGATCGCGGTCGGCGTTCTCGTGCCCATCGCCGGTCTCGACAACGCGGTCGATGCCTGGATGCGCCGGAATTTCGGCATCTCGACCGGCCTCGTGCTGACGGGATCGATCGCGGCCGTCGTCTTCGCCTATCTGGTGCGGTTCCTGGCGGTCGCCTTCAACACCGTGGAATCGGGCCTCGAGAAAGTGACGCCCAGCATGGATGCGGCCGCCCGCAGCCTGGGGCGCAGTCCGCTCGATACCCTGCGCCGGGTGCATCTGCCGATGATGCGGGCCAGCCTGACCACGGCGGCCTTGCTGGTCTTCGTCGACGTGATGAAGGAATTGCCGGCGACCCTGATGATGCGGCCGTTCAATTTCGACACGCTGGCGATCAAGGCCTATGAGCTCGCCAGCGACGAGCGCCTGCCGGAAGCGGCCCTGCCGTCGCTGGCCATCGTGTTCGTCGGCGTCATTCCGGTCATCCTGATGAGCCGGGCCATTGCAAAGGCGCGGCCGGGGTCGCAGTCTGCCGGCTCCTGACGAGGTTTAGCGAGTGTCATGGCCGGTCTTGCCTTTTCCAATGTCACCCATCGTTTCGGCCAGCGCATCGCCGTCGAAAATCTGAACATCGAGATCGAGGCGGGCGAGGTCGTGTGCCTGCTCGGTCCATCGGGCTGCGGCAAGACCACGACCTTGCGCCTCGCCGCCGGTCTCGAGATCCTGCAGCAGGGGAGGATCGACATCGGCGGGCGCGTGGTGGCGGACGAGCGTGGCAGCCTCGCGCCCGAGAAGCGCCATGTCGGCCTGATCTTTCAGGATTACGCGCTGTTCCCCCATCTCTCGATCCTCGACAATGTCGCCTTCGGCATCACCCGGCGCGATGCGCTGGTCGAGGCGCAGGCCGCGCTCGACAAGGTCGGGCTCGGCGATCGCGGGCGCAGTTTCCCGCATATGCTCTCGGGCGGCGAACAGCAGCGCGTGGCGCTGGCCCGGGCGATCGCGCCCCGGCCGGCGGTCATGCTGATGGACGAGCCCTTCTCGGGCCTCGACGTACGCCTGCGCGACCGGGTGCGGGACGAGACCCTGGCCCTCCTGGCCTCGACCGGGGCGGCGGTGCTGCTCGTCACCCATGATCCCGAGGAGGCGATGCGGAGGGCGCGCCGCATCGCCCTGATGCGGGCGGGCTGGGTGGTTCAACTCGGCACGCCCGTGGAGTTTTATAACCGGCCGGCGGATGCCGGCGCGGCGCGCTTCTTCGCCGAGGCGAATGCCTTCGCCGGCATCGTGGGCGAGGGCGGACGAGTGGAAACCTCGGTTGGCGGCTTCGCGGCGCCGGGCCTCGCGCCGGGGGCGCGGGCGGAGGTTTTGATTCGGCCCCATGCCATCCGCATCGACGATTCGGGCGCGGGGCAATCGGTTCGCGTCCTGCGTGCCCGGCTGCTTGGTGCCGACAGTCTGGTTGAATTTTCTCTCGGCGAAGGTCTTCCGCCGCTGGTCGCGCGGCTCACGCCGCCGCATTTACCCCCCGCCGGGACAGAAATGCGCATTTCCCTCGACCCCGGACAGTGTTTTGTCTTTGCGGCGTAACGGAAAGCCCCCAAATAAGCAGGGTGACGGGCGACGCACCGTATTTCTGCGCGTTGCCTCCTCAATGCCCTTCGGGCAATATCCGGCCTCGCTGGGCCATGGTTTTTAAGAAGGAGAATTGGCGATGGGTGCGATGAGCTTGTGGCATTGGCTAATCGTCATCGCCCTGGTCGTCCTGTTGTTCGGCGGCCGCGGCAAGATTTCCGAATTGATGGGCGATGTGGCCAAGGGCGTGAAGAGCTTCAAGAAGGGCATGGCGGAAGAACCGACCCCGCCGGCTCCGACCGATTCCGCCCGCCAGGTGACGATCGACGGCACGGCCGAAAAGGCGAAGAGCCAGGACGCCCAGAAGGTCTGAGCTTCGGCTTTCTCGTTCTTTTGTAAGGGCTTGCAGGGCCGCTCCCTGCGAGCGTAACCGCTTGCAGGGCCGCGCCCTGCCGTGGAGACAGGCGCATGTTCGATCTCGCGTGGTCCGAGATCCTCCTCGTCGGTATCGTCGCGCTTCTGGTGGTCGGTCCCAAGGAATTGCCGGATCTGCTGCGCACGGTCGGGCGCTGGATGCGCAAGGCGCGTTCCATGGCGTCCAACTTCCAGTCGACCTTCGACCAGATGATGCGCGACGAGGAACTGGCCAAGACGCGCCAGGACCTTGAACGCTCGATGTCCGGTGATCCCGCCCTGCCGCGGCCGTCCTACGCGGCCGAGCCACGTCCGGCCCCCCTGGAGGAGGACGAGGGATTCGACGATGATATCGCCGACACGGTCGCCGATGTGATCAGGGACACCGATGCCGCGGCTGAAGCCGCGGCGACCACGGCTCCGGCCAAAGCAGAAACACCGCCGGCAGGCAGCACAGGGGCCTGACATGGCTGCGAAAAAGCAGGACGAAGACCACATCGAGGCCAGCCGCGCGCCGCTGGTCGAGCATCTGACCGAGTTGCGCCGCCGTCTGATGTACAGTGTCGCGGCCCTCGTGCTCTGCATGGTCGGCTGCTACCTGATCTCGGATCAGATCTATGCCTTCCTGACCAAGCCGCTCTATCAGGCCATGGGGGAGTCCGCGGCGACGCGGCGCATGATCTATACCGACCTGACCGAAGCCTTCTTCACCTATATGAAGGTCTCGTTCTTCGGTGGCGCCTTCCTCGCCTTCCCGATCATCGCCAGCCAGATCTACATGTTCGTGGCGCCAGGCCTTTACCGCAACGAACGGGGCGCCTTCCTGCCCTTCCTGATCGCGACGCCGGTGCTGTTCATCACCGGCGCGGCGATGCTCTATTACCTGATCCTGCCGCTGGCCTGGCACTTCTTCCTGGGTTTCGAAGCCCCCGGCGGCGGCGGCGCCCTGCCGATCGAGCTCGAGCCCAAGGTGAACGAATACCTCAGCCTCGTCATGGCGCTGATCTTCGCCTTCGGCCTCAGCTTCCAGATGCCGGTGGTGCTGACCCTGCTGGGCCGGGCCGGGATCATCTCGTCGAAGACCCTGTCGTCGAAGCGGCGCTATGCGATCGTCGGCGTCTTCGCCTTCGCCGCCGTGGTCACCCCGCCCGACATGATCAGCCAGGTCAGTCTGGCGATTCCCATGCTCGTCCTCTACGAGGCGTCGATCATCGCCGTTCGCCTGATCGAGCGCAGCCGCGCCAAGCGCGAGGCCGAGGCCGAAGCGGAAGAAGACGCCGACAGCGAAGCCCCGGCCCCCTGAGTGCTGGACGGACTCGTGCCCTGTTCCCTATAAGGACAGGGCACACCGCCGTCTTTGAGCTTTGCCCCCATGCATGACCTGAAACTGATCCGCGACAACCCGGAAGCCTTCGACGCCAGCCTCGCGCGGCGCGGCTTCCCGGCCTCCGCCGCCGCGGTGCTCGACCTCGATCTGAAGCGGCGCGACGCGCAGACCAGGCTGCAGGTCATGCAGGCGCGGCGCAACGACGCCTCGCGCGAGATCGGCCAGGTGAAGGGCAAGGGCGGCGACGCCTCGGCGCTGATGGCCGAGATCGCCACCCTGAAGTCCGATATCCAGGCGGCGGACGAGGCGGACAAGGCCCTCGCCGTCGAGATGGACGGGTTGCTGTCCTCGATCCCCAATCTGCCGGCGGCAGAGGTACCCGAGGGCGGCGAAGAGGCGAATACCGAGATCCGCCGCTGGGGCACGCCGCGCCTCGCCGAAGGCGCCGCCCATTACGAATTGGGCGAGGGGCTCGGTCTGATGGATTTCGAGGCGGCGGCCCGCATGTCGGGCGCGCGTTTCGTCGTCCTCAAGGGCGCGTTGGCGCGGCTGGAGCGCGCGCTCGGCCAGTTCATGCTCGACCTGCACACGACCGAGAACGGCTACACGGAAGTGGCGCCGCCGGTTCTCGTCCGCGATCAGGCGGTCTACGGCACCGGGCAGCTGCCCAAATTCGCCGAAGACCTGTTCCGCACCACCAACGGCTTCTGGCTGGTGCCGACGGCGGAAGTGCCGCTGACCAATCTCGTCCGCGAGCAGATCCTCGACGATGCCCAGCTGCCCTTACGCTTCACCGCGCTCACCCCCTGTTTCCGGTCGGAAGCGGGCGCGGCCGGCCGTGACACCAGGGGCATGATCCGCCAGCACCAGTTCGCCAAGGTCGAACTGGTCTCGATCACCACGCCCGAACAATCGGCGGCCGAGCACGAGCGCATGACCGCCTGCGCGGAAGAAGTGCTGAAGCGTCTCGACCTGCCGTATCGCGTGCTGCTGCTGGCGGCGGGCGATATGGGCTTCGGCGCGGTCAAGACCTATGACCTCGAGGTCTGGTTGCCGGGGCAGAAGACCTATCGCGAAATCTCCTCCTGCTCCAACTGCGGCGACTTCCAGGCGCGGCGGATGCAGGCGCGGGCGCGGGCTTCGGGTGCGAAGAACGCGCGGCCGGTGCATACGCTGAACGGCTCGGGCCTCGCGGTCGGCCGGACGCTCGTCGCGGTTCTCGAGAATTACGCGCAAGCCGACGGCTCGATCGTGATCCCGGCGGTGTTGCAGCCCTATATGGGCGGTCTCCAGACGATCCACCCCCATGCCTGAGGCCGGGGACAAGCCGCTGCGCATCCTCGTTTCCAACGACGACGGCATCCATGCCCCCGGGCTGAAGGTGCTGATCGGCATCGCCCGCGCGCTCAGCAGCGATGTCTGGGTCGTGGCGCCCGAGACCGAACAGTCCGGCGCCTCCCATTCACTGACGCTGACCGAGCCCCTGCGGATCCGCAAGGCGGGGCCGAAGCGCTATGCCGTCTCGGGTACGCCGACCGATTGCGTGATGATGGCGATCGACAAGATCATCACCGGACGCAAGCCCGATCTCGTGCTGTCGGGTGTGAACCGGGGCGGCAATATCGGCGAGGATGTGACCTATTCCGGCACGATCGCCGCCGCCATGGAAGGCACCATGCTGGGCGTGCCCTCGATCGCTTTCAGCCAGGTCATCGGTTTCGACCGGACGAAGCCGATCCAATGGGCCTGCGCCGCCGCCCATGGCGCCGCCATCGCCCGCAAGCTGATCGAGACCGGCTGGCCGCGCGACGTGCTGATCAACGTGAATTTCCCGCCGGTGCCGCCGGACGAGGTGACCGGTGTCCGGGTCAGCCATCAGGGCCGGCGCGGGGTCGGCAATCTCTTCGTCGACGAGCGGGTGGATGCGCGGGGCAACAATTACTACTGGCTCGGCTATCGCCGCAGCCCCGAGCCGCCGGAGAGCGATTCGGATATCGAGGCGGTCCATGCCGGGGCGATCTCGGTGACCGCCCTGCATCTCGATCTCACGCATTACGATACACAGGCCACCCTGCGCCGCGCCTTTTCCGGCCTTCAACTGAACGAATGACGTCATGGGGACCGACACCGAAAAGGCCAGCCTGGTCCTCAGTCTCCGTCAGCAAGGCATCGTGGACCTGCGCGTGCTGGGCGCGATCGAGGCGATCCCGCGCGAGCGTTTCGTGCCGCCCGCGCTCGCTCACAAGGCCTATGAGGACACGGCTCTGCCCATCGCCGGCGGTCAGACCATCAGCCAGCCCTTCATCGTCGCCTACATGACCCAGATGCTGGATGTCGGGGCGCGGCACCGGGTGCTGGAAATCGGCACGGGGTCGGGCTATCAGGCGGCGGTGCTCGCGAAACTGTGCCGCCGCGTCTATACGGTGGAGCGGCGGCGCAACCTGATGCGCCATGCCGAGCGGCTCCTGAGCGATCTTCATATCCACAATGTCGTCACCAGGCTGGGCGACGGCGCCAAGGGCTGGCCCGAACAGGCGCCCTTCGAGCGCATCATGGTCACGGCGGCGGCGCCCAGCGTGCCGCAGGCCCTGATCGAACAACTGGCCGAGGGCGGCGTCATGATTCTGCCGGTCGGTCCGGTGCATGGCGATCAGGAAATCTGGCGGGTGCGCCGCCAGGGCGCGGAAGCGCTCTACGAGAAACTCATGCCGGTGCGCTTCGTGCCCCTCGTCGAAGGCGTCCTGCGGGACGATTGACGCGGCACCCCGGCGAACCGAGACTGCAGCCATGGTTTGGAGCGGCCCTTATCCCGTGATTCGGCTGGCGGCGTGGCTTGCCGGCGGCTTGATGTTGTCGTCCTGCGGTGGACGGACGGAGCCCGCGCCCGTCGAATATATCGGCGGCGGGCACCCGTCCCCGACCGGGACGATCACGGGCGGCGGCAGCGCCGAGCCCATGCCGGAAATCGAAGCCGCGCCCCTCGCGCCCGTCAGTCGGGGCGGGGGCATCACGGCGACCCCGCTCGACAGCACCCCGTCCGCGCCGGTGGAAACGGCGCCGGTGCCGGTTGCCCCCATGGTCACGCCTGACGCGGAAACGGTCCCCACGGGCGCCACGACCGTGGTGGCGCAGGGCGAATCGCTGAACGCCGTGGCGGCGCGCACGGGCGTGCCCCTGCGCGACCTGATTCTGGCCAATAATCTCTCGGCGCCCTTCTCGGTCAAGCCGGGGCAGGTGCTGCAACTACCGCAGGTGCGCTATCACACGGTGGTGACGGGTGACACCGTCTACAACATCAGTCGGCGCTATGGCGTCGATCAGGCCAGCCTGATGGCCGAAAACGGCATTTCGCCGCCCTTCACCGTGAAACTGGGCCAGAAGCTGCGCATTCCGGGCCAGGTGGAAGCGCCGTCCGCCGCCCCTGTCGCGGCCCCGACGATCGCGGTGCCGGTCGCGACCGAGCCGGCCGCTGCGGTGCCCGAGACGGTGCCCGAGATCATCGAACCCGATCCCGACAGCCTGCCGCCGCCAAAACCCGCGACGAGCGATGCCGTCAGTCCCGAGGCCGGCGATACGGCGGCCCTATCCAGTCCGCTGACCGCCATCGCCGTGCCCCAGCCTGGGCGAAAGCCCGCGCCGCCGCCCCTGCCGGCGGCGACTGCGGCCGTGACCGTGCCGGCGCGGCCGGGAGCCGCCTCGACCGAAGCCCCGTCCGCGAGCGGGATGCGCTTCGTCTGGCCGGTGGCCGGCGACGTGATTTCGGAATTCGGCTCCAAGCCCGGCGGCCAGCACAATGATGGCATCAACATCCAGGCGGCCCAGGGCACCTCGGTGCGCGCGGCCGAAACCGGCGTCGTCGCCTACGCCGGCAACGAAATTCGGGGTTTCGGCAATCTGGTGCTGATTCGCCATGACGGGGGCTGGATGACCGCCTATGCCCATAACGCGACGCTGTTGGTGAAACAGGGCGACAAGGTCGTCCGCGGTCAGCAGATCGCCCGGGTGGGCCACACCGGCAATGTCACCGTGCCCCAGCTTCATTTCGAGGTGCGGAAGGGCAGGACGCCAGTCGATCCCTTGAAATATCTGGACGGCAGTGCCGGTTGAATGCCGGCGATGCCTCTCACATCCCGTCATTCCCGCGATTGCTGATTGCACAGGGATTTCCCCCGAAATCCATGCGATTTAAATCATTCTAAAATGATATCATCAAAATGGGTGCGTCCTCTCCATTTGGGATTGGGGCGCGGATTTTCACCAATAGTCGAATGGCAAATTGATCCATCGGCCTCATGCTTCCGTATATATGCAGAGAAACAGACGCATCTGAAAAAACAGATGAGGGAGGGTGTCCTCCGGTTTCCTGTATTAAGCCGAGAGGTGGAGAGAATATGGCGAACTCCTTGTTGTATGGAACTTCGGCATCCGCGAAATCAGAAGGATCTGCTTTCGATGAATTGGAGCCGATCATCGACGCCTTCCTTGACCGCTTCGACATGTTGTCCGTGATCGCGATCGATCTTGGCCCTCAATTGGTGGACGCGGGCGGCTCGCGCCGGGGTGGCTACGAGGGACTGCGCGGTTTCCTGATGCGGGCGGATGTCGTTGGTCATCTGCGCAGCGGAACACTGGCGGCCATCATGATTGGCCACGGCGCCGAAGCCGCGCGTTGGGAAGCGGAAAAGGTCTGGCGCTGCGCGAGCGTCGAGGTCCTTGGCCAACCCCGAATTTCCATGGGCGTCGCCGAATATGAATATGGCGATTCAGTCGGCGAACTGACGAAGCGGGCCGAGAAGGGCATGTTGTACGGTCGCCGGCACGGCGGCGACAAGGCGGTCGAGATCAATCGGTCTGGTCACATGGTGGTCAGCGATTTCCACGGGCGGCCGGTCGTGGCGGCAGCGGTCACGCTGGCCGCGCCAATGCAGGCCGAATGGGCGGACACGGATGCCGGGGGTGTCGAGGAGCACCGCGCATTTCCTGACAGCTACCACAAGGCAAAGCTGATCGAGCGGCTGCTGCGATGATGGCCGGGCCGGTGCGGAGACGCCGGCTGACTTGCCGCCCTCAGGAGGACAGGGTCTGTCCCAGGCGGCCGGCGAGATCCTGAATGAACTGCCAGGCGACACGGCCTGATCGACTGCCGCGTGTCATTTGCCACTCGATGGCTTCGGCCCGAAGGGCCTCGGGACTGATATCCAGATTGAAGAATCTGGCGTAGCCCTCGATCATCGCGAAATAATTGTCCTGGTCGCAGGCATGAAAGCCCAGCCAGAGACCGAAACGGTCGGAGAGGGAGACCTTCTCTTCCACCGCCTCGCCGGGGTTGATCGCGGTCGAGCGTTCGTTCTCGATCATGTCGCGGGACAGCAGGTGGCGGCGGTTCGACGTGGCATAGAACAGCACATTGCGCGGCCTTCCCTCGACCCCGCCGTCGAGCACGGCCTTCAGCGACTTGTAACTGGCATCCTGGCCATCGAACGAAAGATCGTCGCAGAACAAGAGGAAGCGGCGGTCGACCCCGCGCAGCACCCGCAGCAGGTCGGGCAGGCTGTGCAGATCCTCGCGCGACAGCTCGACCAGGGCGAGACGGCCGGGCACCTCGACCGAGACCGCGCCGTGCACCGCCTTGACCAGCGAACTCTTGCCCATGCCGCGCGCGCCCCACAGCAGGGCGTTGTTGGCCGACAGGCCCGCGGCGAACTGGCGGGTATTGGCCAGCAGCAGGTCGCGCACCCGGTCGACGCCCTGAAGCAGCGCGAGGGGCACGCGGGAAATCTCCGCGACGCCCTGCAGACGGGGCGGCGAAGCCTGCCAGACATAGGCATCGAAGGCGCGCGGATCGGCGCTGGGCACCGGCTGGGGGGCGAGCCTGTCGAGGCTGTCGGCGATGCGGGCGAGCAGGGGGGCGAGGGCGGAATCTGTCATGTCGGCGGGACGTTAACATATTGGTCGGCCCGGGACAGCGGCCGCGATTTGCATTCGCATCCCCAACCGCTATAGTCCGCCCGTTTCGAACCGCGCAGAGATGGTGTCCATGTTTATTTCTTCGGCTTTTGCCCAGACGGCTGGCGGCCCCGGTGCCGGTGGCACGGATATGCTCATCCAGTTCGCGCCGATGGTGCTCATTCTGGTGGTTTTCTATTTCCTGATGATCCGTCCGCAGCAGAAGCGGGCCAAGGAACACCGCGCCCTGCTGGCGGCGGTGCGCCGTGGCGATACCGTGGTCACCAACGCGGGCATCATCGGCAAGGTCGCCAAGGTGCAGGAAGGCGAAGTCCTTCTCGAAGTCGCGGAAGGTGTCCGTATCCGCATCCTCAAGAGCACGGTCGCGGAAGTCCGCACCAAGGGCCAGCCCGTCGCCGACGACGAAAAGTCGGCGTAAGGCCAGGTTTCACAATCCTTATCGTCTCCCCGCGGGTCCTGCCCGCGGGGTGATGTCTTTTCCGGTATTCCCGTCGGCAGATCGAGCGGCACAAGATGATCCAGTATTCCCGTTGGAAGATCATGCTCTACATGGCGATCGTCGCCCTGGGCGTGATATTCGCCGCGCCGAACCTGTTCAGCCGTGCCTCGCTCGAGGGCCTGCCGTCCTGGGTGCCGCAGAAACAGGTGAATCTCGGCCTTGACCTGCGCGGCGGCTCGCACCTCCTGCTCGAGGTCGATGTCGGTGCCGTGGTGAAGGAGCGGCTGGAAGCCCTGGTCGATTCCACCCGCAGCGCGCTGGTCGGCGCCGGCATCCGTTACACGGGCCTTGGCGTCTCGGGCCAGAGCGTGAATGTCACCGTGACCGACGCCACGAAGCTGGAAGAGGCCCGGCAGTTGCTGCGCGGTCTGGCCAGCCCGGTGGGCGGCGGTGTGCTCGGCGGTGGCGTGCCCGATATCGACGTCGCGCAGACGGACGGGAAATTCACCCTGACCCTCAGCCCGGCCGGCATCCAGGAGAGGACCACCGGCGCGATCAGCCAGAGCCTGGAGATCGTCCGCCGCCGTATTGATGCCGCCGGCACCGCGGAAGCCACGGTGGCGCGCCAGGGCGCCGATCAGATCCTGATCCAGCTGCCCGGCGAGCAGAATCCCGAGCGGATCAAGAAATTGCTGGGCCAGACCGCGAAGATGACTTTCCGCCTGGTCGAGAATGTCGATCCGACCGAGCTTCTCGCCGGCCGCGCCCCCGCGGGCACCGAAATCCTGCAGGGCGAGCCGGTGGCGGGCACCAATGCGCCCGAGCCGCTGGCCGTCCGCAAGAAAGTGCTGCTGACCGGCGAGATGCTGGTCGATGCCCGCGCCCAGGCCGATCCGCAGTCGGGCGAATGGGTGGTCAGCTTCCGCTTCGATGCCGAGGGCGCCAAGCGTTTCGCGGCCGTGACCCGGGAAAACGTCGGCCGCCGTTTCGCCATCGTGCTCGACGGCAAGGCGATCTCGGCCCCGGTGATCCGCGAGGCGATCCTCGGCGGACAGGGTCAGATCAGCGGCAATTTCAATGTCCAGAGCGCCAATGATCTCTCGGTCCTGCTGCGCGCCGGTGCCCTGCCGGCGCCCCTGACCGTGATCGAGGAGCGGACGGTCGGCCCCGATCTCGGCTCCGACGCGATCGCCGCCGGCCAGATATCAGGCCTGATCGGCACCGCGTTCGTCATCGTCTTCATGGTGCTGTTCTATTCGGTCACCGGCGTCATCGCCGTGGTCGCGCTGATCGCCAACATCGTGCTGACGATCGCCCTGCTGACCCTGATGGGCGCGACCCTGACCCTGCCGGGCATCGCCGGTCTCGTGTTGTCGGTCGGCATCGCGGTCGACGCCAACGTGCTGATCAACGAGCGCATCAGGGAAGAAACACTGATGGGACGAGGGGCCATGGCGGCCCTGCACCAGGGTTTCGACCGCGCCTATGCGACCATCATCGACAGCCATCTGACCGCGCTTTTCGCCGTCGCCACCCTGTTCTTCTTCGGTGAAGGGCCGGTGCGCGGCTTCGCCATCACCATGGGCATCGGCATCATCCTGTCGCTGTTCACCGCCGTGGCGCTCGTCCGCGTCGGCATGGTCTATTGGGTGAAGTGGACGAAGAAGAAGATCCTCGACATTCACGCCCTGTTCGGCGCCCGCAAGATCATCCCCGAGAACACCTCGATCCGCTTCATGCGCGGGCGTTTCATCGGCATCGCCACCTCGGCCGTGCTCTCGACCGCCTCGATCGTCCTGTTCTTCTATCCGGGCCTCCACTACGGCATCGATTTCGCCGGCGGCATCGTCGTCGAGGTGCGGACGGAAGGCCCGGCCGACCTCGCGAAGATGCGCTCCGCGCTCGATTCCCTGAAACTTGGCGAGGTTTCGCTGCAGGAATTCGGCAGTCCGTCCGATGTCCTGCTGCGCCTGCCGCGCCAGGGGGGCGGCGAGGCGGCGCAAGGGGCGGCGGTCGAACAGGTCCGCGCCAAACTGGCGGAAATCGCGCCGGGCGCGAACCTGCGCCGGGTCGAGGTCGTCGGCCCCCGGGTGTCGGAACAGCTGGTCGGCAGCGGTATCCTCGCCGTCGTCCTGTCGTTCGGCGCCATGCTGATCTACATCTGGTGGCGTTTCGAATGGCAGTTCGCGGTCGGCGCCGTGCTGACCCTGATCCTCGACATCACCAAGACCGTGGGCTTCTTCGCCATCACAGGCATCGAATTCAACCTGACCGCCATCGCGGCCCTGTTGACCCTGATCGGCTATTCGATGAACGACAAGGTCGTGGTCTACGACCGGATGCGCGAGAATCTGCGCAAGTACAAGACGATGCCGCTGCGCGAGTTGATCGACCTGTCGATCAATTCGACGCTGACCCGGACCATCTTCACCTCGGTCACCACCTTCCTCGCCATGGCGCCCATGGCGGTGTTCGGCGGCTCGGCGGTGTCGGGCTTCGCCCAGGTGATCCTGTTCGGCGTCGTCGTCGGCACGTCGTCGTCGATCTTCATCGCCGCGCCCATCCTGCTCTTCCTCGGCGAGGGCAAGTTGCGCCGGGGCTCGCCCGCCGCCGCCGCGCCGACGGGCGGCACCCAGGCGCAGAAGGGCTGAGATCATGCCGCCGCTGCGTGAACTCGACCAGGCCGAGCGTCGCATCGAACGCTATGGCGCGGGTGGGTTTCGCATCGGCGGTGTGGTTCACGAGGGCGGCGCGCTGGTGACCGAACGCCGCACGGCCGCATGGCCGGCGGTTTCGCTGGCCAGTCTTGATGCGGATGATGTCGCCCCGCTGATCGCCCTTCGGGACGAATTCGAATTCGTCCTGATCGGCTGCGGCCCGCGGTTCGGCCTGCTGCCCAAGGCGGCGAAACAGGCCCTGCGCGAGGCCGGCATCCGCTTCGACGTGATGGACACGGGGGCGGCCTGCCGCACCTACAACGTGCTGGTCGCCGAAGGGCGGCGGGTCGCCGCCGCCTTGCTGCCGGTCGCCTGAGTGGCCTCGCTCGCCGAATTCGTCCGGGCCCATGACCCGGATCGCTTCCTGACCGCGCTCTTCGCCCCGCCCGCGCGGCGCGAGGCGCTGTTCGCCCTCTATGCCTTCAATTTCGAGATCGCCCGCATCCGCGAGATCGTCTCGGACGCGATGATCGGCCAGATCCGCCTGCAATGGTGGCGCGACGCCCTGGCCGAGATCGTCGAGGGGCGGCCAATCCGCGCCCATGAGGTGGTGGCGCCGCTGGCCTCGGCCATTCGCGATCACGCCCTGCCGCCGGCCCTGTTCGAGCGTCTGCTCGACGCGCGGGAACTGGATCTCGACGACCAGCCGCCGCCCAGCCTCGCCTCGCTTTCAACCTATCTCGACGGTACCTCGGGGGCGCTGATCGAACTCGCGCTGGCCGTGCTGGGGACGGGGAGCGAGGGGCACGAGGCGGCCCATGCCGCTGGCATCGGCTATGGCCTGGCCGGCCTGCTGCGCGCCCTGCCGTTTCATGCCGGGGCCAACCGGCTCTATCTGCCGGCGGACCTGATGGCGCGCCACGGCATCGACCGGGACGATATCGCCGCCGGCAAGGGCGGAAGCGGGCTGAAAAACCTCGTCGCCGAGCTGTCGGGCCATGCCGCCGATCATCTGACAGCCGCCCGCCAGGCCGCCCGGGCCTTGCCCAGGACGGCAACCCCCGCCTTGCTGCCCGTCGTCGTGGCCGAGGGCTGGTTGAAGGCCCTGGCCCGGGTCGGCCACGATCCCTTCGCGCTTCATGCCGAACGGGGATTACCGCAGGTGCTGCGCGTCGGTTTCGCCGGCTGGCGCGGCCGGATCTAGACAGCTTATTCGACGCTGACGTCCGCTTCCGCCATCGTGCCCCAGAAGGCATAGCGCAGGTGATAGGTGCCGGCGCCCAGCAAGCGGGCGGGGATGTTGATCTGGTCCCTCGTGATCAGGGTTTCGCCCGGTTTCAGGCTTGATTCGGCAATGACCTGGGCGCAGATGCCGGCGTCCTTGGACAAGAGGACCTCGCCGCGCGCGTCCTGCAACTGCCAGACCACGACATCGCAGGGCGTCTGCGCGCTCAGCCGCGCTTCCCGCGTGCCGATATTGCTCAGCTTGGCTTCGATCGGCAGGGCGATCGGGCCGATGGTCAGCGGCAGCTTCTTCGGCAGGCGCAGCGACAGACGAAGGCCGGGTGTCGTCGCGCCGGGAGACAGCGCCGGGGTCGAGGCGGGGGTCACGGCCGGTGGCGGTGGCGCGGGGGCGAGATTGTCCGGGGTCAGGGGCCGGGCTTCGGTGATGAAGGACGCGGGCTGGCCGACAGGTTCGGGCGCGGGCAGGGCACCAATATCTTCCCTCGGAAGACCAGGCTTCCACGCCGGCCGCCTTGTGGGCATGACCGGGGGTTGCGGCGTCACGGCGGTCAGGCCGACATGAGTCGGCACCGCGGCCGGCTCAAGGTCGGCACAGGCGGCCACGGCAAGCAGCGCGACGAGGACAAGGGATCGGAAAACCGGCACCATGGCCACAAGGGACCCTGTCGCCCGCTCGCGGTCAAGCACCTTGTGAGCCTCGACAACCTCGTTCAAGATCCCGGCCCTTGGGGGGTAACGACAGATGGCATTCCTGCGCGGTTTCGTCCGTTCGGTCGATCGCTTGAACGAGGCCGTGGGGGGCGTGCTGTCCTTCGCGACGCTGGCCTGCGTGGTGGTCTGTTTCATGGTGGCGGTGCTCCGCTATGTCGCCGGCATCGGCTTCGTCTGGATGCAGGAGACTTATGTCTGGCTGCATGCCGCGGTCTTCCTGGTCGGCGCCGGCTACACGTTCAAGGTCGGCGGACATGTGAGGGTCGACCTGTTCTATCGCGGCGCCTCGCCCCGGCGCCGGGCCTGGATCGACCTGCTGGGTTGCGTCTTCTTCCTGTTTCCCTGGCTCGGCGTCGTCAGTGGCGCGTCCTGGCGCTTCTTCATCGCGTCCTATTCGATCGGCGAATCGTCCGGCCAGCCGGGGGGAATGCCGGCCCTCTATGTCCTCAAGTTCATGCTGGTCGCCTTCTGCCTGCTGGTCGGATTGCAGGGGCTTGCCCTCATGGCCCGCTCCGTCCTCGTGCTGCGGGGCGACGAGAGCCATGCCACCCGCCTAGAAGGCGAAGGTGAAGGCGAGGGGGAGGCGGCGCGATGACCGGCCATGAAATCGGCGAGTTGCTCTCCGTCCTGCTGTTCCTGTCCTCCGTCGTCCTGGTGATGATCGGCTTTCCGGTCGCCTTCACCCTCGGCGGCAGCGCCGTTCTGTTCGCCTTTGTCGGCGAGGCGCTGGGGGCTTTCAATTTCGACTTGTCGAGCCTCGCCGAGCGCTATTTCGGCACCATGACCAACGAGGTCCTGGTCGCCGTGCCGCTCTTCGTTTTCATGGGCGTCGTGCTCGAGCGATCGGGCATCGCCGAGAGCCTGCTGCTGACCATGGGCCGGCTGTTCGGCCGGCTGCGCGGCGGCCTCGGCGTGTCCGTGGTGCTGGTGGGGGCGCTGCTGGCGGCATCGACCGGCATCATCGGCGCGACCGTGGTGACCATGGGGCTGCTCAGCCTGCCGGCCATGATGCGGGCGGGCTATGACCCCAAGCTGGCGACCGGGGTCATCTGCGCCTCGGGCACCCTTGGCCAGATCATTCCGCCCTCGACGGTGCTGATCTTCGTCGGCGATATCCTGCAGGGCGCCAATGCCTCGGCGCAGATGGCCAAGGGCAATTACGCGCCCGATCCGGTCTCGGTCGGGCAATTGTTCGCCGGGGCGGTGGGGCCGGGCCTGCTGCTCGTCCTGCTCTATCTCGGTTTCGTGTTGTTCCGCGCCTGGACCAGGCCCGAATCGGCGCCGGCCCTGCGCGAGGAAGCGGGCGGCGCCACCCTGGCGCGGGATGTGATCTTCGCCCTGCTGCCGCCGCTTCTGCTGATCCTCGCCGTGCTGGGCTCGATCATGGCCTCGATCGCGACGCCGACGGAATCGGCCTCTGTCGGGGCGATGGGTGCGATGCTGCTGGCGGCCCTGCGCCGGCGCCTCGGCTTCGCCGAACTGCGCTCGGTCATGCGCTCGACCCTGACCATCTCGTCGATGGTCTTCGTCGTCCTGATGGGCGCCTCCGCCTTCAGCCTGGTGTTCCGGGGGCTGGGCGGCGACATGCTGGTCGAATCCGTGCTGCGCGACCTGCCGGGCGGGGCTTTCGGCGCGGTTTTCGCCGTGATGGCCGTGATGTTCATCCTCGGCTTCTTCATCGACACTTTCGAGATCGTCTTCATCGTCCTGCCGATCGCGGGGCCGGTCCTGCTTGGTTTCGACATCAGCCCGATCTGGCTCGGCGTCATGATCGGCGTGAACCTGCAGACCTCGTTCCTGACCCCGCCCTTCGGTTTCGCCCTGTTCTACCTGCGGGGGATCGCGCCGCCGTCGATCCGCACCGCCGATATCTATCGCGGCGCGGTGCCCTTCGTCGTCATCCAGATCCTGGCGCTGGCCATCCTGGCGGCGATGCCGGCCCTGGCGACCTGGCTGCCGGAACAGGTGTTCCCGACCGCGCGCGTATCGACGCCGGGCGCCGCCGGGGGCCAGTCCCCGGACGACGCGCTGAAGAATTTCATGAATGATTTCGAGGGCGACCCGGCCGACGCCGGGCAATAAAGCGGCTTCCCGGCCGACGCCGGGAGGGGGTCATTCGATATATTTGTAGGCGAGGGCCCGCGCATTGGCCATGGCCTGCTCGCCGATGCGGGTATAGGCGCTGGCGGGGCCGCGGGCCTTGAGGAAGGACTCGAAAATCTTCTTGCCGATGGCATCG
The DNA here is from genome assembly GCA_025869435.1 of Zavarzinia sp. Taxonomy (GTDB): domain Bacteria; phylum Pseudomonadota; class Alphaproteobacteria; order Zavarziniales; family Zavarziniaceae; genus Zavarzinia. Next base: position 16,893 of record JAOZVS010000014.1, read on the forward strand.
GCCTTGTCCCGCTCCTCGGCGAGGACTTCGCCGGACGCGGTGCCCATGGCGACCATCAATTCGTTCGGCACGCGGGCGACCTTGGTCCCCTTGGAAATGAGATTGGCCAGCGCCTCGCCGTTGCGCAGGGTATATTCAGCCCAGAGATCGTCATGCGCGGCCTGGGCGGCGACGGCGACGATCTGCTTCAGGTCCCTGGGCAACTCGTCGTAGAGCGTCTTGTTGACGATGAGTTCGAGACCCGCGCTCGGCTCCTGGAAACCGGGGCCATAGTAATATTCCGCGACCTGATTGAGGCCGAGCGCCTGATCGTTATAGGGCCCGACCCATTCGGCGGCATCGACCGTGCCGTTCTGCAGGGCCTGGAAAATCTCGCCCCCCGGCACGGTGACGACGGTGGCGCCGAGACGCTTCACGACTTCGGCGCCGAGGCCGGCCATGCGGACCTTCAGGCCCTGATAATCCTCGGCCGTCTTCAATTCCTTGCGATACCAGCCCAGCATCTGGGTGCCGGTATTGCCCGCGAGGAAGGGCTTCAGGCCGAAGCCGGCGTAAAGTTCGTCCCACAACTCCTGTCCGCCGCCGAAATGGATCCAGGCCGACAGTTCGTTGGCGGTGAGGCCGAAGGGCACGGTGGTGAAGAAGGGCGCCTGGCGGTGCTTGCCGATGTGATAATAGGACGCGTCGTGTCCCATCTCGGCCTTGCCCTCGGCGACCGCCGAGAAGCATTCCAGCGGGGGCACGATCTCGCCCGCGGCATAGACCTTCACGGTCAGGCGGCCATCGGACATTTCGGTGATGCGCTGGGCGATTCGCTCCGCCCCGGTGCCGACGCCGGGCAGGCCCTTGGGCCAGGAGGTGACCATTTTCCATTCGCGCTTGTCTTGCGCGATGGCGGGGGCCGGGAAGGCCGTCGCCGCGGCCGCCGCGCCGACAGCGGCCGACGCAAGAAAGCGACGGCGCTTGGCGTCGATTGGACCCTTCATCTGGCGTGTTCCCCCCTCGGGTGCCGGTGGCTTTGTTACGAATCGCTATCGGGACTGATTTGTAGAGGTTTCCACCCCTCGGGGCCAAGTCCTTCAAGCGGTTGGTAGCGCGCCTTGTACGTCATCTTGCGGCAATCCTCGATCCAGTAGCCGAGGTAGACGTAAGGCAGGCCGAGGTCGCGTGCCCTGGCGATCTGGCTGAGCACGACCATGGTGCCGAGGGAGCGCGCGGCGTCGTCGGCGTCATAGAAACTGTAGACGAGGGACAGGCCGTCCTGCAGTCGGTCGATCAGGCAGGCGGCATGAAGCTGGCCATCGGCGTCGCGATATTCGGCGACATGGGTTTCGATCGGGCTGTCCTCGATCATGGCGGCGTAATCGAGGGCGTCCATCTCGACCATGCCGCCGCCGGGGTGCCGGCTCTGCAGATAGGTGCGGAGCAGGGCGAACTGGTCGTTGGTCGCGACCGGCGGCCGCTCCGTCAGGACGAGGTCGGCGTTGCGGGCCAGGGTGCGGCGAAACCCGCGCGAGAGGGTGAACCGCTCGACCGGGACACGGACCGAGACACAGGCGGTGCAGCCCTCGCAGGCCGGCTTGTAGGCGATGCTCTGGCTGCGACGAAAGCCGGCGTGGGTCAGGCTGTCGTTCAGGCCCGAGGGATCGTCGCCATTGAGGCGCGTGAACACCTTTCGCTCCAGCCGCCCCGGCAGGTAAGGGCAGGGGGCGGGCACGGTCACGAAGAAATATGGAAATCGAACCGTGGTGTGTTCGGTCAAGGGGCCGTGTCTCTTTCGTCCTGCGTCCTATATGCAATTCCATGGCCTTCCCGTGGCCGTGTCAATGGATGTCGGAGCCGCCGCCTCCGCAATCGAGCCGAAGGCGGCGGTTGTCTCACGCGACGAAGACGAAATCGGCCGTGGTCACCTGCGACTGATCGAGTCCGGCGAGGGTGATCGTCGCGATGGGGTTGCTGAATTTGACGATGGCATTGCCGCCCGCGTCCTCGGTGATGATCATGCCGCCGGCGACGGCCCCGGCGAAATTGGTGAAGCCATGGATTTCGATGCGGTCTGTGCCGTCCTCGAAGTCGTGGATCGTGTCGCGGCCGAAGCTGGTGCTGCCGACGTAGAAGATGAACGTGTCCTTGTCGTCATCGTCGCCGCCGCCGTAGAGCTGGTCGTTGCCGGTGCCGCCGTCGATGCGGTCGGTGCCGTCGTCGCCGAAGATCGTGTCGGCGCCGCCTTCCCCGAACAACCGGTCGTAGTCGGCGCCGCCCATGATCGTATCGTTGCCGGAGCCGCCGAAGATCGTGTCGCGATCGCCAAGGCCGGACAGCGTGTCGTTGCCGGACGCACCC
>JAOZVS010000015.1 GCA_025869435.1 Zavarzinia sp.
TCACATCCCGGCGAGTTTCTTCACCTCGTCGATCTTCCAGCTGCCGAACAAGGCCTTGACCTCGTCGGCGGAAACGCCATTGCCCTCGGCCTGCAGCAGCAGGCGGCCGCCGAGGGTCAGCAGGATCTGGACCTGGCCCGACTTGTCGTCCTTCAGCATGGCTTCCTCGCGCCCGATCCTGATGCGCTGGAAGCCGGCCTGGGCCGCCATCATCGGATTGGCGAAGACCATGCCCATCGATTGCAGCATGGGGCTGTCGGCGGTCATGCTCAGCTTCACCGAATTACCCTCGGCATTGGTGTAGTCGCGCGAGACACTCTGGCCCATGCCCATCATGGCCATGGACTGGGCATCGACCTCATCCGCCGTCCAGCCGGCCGGCGGCTCGGGGAAGGTCGAGCCGTAGGATTCGTTCATCCTGGCCTGGATCGCCGCCGTGGCGAAGCCCAGTTCCTTCAGGGCGCCCGCGAAGTCGCCCTTGGCATAGAGATCGGCGGACAGCGTCAGACCATCGGAAATCTCGTCCGCATGCCCGGGCACGGATGTCGCCAGCAGCAGTGCCGCCGCCGTCGCGGCCATTCCCAAACGCCTTGCCATCATCTTCATAGCTTCCCCCGCGGTGGTGGTGCCGGCCCCCGTCCAGCGGGATCCGAATCGCCGACACCATCGCCCGTCCGGGGCACCGCGCCAAGCCCGGACCGTCCGCGACGTGATCCCGGTCACGTCGCGGCGTCGGTGGGCCTCAGACCAGCGCGAAGTCCGCCAGATCGAGGCTGGCCGGCTTCGTCACCAGCGTGGCGAACTGGGTCAGGGCATCGGTTTCGCCATCGTGGAAATAGACCCGGCCCATGCTGGTGTCATAGAAGAAGACATCCCCGCTCAACCCCACGGCCGAAGTTCCCGAGACGACATCGACCGTCTCGAGAGGATCGAGGCCAAGGCCCGCCCGGTCGATCTGCAGCGTGTCCCCCGCTTCCCAGTCGTTGATGCGATCGATGCCTTCCGCACCCGGCCGGCCAAAGACGAAGGTGTCGTCGCCGGCGCCGCCGTAAAGCTGGTCGTCGCCGGCCCCGCCGGTGAGCGTGTCCGCGCCGTCCCCGGCGATCAGGCGATCGACGCCGCCATTGCCGATCAGCACATTGTCGAGGGCATTGCCGCGAATGGTGTTGTCCTGCTCGTTGCCCGCGCCCTGGATCGCCGCCCCGGTCAGCACCAGGGTCTCGATATGGTCGGACAGGGTATGGCTGGCCGCCGTCGAGGTGACCCGGTCATTCCCCTCGCCCTCCAGCTCGACGATCGTGTCGCCCTCGCTGTCGACGAAGTAACTGTCGTTGCCCGCGCCCCCCGTGAGCGCGTCGTCGCCATCGCCACCGGTCAGCGAATCATTGCCGGCACCGCCATCGATGATGTCGTCGCCGGCATCGCCCTTCAGCGCGTCATTGCCATTGTCGCCGTTCAGCGTGTCGGCCCCGGCGCCGCCGATCAGCACGTCGCGGCTGTCGCCGCCGCTCATCACATCGTCGCCATCGATGCCGTAAAGCCGGTTGGTCGCGGCATCGCCGGTCAATGTGTCGCCGAAGGCCGAGCCTATGACATTCTCGAAGCCGGTCAGCGTATCGCCCGCCGCGTCACCGCCGCCGACGGTGCCGAGCCCGAGGTCGACGGCAATGCCCGCCGATGAATCCTTGTAGGTCACGGTATCGACACCAAGTCCGCCGAGAAGGCTGTCGGCCCCCGCCCCGCCCACCAGCACGTCATTGCCATCGCCACCATCGAGCGTATTGGCCGCGCCCGTCCCCACCAGCACGTCGTTGAAATCCGAGCCCGTCAGATTCTCGATGGAACTCAGCGCATCGCCCGCCGCATCGCCGCCACTGCCCGCGCCGGTGCCCAGATCGACGACGACGCGGGAAGCGGAGGCAGCATAGGAAACCGTATCGGCGCCATCGCCGCCAGACAGCGTATCGGCCCCGCCAAGGCCGGCCAGCGTGTCGTCGCCATCGCCGCCGGTCAGCACGTTCGCGGCGGCGGCGCCGGTCAGCGTGTCGGCCAGGATGGAGCCGATCACATTCTCGATGGAGTTCAGCGTATCGCCCTGGGCGTCGCCGCCCGATGCCGTGTTGCCGCCAAGATTGACCGTCACCGCCCCGGCGGAAGCCGAATAATCGGCGGTGTCGTTGCCGTCGCCGCCGGTCAGCGAATCGTTGCCCGCGCCGCCGGTCAGGATATCGTCGCCAAGGCCGCCGCTCAGCGTGTCGTTGCCGCCGTTGCCGGTCAGCCTGTTGGCGCCGTCGTCGCCGGTCAGCGTGTCGTTGCCGGCGCCGCCGATCAGATTCTCGATGCCGGACAGCGTGTCGCCCTGGGCATCATTGACGAGGCCGATACCGGTCGCGAGGTTGACGATCACATTGAAGGCGGAGGAGGCATAGCTGGCGGTGTCGATGCCATCGCCGCCGATCAGTCTGTCGCCCAACGCGCCGCCATCCAGCAGGTCGTCGCCAGCGCCGCCGTCGAGCGTGTTGCCCTGACCATTGCCGGTCAGCACGTCGTTGTAGGCGCTGCCGATCACACCTTCGATACTGGAAAACGTGTCGCCATCCGCGTCGCCGCCGCTGATGGTGCCCGCCGCCAGGTCGATGGTGACCGCCGCCGAGGAGAGACTGTAGGACGCGATGTCGTGGCCGCCACCGCCGATCACCTGGTCGGCGCCGGCGCGGCCTTCCAGCGTGTCGTTGCCGTTGCCGCCGGTCAGGACGTTGTCGAGCGCGTTGCCGGTCAGGGCCAGGGCGACGAGGCTGAAGGAATTGCTGGTCGAGATATTCTCGATATCGTCCGACAACGTGTAGCTGGACGAGGTCAGGACCAGATCCGTGCCGCCGCCCGACGCCTCGACGATCACATCGTCGAGGCTGTCGACAGAATAGGTATCGTTGCCGGCGCCGCCGGTCATCGTGTCGTTGCCGCTGCCGCCATCCAGCGTGTCGTTGCCGCTGCCCAGCGTCAGGACATCATCGCCGCCACCGCCCGAAAGAGTCCGGTCGACCGTGCTGGCCATCGACAATGTGTCGCCATGGGCCGAGCCGATCAGCCCGATGATGCCGGTCAGCGTGTCGCCCTCCGCATGGCCGCCGATGCCCGTGGCATCGCCATTGGCATCGAGCGCGACCGTGACCCCGGCATCGGACAGGCTGTAGGACGCCCTCGCCGCGCCGCTGCCCGAGATGGCGTCCGCCCCACCCGCGCCCTCGAGGACGGATGTGGCCAAACTGGACGTCAGGACATCGGCATAGGCCGAACCGATGGCGGATTCGATCGAGAACAGGCTGTCGCCATCGGCATCGCCGCCGCTGGCCGACGCGGAGAGGCTGGTGATGGAGACGGTGACGGCGGCACCGGAATCGAAATAGGAGACCGTGTCGATGCCGGAGCCGCCGTTCAGGACATCGCTGCCCGCGCCGCCCCTCAGGACATCCGAGCCCGTACCGCCGTTCAGCGTGTCATCGCCGGCGCCGCCCACGAGCGTGTCGTTGCTGGCATCGCCGTTCAGCGTGTCGTTGCCATCGCCCCCGTCCAGCTGATCGTTGCCATTGCCGCCGTTCAGCACGTCGTTGTCGGCGCCGCCTTCCAGCGTGTCGTGACCATCGCTGCCGTTCAGCGTGTCGTTGCCGGCAAGGCCCTGGATCAGATCGTCCTCGATCCCGCCTTCCAGCGTCGGATTGTCGATCCCGTCGTCGTTGCCATTGGTGCCGATGATCGTCGCCATAGTCCCATTCCCCTCGAGGCAAAGAATCAGTGCGAGGTCACGGCGGCAGCCAACCGCCGCGCCAAGACCATCGTCCGACTTTGAAGGGGATGGTATTGCGAGATTGGAGATGGACCAGTTTTAAATCGGAAAATCGAGAGGAAATGTTTAGCCTATTCGTCCCGAAACGGTCTCACATACGTTCCCATCGGAAAGAATAGCCGCAGGTACTCAATTTGGGTATCAGAGCGACCCCGCGATACTTCCTTGCGGCCTATACTGATCGGAAGATGGGATGATTATTATCAAATGGCGGGATCGGCCAATCGCCGAAATCGACCCCGCCGGAAGCCGGAGGGGCGCGAATCGCCTGCCCTCCCCCGGGGCGGGAGACGACATCGGTCGGTCAATGGAGAAGGGGTGGAGCGGGCGATGGGAATCGAACCCACGACACTCAGCTTGGGAAGCTGATGTTCTACCTCTGAACTACGCCCGCTCAGAGCCGGAGAGCGTTCTTAGCAACGAAGACCGCCGCCGTCAAATGAATGGCCCCGGCACGGCTGCACCGGGGCCTGATTCACAGACGTAAGGCCGATCAGATCGAATTGTTGATCCATTCGACGATCTTGCCCTTGGGCAGGGCGCCGACCTTGGTCGCCGCGACCTTGCCGTCGCGGAACAGCATCAGGGTCGGGATGCCGCGCACGCCGTAGCGGGCCGGGGTATTCGGGTTTTCGTCGATATTGATCTTGGTGATCGTGACCTGCTGGCCGAGTTCCTCGGAGATTTCCTCGAGGCTGGGGCCGATCTGCTTGCAGGGGCCGCACCATTCAGCCCAGAAATCGACGACGACGGGGCCGGGCGCGCCCAGCACGTCGGTCGCGAATGAAGTGTCCGTCACCTTCTTGGTGGCCATGGCTTGAAGCACCTTTCCTGAATCGAGGGGCGAACCCTGCGACATCACTCGTGTTCGGTCAACAAATCTAGGAAGGCCGAGGGGAAGCGTCAACCGGAGGGGCGACGCCGGGCAGGTCTGCAAGGCTTGCATCGAGAATCGCCCCCGGAATGGGCATGAGGCGCGGCGTCTCGGTCCAGAGCAGCGCCGCCTCGACCGGCTTGCCCGGAAACAGCCGGGAAACCGCCGCGCGGTAAAGCGCGAGCTGGCGCAGGTAGCCGGGCGCGACCATGCGCCAGTCGCTCGGCGACGGCCGGTCGGTCTTGAAATCGACGATCAGCACCCGCTCCGGCAGCACCACCAGCCGGTCGATCTGCCCCAGCACCGAAGTCGTGCCCAGAAGCGCGGCGATCGGCACCTCCGGCCGGCTGCCGGGGCCGAAGACGGCGCCGAATTCAGGATGGCTCAACACCGCGAGGGTTTCCGCCGCGAGGCCATCCCGCTGATCGGCCGGCAATTCCCCCGCCCGCGCGGCGAGGAATCGCGCTGCCGCCGGAGCGCGCAGGTCCGCCGGCAGGTCGGGCAGCAATTCCAGCATCCGATGGACGAGGCGCCCACGCAGGAAGCGCCCGCCCGAGGCCAGCGCCAGCGGACTGGCGACGCCGAGATCGGCATCGGCGAGGCGCGACGGGCTCAAGGGATCGGACGGCCGGCTTTCCTCCGGCGCGGGGCGCAGCGCCCAGGCCGGCAGCGGCAGGGGCGCGGCGCTGGCCGCCGATTTATGCGATTTCTCGCCCACGGGATCGCTTTGCACGCCCGATTTCCGGCGAATGACGAAGCCGGGCGTCCGCTCGACCTCCTCGGCATCATCGGGAAAGGCGGCCGAGACCAGATCGTACCAGGAGCCGTCCTCGAAGCGCTGGTCCTTCCTGCGGCCCGCGCGCCAGCCGCAGACCACCAGCCGGTCCTCGGCCCGCGTCAGGGCGACATAGAGCAGCCGGCGGTATTCCCGCAGGGCCGCCGCCCGCAGGGATTCGCGCAAGGCGGCGACGACGGGCACGCTGCCGGCGCCTTCGATGGCGAAGACCGGCAGGCCGCCATCGGTCATCAGCAGGCTTTCGCGCACCCCTGGCAGGCTGGTCGTGTCGGGCAAGATGACCACGGGCGCCTCCAGCCCCTTGGAGGCATGGACGGTGAGGATGCGCAGCTCGTTCCGCCCGCGATCGAGGTCGCGCTTCAGCTCGGTGCCGCCGCTTTCGACCGCGTGCAGGAAATGCTCGAGCGAGGGCGCCTCGTCCGCCTCGTGGCGCAGGGCATGGGACAGGAATTCTTCGATCGGCTCGATCGCCTCGGCGCCCAGCCGGCCGATCAGCCGTCGCCGCCCGCCGCCCTCGTCGAGGAGGCGCGAGAAGAAGCTGAAGGGCGTGACGTAATCGGCCCGGGCCAGCACCGCCGCCAGGGCGTCATGGGCGGCGGTGAAATCCGGCCGCGTCGCGGCCCGCGCCACCAGCCGGCGCCACAGCGTGTCCTTGCCGCGATCATGGGCGAGATCGAACAAGGCTTCCTCGCCAAACCCGATGAAGGGACCTTTCAGCACCGTCGCCAGGGTCAGGTCGTCGTCCGGCAGCAGGGCGAAGCGGCCCATGGCGATCAGGTCGCGGACGCCCAGCTGGGCAGCGAGGCTCATGCGGTCGCTGCCGGCGACGGGCACGCCCCGCGCCTTGCAGGCCCGTGTCAGGGCATCGACGAAACCGGTACGCCGCCGCACCAGCACCATGATGTCGCCCGGCTGCAAGGGTCGGCCCCGGGCCGGCAGAGGTACGCCGGCATCGAGTTCGGCGCGGATGGCGGCGGCGATCCGCTCCGCCAGCATGTCTTCCGCCGAGCGGCCACGGGCGGCGACCTCGGCCGGGGACCAGGCTTCCGCCTCGTCGACCACATCGCCTTCCTCGACCGGCCACAGCTCGATGCTGCCGGCGGCCCCGGCGCGGTGCGCGCGATGACGCAGGCCCTCGCCCTCGACCACGCCCTCCTGGGCCTGCGGCAGGGCGAAAACCGCGTCGACCAGGGCGAGCACGGCGGGTGCCGTGCGGAAGGACTTATCGAGTTCGATCGGCCGGAACAGTTTCCCCGCCTCGCGCGCCGCGCTATCGGTGCGCTGGCGCTCCGCCCCGAAAATCTCCGGCGCGGCGCCCTGGAACGAATAGATCGACTGTTTGGTGTCGCCGACGGCGAAGACCGTGCGATGGCGCCCCTGCGCCCCGTCGCCGGCGAAGAATTCCCCGGTCAGGGCGCGCACCAGCTGCCACTGCGCGGGGCTCGTGTCCTGCGCCTCGTCGATCAGCAGATGATCGATGCCACCGTCGAGCTTGAAGAGAACCCAGGGCGCCGCCGCGCCCCGTGTCAGCAGGTCGCGCGCCTTCAGCACCATGTCGTCGTAATCGATCGCCCGGCGCCGGGCCTTGGCCCTCGTGTAACGCTCGAGGATCGCCGTGCCGAGGATCAGCAGCGCGCGCGAGGCGAGATGAACCTCCGCCGCCGTCGCTTCCACTTCCAGCGCGGCGAGATCGGCCGCTTCCGCCGCCATCCAGTCCCGCTCGGCCGGGAAACGCTCGCCCAGTTTCTTCGTCATGGGGTTCTTGCGCGGCTCGCCCGCGCTGGTCAGGAAGACCGCCGCATAAGAATCGTAATCGAAGGCGGCACGCGCCTGCGCCAGCGCCAGCGCCATCTTCTGGTCGGTCGCCGTGCCGCCGCGAAGCGCGGCGATCGCCGCTTCGACCGGGGCGAAATCCTTGCGTCGGCACTCACTGAAACGGGCGATCACCTCGGCTCTGCCGCCCGTATCCCCGGCTTTGCGGCCGAACAGGCGGGCAAGATCGGCGAGGTGCCGGGCCATGCTGGCCGGCCCCAGATCCTCGGGCAGGCGGGTGCGCAGGGCGATGAAACTGCCGACCAGCCCCTCGAAGGCGACATCGCTGACGAGGCCCGACAGATGCTGGACCGCATCCGCCAGCTCCGGATCGGGCGACGACAGAACCTCCCCCGTCGCCTCGGCCAACAGGGTGCCGGCGGCTTCGTCGTCCAGCGCCTCGAAACGGGGCGGCAGGCCGACCTCGACCGGGAAACGCCCCAGCAGCGACTGGCAGAAGGCGTGGATGGTCTCGATCCGCAGGCCGCCGGGGGCATCGAGCACGCGGGCGAACAGGCGCCGCGCCCGCGTGATCGTCTCGATTTCCGGAATGTCACCGGTCAGGTCGCGGATCGCGGCGGACAGGCGCGCCTCGGGTTCCACCGCCCAGGCGGCCAGCCGATCCTGGATGCGGTTGGCCATTTCGGCCGCCGCCGCCTTGGTATAGGTCAGGCACAGGATCTTCTCGGGGGCGACATTCTCCTGCAACAGGAGGCGTAGCACCCGGTTGGTCAACACATGGGTCTTGCCCGTGCCGGCCGAGGCCGAGACGAAGACCGAGGCGCGGGGATCGGCGGCGGCATCCTGCAACGCGGTCATGCCTCGCCCTCCCCGCCCCATTCGCCGACGCGGGCGAGATGGTCGTAGTCGCCATACCCCTTCTGGCGCGGATTGGGCGCCGAAAGATAGGGCTGGCGCTCGTCCCTGTAACGCGCGAAGAGCCGGATCACGCCCGCCAGCGCGGCGGCGGCGATCGTGTCGGTGTCGTCATCCCCGACATGGCGGATCTCGCCCGGTGGCCGGCCGCCCTTCAGGCGCCAGACCTCGATCGCGCCCACCGGGCGCCGGCCGACCTCGGGAAAGGCGCCGGCCGCGATCATCGCCGCTTCCAGCGGCAATTGCGGGCGGAAGCCGGCTTCCATCTGGGCCTTGCTGGGCGGCGTGCCGGTCTTGTAATCGATGACGACCGCGTAACCATCGGTGCGGCCATCGATGCGGTCTGCCCGCGCGGTGACGACATGTTCGGTGCCATCGATATCGAGCGGCAACGAACCCTTGGTCTCGACCGCCAGCGGCTCGATCCCCTCGGCCCGGCGGCGGCTCTCCTCGGCGACGAACCAATGGGCGACCTCGACGAAACGGGGCCACCAGAAACTGCGCACCACCGGCCAGTCGTCGAAACGGCGGAAGGCTTCGCGGCCCAGCGCGATCAGCCGCTCGACGGCGTCGCCGGCCAGCGGCCCCCGCATGTGCCCCCGCACGAAACCATCCAGCACGTCGTGAATGATATTGCCCCGGTCGGACGCGCCGGGCGGCTGGTCGATCGGATCGAGCGGGGCGAGGCGAAGAATGCGCTTGGCATAAAGCGCGTAAGGGTCGCGCACCAGAAGCTCAACATCCGAGACCGAGAACACGAGGGGCCGCACGGCGGCCGGCGGCCGGGGCGCGGGTTCGGCGCAAGGCACGCCCTCGCCCGGATCGAGCGACAGGGCCCAGCCGGGCGCCGGCCCCGCCCGCCAGCGCGCGGGATCGACCAGCGCGTCGAGCCGGCGCAGCCAGCGCGACGGCACCGTGGGCGACAGATCGACCTTGGCCGCGCGCGTCAGCACGACCCGGGGCGCGGCGGCGAGACTGGCGAAATCATGGGCCGCCTGACCGAGGCGCTTGTCGGCGGGCGGCAGGCCAAGATTTTCCCGCATGGCGCGGGAGGCCCAGGGATCGGCCGGCGGCTCCACCGGCCAGGTGCCTTCGTTGAGACCGCCGAGGATGACGAGATCGGCCGATTCCAGCCGCGCCTCCTGCGGGCCGAGGATACGCAGCCGGGGGTGCAGGCCAAAGCTCGGGCGGACCGCGATGCCGGATATCATGGTCTCGAACAGGCCGGGGTAGTCGCCGGGGCGGATCTCGCCCAATTCCCCGGCGGCCGCCAGCATGTCCTGGACAAGCCCCGCCGCCGCCTCGCCGGCATCGCCGCGCCACAGGGGCTCCGCCCCCGGGATGCCGGGCAGGCCCGCGATGGCCTCGGCCGCCTGGACATGGGCCTCGACCAGCGCGGCCAGCGTGGTGGTCTTGCCGGCCAGCGCCTCGGTCAGGGGCCGGGGCGCCGCCGCCAGCCGGTCGATGAGGTCGAGCATAGCCTCCGGGCCGGGCGCCGCCGCCGCCAGATGGCGCAGCGCGTCGAGGCCGGACGCCGGGCGCGGCCCGCGCAGGCAGCGCCGCTCCAGCCGGCGCAAGGCCCGCAGGGCATCGGCCCGCTCCAGCCCGAGGGCGGCCAGCGGATGTTTCAGGCACGAGAGGAGTTCCAGGGGCGCGAAGCCCGATACCGCCATGTCGAGGACGAGGCGAAGGAAGGCGCCGGGCACGCTGGCGCCGAGGCTGGCGCCGGCGCTGTCGTCGACCTCGACCGACCAGCGCGACAATTCGGCGGCGACCCGGCGGGCCAGGTTGCGGTCTGGCGTCACCAGCATGGCGGTCGCCGCCGGGGTCTCCAGCACCTCGCGCATCAGAAGGGCGATGGCGCGGGCTTCCGCCGGGCTGTCGTTCGCCTCGATCCGCGTGACGCCGTCGAGGGCGGCGTCCATGTCGAGGCTGCGGCTGCTGGCCGACCAGCGCTCGGTGGTCTCGGCCGGGGCCAGGGCTTCCGCCAGCAGGGCGAGGCGGGGCGACGGCGGCGGGGGCGCGGCCCCATCGGGCCACAGGCCGACGTCGGCCCGACTGGCGCGCAGGCGCTGCAGCAATTCGCGCATCGCCCATTGCGGATGTCCGGGACCGAGGCGATCCCAGTCGCCCTCCTCCATGGCGAGGTCGAGGCCGGGCAACACCACAGCCCCCCGGGGCAGGCGGGCGACGACGCTCATCAGATGCGCCGTCGCCGGAATGGAGCCGGTGGAGCCGGCGACGATGACGGGATGTTCGGGCGGCGCCCGGCGCCAGCCTTCCGCCTGCATCAGCAGCAACTGGTTGCGCCGGGCCGCCGGGTCCATCGCGCCATGGGCATCGCGGATCGCCGGCCAGTAATCGCGCGCCGCGATCTTCAGGAAGTCGAGGGTGGCCTGCCAATGGCCGGCCAGCGCATCGGGCACCAGCGTGTCGAGCCGCGACCAGTCCGCGCCTTCCGTCTCCATCTCGTCGATCAGCCGGGCGAGGGCATCGGCATGGGCGATGGCGGCGCCAAGGTCCGCCGCCTCGCCCTTGGCGCGCCACCAGTGCAGGACGAGACGGGCGAGCAGGAAATTCCGCGTGACCGGCTCGATCGCGGGCGGCAGGTCGAGGACGGCGGGCGTGCCGGCCAGGGCCAGTTCCTCCTCGTCGGCATCGCCCAAGGGGCGCATCCGGGGCAGCAGCAGGGGCCGGCCCCGCGCCCTGCGCAGGAAGGCTTCCTTCAGCGAGCGGGCGGCGCGCCGTGTCGGCAGCAGGATCAGGGTGGCGGCGAGATCCAGCGGGTCGTCGGCCGCCTTCGCCAGCAGGGCATCGGCCAGCGTGTCGACGAAGGACATTCCGGCCGGAATGGTCATCAGGCAGGGCCGCCCGGTGACGGGCGGCAGATCGGCGAGGGACAGGGGCTCAGCCGACGTCGGCAAGGGCAAGCTCCGCCTCGGCGATAGCGGGGATGGTGCCGACATGGAGGAACTGGCCATCCAGCCGCAGGCCGAACAGCCTTCCTGCCTCGATGGCGCGGTCCCACAGAAGATTCAGCGAGAAGGCGCCTTCCGGCAGATCGTGGAAACTTTCGGGTTTCATCACCGCGCAGCCGGCATAGACGAAGGGCGCGACCAGCGATTCCGGCCGGCGCGTCAATCGCCCCTCCGGGTCCATCAGGAAATCGCCGAGCCCTTCGAGGCCGATCGCCGTCGCCGTGGGCGCGACCAGCAGCAGCGCATCCATCCTCCCAGGATCGAAGCCGCGGACGAGGTCGCGGATCGGATCGGCGAAACCCTGGCGCCACAGCGTATCGGCGTTGCAGATCAGGAACGGCCCCTCGCCCAGCAAAGGCAGCGCCCGGGCGACGCCGCCGCCGGTTTCCAGCAGGGCGCCTCGCTCGTCGGAGACCAAGGTCGCCGGGCCGAGGCCCTCGCTCTTCCGCCGCTCCAACCGCGCCTCGATCTGGTCGGCCAGATGATGGACGTTGACGACGGCGCGGGCGATCCCCGCCGCTTCCAGCCGGTCGAGCAACCGGTCGAGCAGACTGCGGCGGTCGACCTCGACGAGGGGTTTCGGCACCCGGTCGGTCAGGGGGCGCATGCGCATGCCCTTGCCGGCGGCCAGCACCATGGCGCTATCGATCCGTGTCATGCGGCGAGCTTCCGGATGCCGGCGCGCAAGTCCTCGCCCGGCAGATAATGGTCGTACCAGGCCCGCAGATTGGCGAGCAGCGGATGGCGCAGGTCGCGCTCGATATGGCGCCAGACCCGGGGCAGATAGTCGAGATAGCGTTTCTTGCCGTCGCGCTTCCACAACCGCACGAAAACCCCGGCGATGCGGCTGTTGCGCTGCGCCGCCGTGATCGCATAGGCCGCCTCGAAAGCCGTGGCGTCGAAGCGGGGATCGACCCGCGCGGCACCCGCGGCATAACGCGCCTTCAACGCCGCCGCCAGCGCCGGATCGACATCGCGCCTTGCATCTTCCAGCAGCGAGACGAGGTCATAGGCCGGTGGCCCCAGGGTCGCGTCCTGGAAGTCGAGCAGGCCGACCCGGGCGGCGCCCTTTCGCCCCGGCAGCCACAGAAGATTGTCGGCGTGATAATCGCGCAGCATCAGCGTGTCGCGCTCGCGCGGCAGGCGCTGCCACAAGTCGGCCCAGATGCTGGCGAAGGCGGCGCGCGCATCCTCGTCGAGATCGAGGCGCAGGGCCTTCGCGTGCCAGTCGAGGACGAGGGAGGGACCGAAGGAGAAGGTCTTCTGGTCGTAGGGCTTCGTCCGGTACTGGCTGCCGTCGACGAAACGCTGCGGCCCCGGCGCCGGCGCCCGGCGCAACTCGACGAGGACATCGACCGCCGCCTCGTAAAGCACGGTTTCCAACTCGGGCTGGCGCGACAGCACGGCGTTGTAACTGTCGTCGCCCAGATCGTCGAGCAGCAGGAAGCCCTGGCCGATCTCGGCGGCGAGGATGTTCGGCGCGGAGAGGCCGAGGCGGGCGAGATGACGGGCGATGCCGATGAAGGGCCGGACATTTTCCTGCGGCGGCGGCGCATCCATCAGGACGGCGGTCCGCCCGTCCGGCTTTTCCACCCGCTCGTAGCGCCGGAAGGAGGCATCGCCCGCCAGATCGCGCCGCCTGGCATCGCCCCAGCCGGTCGAGGACAGGAAGGCGTCGATGGCTTCATTGCGGGCGGTCATGGGGCAAATCCGTCTAGGCGGGCGGGCCAGTCGCCATGCCCGGTCAGGGTGGCGGCGCGCTGGCCCGATGAATCCAGGGAAAACACGATATCCAGCCGGTCGTCCGGCAGGCGCCGCCCGGCCCGGCCCGGCCATTCGACGAGGACGATGCCCTCGTCCAGCGCGGCCTCGAAACCGATCTCGTCGAGATCGGCTTCCGCCTCGATCCGGTAGAGGTCGAAATGGGCGACCGGCCCCGCGTCGGTGTCATAGGGCTGGACGAGGGCGAAGGTCGGGCTCGGCACATCCTCGACAACGCCGAGGGCGCGCAGGAAGGCGCGGGCGAATGCCGTCTTGCCGGCGCCGAGATCGCCCCACAGCGCGATACAGTCCCCCGTCCGCGCCAACGGCGCCAACGCCTTGGCCAGCGCGGCGGTGCGCGGCAGATCGGGCAGGGCAAGATGCAACGGTCAGGTTCCGAATCCGGCGGGCGAAATCTCCCGCCATTTAGCCCAAGCACGCCACTTGCCGCAACCGGCGGCAGGGCCTGCGCGCCGATGAAGGCGAACGCGGTAATTCACGCCTCTCGTGCCGCCGCGATCCTGGCCCGGGCGCGCTCGAAAGCCTCGTCGTCATCGAGAAATGCGTCTTTCGGCGTCTCCACGCGGGCACGGATCTCGTCAGTCAGCGCGGCGAGCGCCACGGAGCGTTCTTCCTCGTCCTGGATCATCAGCTCGAGGGCGGCGGAGACTGCGGCGCTTTGAGACGCGAAGACGCCCTGCCCGACCTTTTCCATCAGGAAGCGGTGATGGCGATCGCTAAAGCTCAGCGTGGTCTTTACGGTCATGTGGACCTTCCGGATGTGATCAAGTCTACATCAAGCTCCGTCCCACCGCGAGAAGCGGAACCGATCACCTCCCCATCGCCAAGCCCCACGCTTGAATCCGGGGCGTCATGGCGCCATGGTGGCTGCCTTTGCGGGATCACGAGGAGCGATAAGCCCATGTCCGACATTCTCTCGACCGACGTCGCCATCATCGGCGCGGGGCCGGTCGGCCTGTTCGCCGTGTTCGAGGCGGGGATGCTGGGCATGAAAGCGGTGGTTTTCGATGCGCTCGACGCCATCGGCGGGCAATGCGCCGCGCTCTATCCCGAAAAGCCGATCTATGACATCCCGGCCCATCCCGCCATCGACGGCCAGACCCTGATCGACCGGCTGGAGGCGCAGGCGGCGCCCTTCGCGCCCTATTACCTGCTGGACCAGCAGGTGACGAAGCTGGAGCCGCTGGAAGGCGGGCGGTTCCGCCTCGCCACCTCGGGCGGGGCGGTGGTCGAGGCCGGGGCGGTGATCGTCGCCGCGGGCTGCGGCGCCTTCGGCCCCAACCGGCCGCCGCTCGACGGGCTGGACGCTTACGAGGCCGGCAAGGGCGTGCAATATCTGGTGCGCCGGCGCGAGGATTTCCGGGGCAAGCGCGTCGTCATCGCCGGCGGCGGCGACAGCGCGGTCGACTGGAGCCTGAGCCTCGCCGAGGTCGCGGCCTCGGTCGCCCTCGTCCATCGCCGGCCGAAGTTCCGCGCGGCGCCCGAATCGCTGCGCCAGCTCGACGAACTGGCGAAATCCGGCAAGGTCGAGCTGGTGGTGCCCTATCAGCTAGACGGGCTGGAGGGCGAGAACGGCATCCTGTCCGGCGTCCGCGTCGCCACCCTCGACGGGCAGAAGAAAGTGCTGCCGGCCGATGTGCTGCTGCCCTTCTACGGTCTCGCCATGACCCTTGGCCCCATCGCCGACTGGGGCCTCGGCCTCGACGAAAACCGCATCCTGGTCGCGCAGCGCGATTGCTCGACTTCGGTCCCCGGCATCTATGCCGTCGGCGACATCGCCCATTACCCGGGCAAGCTGAAGCTGATCCTGTCGGGTTTCGCCGAGGCGGCGGCGGCGGCCCATGCCGCCCACGCCCATGTCCACCCGGACAAGGTGGTGCATTTCGAATATTCGACCACGCGCGGCGTGCCCGGCGCGGCCTGACCGGGGCCGGCGGCAATGGCGGGCCTCGTCGTTTTCGCCCTGGCGGCGCTGGCGGAAATCGCCGGCTGCTTCGCCTTCTGGGCGGTCTTGCGGCTTGGCGCGCCCAAACCCTGGCTCGTCGCCGGCGTGTTGTCGCTGATCCTCTTCGCCACGCTGCTGACCAGGGTCGAGGCCGATTACGCCGGCCGCGCCTATGCGGCTTACGGCGGGATCTACATTCTCGCCTCCCTCGGCTGGCTGTGGCTGGTCGAGGGGGCGCGGCCCGACCGTTTCGATGTCGTCGGCGCCGCGCTTTGCCTCGGCGGCGCGGCGATCATCCTGCTGGCGCCCCGGGGGGCCTGAATCCGGGGCGCCTGAATCCGGGGCGCCTGAGCCTCAGCCGGCGGCGAGGGGATGGAATTGCATCGGATCATCCTCGGGCCAGTTCGCTGGCCTCTCCCCCACGCTCAAGCCGGGCGCGCAGCAGCGGCCACAGAAGCTGTTCGCCCACCGTGGTCGGCGGCAGGTTCTCGACCCCGAAGCTCTCGGGATAGCGGCGGGTGATCTTGGCGGTGCCGAACAGCACATCCCAGAAGAACAGGAGATTGCCGAAATTGCCCTTGTAGTTGGTGATGCCATCGGCGGCATGTTTGCCGTGATGGGCGCTGTGGGTCGCCGGGGTGGAGATGGTGCGTTCCAGCAGCCACATCAGGGGCGACAGCCATTTGATCCGGTAGAGCGGGGCATCCCAGCGCACATCCGAATGCGCCCCGATGATCACCGCCATCTTGACGACGACATAGACGGCATAGACCGGCCCAAGGCCGAGATAGACCAGCGCGCCCGAGAACCACAGGGACGGCATCAGCAGGTAATAAAAGAAATTGTTCCGGTAAACCATGCGCACCGACATGTATTCCGCATTGTGATGCGGCCGGTGCAGCTTGTAGAGCCAGGACGCCGAATGGGACAGCCGGTGCCACCAGTATTGCATCATGTCGTCGAAGACGAGCAGCAGGCCAAGTTGCGCCAGTACCGGCAGGGCGATCAGGGCATCCCGCGCCGCGAACTGGCTGGCGATGAAGGCCCCGCCCAGCAGCCCCAGGGGCAAGGACACCAGCATCAGCGCCGCCGTGCTCAGGGCATCAACCAGACCATCCCCCGTCTTTTGCGCCGCCTTGCGGAAGAAACCCGTGAAACAGGCCTCGATCAGGGCGACGGTCAGGAGGATGGCCAGAACGACGATATCCTTGGTTTCCATGGCGCTTTCCCTCCCCGGGGCTGAATGCCCCTTGTGATTGATCCTCCCCGGATAGGCCGGATCCGTGCTCGGGAATGCAAACTTGTTATCAATCTGGCATGATCGCGGGGAATTTCCGGGGGCGCGGCCATGACCGATTTCTTCGATCTCGACACGCCGGCCCTGTTGCCGCTGCTGCCGGACGCGACGCGGGACGCCCTGCTGGCGGCGGCGGTGCCGGTGCATTACCGGGACGGCGCCCTGGTCCATGCCCGGGGCGACCACAAGCCGGGCCTCTCCGTCGTCCGTTCCGGCACGGTCAGGATCGGCAATCCGGGTTCGGACGGCTCCTATACGACAACATCGATCCTGGGGCCGGGCCATTGTTTCGGGGAATTCACCCTGTTCGCCGATCTGCCCCGCACCCATGACGTGATGGCGATCGGCGATGTGGTGATCGACCAGATTTCCGCCCCGCGCGTCATGGCGCTTTACGACGCCGACCCGAAGCTGGGCTGGGCTCTGCTGTGCCTCGCGACGCGGCGGCTGCACGCCCTCATCGAATTCGCCGAAGACCTGCGCCGCCTGCCCCTGCCGGTGCAACTGGCCAAGCATCTGCTGGCCATGACCCGCCAGCACGAGCCGGCGACCGCCCCCGCCAGCGTCGCCCTGGTGCAGGACGATCTCGCCTCGATGTTCGGCGTCTCCCGCGTCTCGATCGGCAAGGCCCTGCGCCGCCTCGCCGCCGATGGCCTCGTCGAGATCGGCTACGGCCGCCTCACCCTCCCCGACCGCCCCCGCCTCGCCACCTGGCTCGCCGAGCGCGCGGTACTCATGCCGGTGACGGCGGGGGGATGAGGGAAAAATAAATTCGATAGCATTTAAATAGGCACAGATTTTTTTGAAGTAAAGAATTTCAAATCAATATTTATCGACATATACGAGAAATCTAAATAAAATTTAACCTATTGAATATAATTCGATCACTTCATATCAATATATATTCAATACTTTATGCGTGATACGCCATAACGCGAGAAAAGCCACCCCTTGCCATCTGCATGATGGATGCATTATAATTTTCCCGACAACCCTTAAGAGAGAAAAATGACACCTCCTTCGATCCTGACGATCCTTCACCTCAGTGATTTCCACTATACAAAACGAAAGCGGCAAGATCAAAAAATAGTCGTCGATGCCTTAGTGAAAGATTTAGAAAATCTATGCATAGGTCATAGGCGACCAGATATTATTGTCTTTACCGGTGATTTGGTTAATGCAGGAGAGGAAGATAGTCATGAAGAGGCCTATGATTTCTTATTAAGCCGAATCGCTCAAGCTACAAAATGTAGCGACGAGAGAATCTATATAATCCCCGGAAATCACGACTTATCCCGTAGAATTGTAAAAGAAACTGCAACAGAACATCATGAATGGCGTGAAAATTGCGGAAAAATGGACCAATTAAATAATTTTTATGCCGACCCATCATTTTCTGAAATAATTCGGAGGAAATTTGATAGCTATTACCATCTCGAAAAATATCTTAACGATAGTACGGTACTTTATAAAAATGCATTTTCGTCCATACATCATATAGATACATTGAATGTAGATATAATAAATCTGAATACTGCGGTATTTTCAGTTGGAGGCCTACCCCATCTTGGCCATGATGACAAGATATTGGCGATACCAGAGCACGCTATACTAGATTTACTTCAATATAAAACTCCGGATGCATTTAGAATTTTTACCACACATCATCCATTGCAAATGCTTGATGATAATTCTTCTCGCTACTTGTCAAGTATTATTGAAAATAACGCGAATATGTACTTACACGGTCATATGCATGATCCGCAAACGCGCAATTCAACAAATTTCAGCGGACAGCTTTTTTCAGATCAGGGCGGCGCTGTCTTCACGCACCGGCGAGATGCCTACATAGGGTATTCATTGATATCTGTCGCCCCAGAAAGAGGATACTATGAAACTCGTTTAAGGACATATTTTGACGACAGAAAAGAATTCGATAATGCAATTGACGTTGTTAGGGGCGGACTTTTCCATTCCTCTCATGAGGCTAGACAATGGTGGCGGGATATAGCGACCCCAATTAATGAGAAATATCTACGAGAACATTTAGATATTCAGAATTTTCATACTTTACAGGATGAAATGGGCGTATCGGAAACAGATCGTGATGCACACGATAAATTTGTACCCCCACCAATGAAACGAAATTTTGTTCAACCATCGGGCTCCGATGACGCAAAAGGTATCGGTGAATCCGTAGTTTCTTTTGAAGATCTTGTATTTGGGAATAACAATGTAATTTTATATGCAGCAGCAGAATATGGAAGAACTACAGTTCTTAAGGAAATGATGTATAGACATTTTGGAAATTCTGAAAAATTTACATTCCCACGCGTTCCAGTTATTATAGATTTTTCCGATGTTCGGCACAATATAGAAAACCTTCTTAGATTTATTCGATCGAGTTTGCCAAATTTGCCAGACGGAGTAAACATAAACTCTCTACTTCAACTCGGTTATATTTGTATTATGTTCGATGATGTTATTTTTTCTGATTCACGATCCATGAGTATTTTACGAAAATTTATAAAAACTTTTCCAAAGGCCCGCTACGTATTATCATGTGTCAAGCATATAGCGTGGCAGTACGGCTCTCACGTAAATCCAGAGATGCCAATACATTTTGATTTTGTGGAACTTTGTGAACTCCGCCGGCGCGATATGCGCCAATTAGTCGTTAAGTATAACAATTGTACGGATGTGGATACCATCCTAGATCGACTACAGTCAGAATTTCGCGAAATAAATTTGCCTTTTACTGCCGCGAATGGCAGCATTTTGATGACAATTTATGAATCTCAGAGCAAATTCCAACCTATAAATAGATCTGTATTAATAGAACAATTCATCGATACAATACTTAAAAAGGCCGCTTTAGAACAAAGCCGTCGGGAGACATTTGATTACGCAAATAAAACATCCCTACTTTCCCATATCGCATCAT
>JAOZVS010000016.1 GCA_025869435.1 Zavarzinia sp.
AGCCCTGGCACCAGTAGTCCTCGCCCGCGAGGATGCGCGGCAGGTAGAAGGCCTTCTGGTCCGGCCGGCCGAAGGCCATGATCACGGGCGAGACCATCTTCAGCCCCATGGGCGAGAGGTTCGGCGTCTGCGCCAGGGCGCATTCGGTGTCGAAGATATAGCGCTGGGTCACGCTCCAGCCGGTGCCGCCATGTTCGACCGGCCAGTGCGGCGCCGCCCAGCCCTTGGCGTTCAGCACCTTCAGCCAGCCGATGTTCCATTCCTTCTCGGAAAAGGCGCTGGCGGCGGCGCGCCCGGCGGCGCGTAAAGTCTCGGTCAGATTGTCGCGCAGGAAGGCGCGGACTTCGGCGCGAAAGGCTTCGTCCGCTTCGCTGAAGCGCAGGTCCATGGTCTCTCTCCCCGTCGCGTCGGCCGGGGCCGCGCGTTTGTCGTTGGGGCCATTCTGGCGGAGGCGGCGGGCGCGCTCAAGCCCGCCTTCGGAAACGCCGCGTCCGA
Organism: Zavarzinia sp.; assembly: GCA_025869435.1. Lineage (GTDB taxonomy): Bacteria > Pseudomonadota > Alphaproteobacteria > Zavarziniales > Zavarziniaceae > Zavarzinia. Next base: position 496 of record JAOZVS010000016.1, read on the forward strand.
CTGACTTTACGACGCCTTCTTGCGCGCGCCGCCCGCGATCTCCTCGACCGTGCCCTTGATTCTGCCGGCGCCGAGGGCCGGGGCCGGACGGGCCGCGACGGCCGCCGCCCGCTCTTCGGCCACGGTTTCGCGGGCTTCCGCCGCCCGCTTCAGCGCGGCGAGGGACCGCGCCATCAGATCGGCCATATGCTCGACATCGGGCACCGCCTCGCGGTCGACGATGATGCCGATATCGATATTGTCGGTGTAGGACTGCACCGTGATGTTGACGCCGACGCCATCCGCCGGGATCGACACCGGGTAGGTATGCAGCAGCCTGGCCCCGGCGAGATAGAGCGGAAAGCCCGGCCCCGGCACGTTGGAAATGACCACGTTGAACACCGGCCGGTGATAATCGGCGATCTTGAAGCGGGAATAGAGCCGGGCCGCCCTTGCGGCGACCAGCGGGGCCGCGAACAGCGACCAGTCGCGCAGCATGTCGGCGGGCATCGCCTTGTAAGACTCCTTGGCGCCCTGGGTCGACTCGCGGATCGCGGCGATGCGCTCGATCTCGTCGTCGATATCGGTCGCGAGGGAGACCAGCATGGCCGAGACCCGGTTGCCCGCGTCGCCCTTGTCGGCTTCGCCGCGCACCGAGATCGGGCACATGGCGACCAGCGGCCGTTCGGGCAATTCGCCCTGTTCGTCGAGATAGCGGCGCAGGGTCCCGGCGCAGATGGCGAGGACGACGTCGTTCACCGTGCAGCCCAGCAGATTCTTCACCGCCTTGATGTCGGCGAGCGGCAGGCTGCGCACCGCGAGACGACGATGCGGCGTCAGCGCCCGGTTGAAGGGCGTGCGCGGCGCCTGGAACGGCGCGGGCGGCAGATGGGCGCCCGGCTCCAGCGCCCGGCGGCCGACATTCAGCAAGGTTCCCGCCAGCTTCGGCAGGCGGCGCAGCATGGAGACCGGCTGGACGACGCCGTGAATCGCCGCGCGCGCCAGCACCTCGATGTCGTTGGGCGAGCGGTCGGGCACCCAGGGCTGTTCCGGCGGCGGGACATTACGCGGCTCCGGCCCGAAATCGAGCAGGGAGACCATGAGTTCGGCGCCCGAGACGCCATCGATGCAGCAATGGTGGATCTTGGTGTAGACCGCGACCTTGCCCCCGGCCAACCCCTCGATGACATAGAATTCCCATAAGGGCCGCGAGCGGTCGAGCGGGCGGGAATGCAGCCGCGCGACCAGTTCCATCAGGTCGGCGTTGGTGCCCGGCGGCGGCACGGCGATATGGCGCATGTGGAAATCGAGATCGAAATCCGCGTCCTCGATCCATAAGGGATGATCGATGTCGAGGGGCACGAACTGCAGGCGGCGGCGATAGGCCCGCGCCAGATGCAGGCGGCTGGCGACCAGCGCCTTCACCGCGTCGAAGATGGGGCCCTTGTCGCCTTCCGGCAGCTCGAGGATCAGCAGCCCGCCCACATGCATGTGATTGGTCGGCGTCTCGAGATACAGAAAGGACGCATCCAGGCCGCTCAACCGCTCCATGCTCTCTCCCCCGCGCCGTATCGGCATTCCTCAAGGGGTAGCGGTGTTCCTCCCGCCGATCAATCGGTGATTGAAGACCGGGGATTCAGCGGCTCGGCCGCCGGTGTCGTCGGGACCGGCACGAAGGGGCCCTGCCGGTTCATGGGCAGCGAAGGCCGGACCTGCATCCGGTAAAGGGTGAAGACGGCGGCGACGGCATAGATGGCCGCGACGAAGACATAGAGACCATAGGGCCCGACCAGACCCATGATCTGGCTGCCGACCGGCGGCCCGATCACGGCCCCGATGGCCCAGCACATCAGGAGGCCGGCCGAGACGCCAACCACCTGATCGGGTTCGATATAGTCGTTGGCATGGCCGACAGCGAGCGGATAGATGACGAAGGCGGCCCCGCCGAAGATGAATCCGAGGACATAGAGCGCCTCGGCCGAGCGACCGACGAGGGCCATGGCGATGGCGGCGGCCATGGTCGCGATCATGGCGAACAAAAGCACCGTGCGCCGGTCGAAATGATCGGAAGCCCAGCCGATCGGCCATTGCAGCGTCAACCCGCCGAGGAACAGCAGGGTCATGAACAGGGCGATCTGCGCCGGATCGAGACCGATCGCCGAGGCATAGGTCGGCCCGGCCATGGACACCGCGCTGTTGGCGGCGCCGCAGGCGATGGTGGCGACGATGCCGACCGGCGAGACCCTGATCAGCCGCATCAGGCCATAGCGCGTGGTGGAAGACACCACCGGCGCCGCCGATCGGGTCATGGCGACGGGCACGAGGCAGAGCGCGAACAGGATGCCGGCGATCATGAACAGCACCGGCGACATCGGATCGGCCGAAGCGACCAGGGCCTGGCCGCCGGCATAGGCGATCTTGTCGGTGATCATATAGGCGGCGAGCACGGCGCCCCTTGTCGCCATGGTGGCGCGGGCGTTCAGCCAGCTTTCGGTCACGGTGTAGAGACCGGCAGCGCAGAAGCCGCCCGCCGCCCGCAGCACGGTCCTGATGTACGGATCTTGGGGCCGGGCGTGGCCGCGCGCCGTCGTGGTGGCGAGGCCGCCGAAGGCGGCGAAGGCCCGCACCGGCCCGATCGCCCCGATCAGCTGCCGGCCATAGAGACAGCCGACGAGGAAGCCGAGCGGATAGCCCGTCAACACGATCGAGACCAGGGTCGTCGGCACCGAATCGAGCCCCATGCGGATGCCGACCGTGGTCGACACCAGCCCGGTGCTGGCGGAAACGAAGGCGATTCCGAACAGGACGGCGGCGACGGCAGCCAGCGAGCGCAGCATGAAGACCCCATTTTTCTACGTGCCGATACTGCGGTTTGGCCGGATGGCCCGCAAGTCGCGTTCGCCGCACGTCTGGAATGCGGCGGCCCCGCATGGCCGGTCTTGAAGCCCCCGGCGTTCCGTGATCCAACAAGGGGCATGATCCGTCAGGCCACCAAAGCCGATCTGCCTGCCCTCCTCGACATCGAGGCGAGGGCCTTTTCGGGCGACCGGCTGTCGCAGCGCAGCTTTCGCCACCTTCTGACCAAGGCTCACGCCGTGACCCTGGTCGCGGAAGAGGCGGGCGCCCTGCTGGGCTATGCCAGCCTGCTGTTCCACGAAGGCACCTGGATCGCCCGGCTCTATTCCCTCGCCCTCGCGCCGGAAGCCCGAGGCAAGGGTCTGTCCCGCCCCCTGCTGGAAGCCGCGATCGAAGCGGCCCGGGCGCGTGATTGCGCCGTGCTTCGCCTCGAGGTGCGGGAAGACAATGCCGCCGCCCGCCGGCTTTACGAAGGCGCGGGCTTTCGCCAGTTCGGCAGCCACGCCGCCTATTACGAGGATGGCGCCACCGCGATCCGCATGGAACGGTCGCTGGCCGCCGCCCCGGCGCCCCATGCCCGCCGCCTGCCCTATTACGCCCAGACCCTGGATTTCACCTGCGGCCCCTCGGCCCTGATGATGGCGATGAAGGCGCTGGACGAGACCGCGATCTTCGACCGGCGGGAAGAGTTGCGCCTGTGGCGCGAGGCGACGACCATCTTCATGACCGCCGGCCACGGCGGCTGCGGCCCCCATGGCCTTGCCCTCGCCGCCTGGCGCCGGGGCTTCGAGGTCGAGCTGTTCGTCAATGACGAAGGCGCCCTGCTGATCGATTCCGTGCGCGGCGAAGAGAAAAAATCGGTGGTCCGCCTCGTCCATGACGACATGGCGGAACAGGTCGACGCCGCCGGCATTCCTGTCACGCACGGCGCCCTTGGCCTGTCCGCCCTGGTCGAGCGCGTGACGAAGGGCGAGGTGCCGATCGTGCTGATTTCGACCTGGGCCCTCGCGGGGCAGAAGCAGCCCCATTGGGTCGCCATCTCGGATATCGACGAGCATTTTGTCTATGTGAATGACCCGACGATCTACGATGATCGTTCGCGCGGCGATTCCATCCGTATGCCGATCGCCCGTCCGGCTTTCGAGCGCATGGCCCGTTTCGGCCGCGGCCAGCAGAAGGCCGCGGTCATCGTCAAGGGCCGGCGCGGCCCGACCTGAACCCCGGAGACTATCTGATGCCTGCCCATGCCATCGTCGTCGAGAAGCGCAGCGATTTCCGCTGGGACGATCCGGGCCAGAGGGTGATCACGGTCATCGACTACCTCGACCATGCGGAAGAGCTGAAGCTGCGCGGGGCCAAGGTCGTCAATCTGTGCCGCGACTTCGACTATCTCTCGGTCGGCTATTACTGTTCGCTGCTGGCGGAGGCGCGGCGCGACCGGGTGATCCCCACGGTCTCGACCATCCTCGAGCTCGACCAGCGGGCGATCTACAAGGGGGCCCTCGCCGAGCTCGACCAGCACCTGCGGCGTTGCCTGAAGCATGTGGGCGTGACGACCGAGGTTCCTGCGGTTCTCCACGTCTTCTTCGGCAAGACCGAGCACGGCGATTTCGAGGATCTGGCCGAGGCCCTGTTCGACCGCTTCCGCGCCCCCCTCCTCCGCCTCGAGATCGCGACCGACGAGAAGGGCAAGCGCCATATCGCGAAGATCCACGCCCTCTCGCCCAAGGACGTGCCGGCCGAACTGGACGGGTTGTTCCTCGCCGCCCTCGAAGCCTATACCCAGAAGCGCTGGGTGAAGCCGCGCATGAAGGCGGTGCCGCGCTACGATCTCGCCATCCTGCACGACCCGGACGACAATCTGCCGCCCAGCGACGCCAAGGCGCTGGCCAAATTCGTCCGCGTCGGCGCCGAGATGGGCATGGATGTCGAACTGATCACCAAGAAGGACTTCGCCCGCCTGCCGCAGTTCGACGCCCTGTTCATCCGCGAGACGACCTCGATCCCGCATCACACCTTCCGCTTCGCCAAGCGGGCGGAGGCGGAAGGGATGCCGGTGATCGACGATCCGACCTCGATCCTGCGCTGCGGCAACAAGGTCTATCTGGCCGAATTGCTGCGCGGCAATGGCATCAAGGCGCCGCACACGATGATCTTCGCCCGGAACCGCGTCGACGAGATCGAGAAGGAGTTCAACTATCCCGTCGTCCTCAAGATCCCCGATGGCTCGTTCAGCCGGGGCGTGAAGAAGGCGAACAACGCCGACGAACTCGCCGCCATCCTCAAAGACATGTTCCGCGAGAGCCAGATGGTGCTGGCCCAGGAATTCATGTTCACGGAATACGACTGGCGAGTCGGCATCATCGATCGCCAGCCCCTGTTCGTGTGCCAGTATTTCATGTCCAAGGCCCATTGGCAGATCGTGAAACACGAGGCTGGCGGCGGTTTCTCGTCAGGCGCGGCCCGCGCCTGGGCGATCGACGAGGCACCGAGGGACGTGATCGAAACGGCGCTGAAGGCGGCCAATCTGATCGGCGACGGGCTTTATGGCGTCGACCTGAAGCAGAACGCCGACGGCGTTCACGTCATCGAGATCAACGACAATCCGAACATCGATTACGGCATCGAGGATGCGATGCTGAAGGATGAGCTGTACCGCCGCGTGCTGCGCTCCTTCCAGCGCCGGATCGACCTGCGCCGTCAGGCGGCCTGACCACCATGCGGCGTCTCGTGGCAGCCCTGCTCATCGGCCTCGCCGCGAGCCCGGCGGTGGCCCAGACCCGCTATGACACGCCCTGGGCCCATGTCGAGACGCCGGCGCCGGGTCCCGCCCGTTCGATCGGCGGGCCGGCGCGCGGCTGTATCGCCGGTGCCGTCGCCCTGCCGGCCGAGGGTGAGGGGTTTCAGGTGCTGCGGCGCTGGCGCAACCGCTTCTGGGGCAACCCCGAGCTGACCCGTTTCATCACCCGCTTCGGCGGCGAGGTCGCGGCCACGCTGAAGCGCCCCGTGCTGATCGGCGACATGTCGCAGCCGCGCGGCGGGCCGATGGCGACCGGCCATCGCAGCCACCAGATGGGGGTCGACGTCGATATCCTGTTCACCCTGGGGCCGATGGCGGCGGGCGCGCGGGAAGCGCTGAAGGACCCGCCCTCGATGCTGCGACCGGGCGGCCTTTCGGTCGATGACGGCCGCTTCGCCGCCGCGCAGGTCAGCCTGTTGCGACTGGCCGCGCGGGACGCGGACGTCGCCCGCGTCTTCGTCAATTTCCGCCTGAAGAAACAGCTGTGCGACACGCTGCCGGCGGGCAACCGGGCCTGGCTGAACAAGATCCGCCCCTGGGCCGGCCATGACGAGCATTTCCATGTCCGCCTGCGCTGCCCGGCCGATAGTCCGGCCTGCGAGGATCAGGACGGCGTGCCGCCGGGCGATGGCTGCGACGAGACGCTGGACGCCTGGTTCAGGCCCCCGCCGCCGCCCGACCCCAACGCGCCAAAACCACCGCCGCCCAAGATCCCGCAACTGCCGGCGGCCTGCGACGCGGTGCTGAACACCCCCTGAAAAGGCGATGCCCCCGGCCGAAGCCGGGGGCATCCTGTTTGTCGCTGCGGGATCAGACCGGCAGCATGCCGAAGGCCGGATCCGACACGCTGTCGGCGCCGGTTTCCAGCCGGCCGGCGAAGCGGCGGGTGAAGCCGACCTCGTCATGGTCGATCACGGTGTAATCGTACCAGTTATCCTGATCCTTCAGCTCGCGCCGCAGGGTCACCTTCTGGCCAGCTTCGAGACGCTGGGTGGTCGCGAAGGTTTCATAGGCATTGGCGCGGATCTTCAGCATGCAGCTGCGCGTACCCGTGTTGGACAGGGTGATGTTCAGACGCTGATCACCGATGTCGTAGCTCAGATCGACTTCGGGGATCGCGCGGCCCGGCTTGCCCGCCTCGTTCACATCGCCGACATAGTGACGATGGAAACCGTTGGGCCCGAGGACCCACAGGTCATACTTGCCGGCATCGGCGGCGATGTTCCATTCGCCGGCCAGATGCTTGCCCGCCTCGACCGAATAGCGGCGCGGCACGCTGTCGAGATGCAGCTTGTCATAGACGTGGAACACCGCGCCCGCCTTGCCCGAATTGCGGAAGCGGAGGCGAACCGTGGTCGCGTCGGTCTTGGCGTCGACGTCGAGTTCGTAGGGCAGTGCGCGCGACAGGCGGATGCCGGCCGGCTGCACCGGGATCGACTGCTCGCTTTCGGCCGGGATCGGCACCTGGGCCCGCTGTTCCTGCTCGGCCCGGATGGCGTCCGCCGCGATCTTGGAGCGCTGCGGCAGCGCCGGGATCTCGGCATTCGGCGTCAGGAAGTTGAAGGCCGAGGTCAGGTCACCGACGAAGGCACGGCGATAGCTGCTGATGTTGCTTTCGGCGACGCCAAAGCGGGTTTCGAGGAAACGCAGGACCGAGGTGTGGTCGAACATTTCCGAATTCACCCAGCCGCCCTTGCTCCACGGCGAGACGACATAGCAGGGAACGCGCGGGCCGGGGCCATAGGTGCGGCCGTCCGGGGTCGGCTGACCCGTGGTGCCTTCGGGATGCGGATGGGTGAAGCGTTCGACACCGAGTTCCGAGGCCTTCACGGTCGTCGCGCCGGCCGGCGTGCCGTCCGCGTTCATCGAGAAAACGCAGGGCGGGGGCGCATGGTCGAAGAAGCCGTCATTCTCGTCGAAATTGACGATGAGGGCGGTCTTGCTCCAGACGTCCGGATAGGCGATCAGGGCATTCAGCGCTTCCTGGATGTACCAGGCCCCCTGCACCGGGCTGGACGGGCCGGGATGCTCGCTGTAGGTCGGCGGCGCGACGATCCAGGTCACCTGCGGCAGGCGGCCGGCCTTGATGTCCGCGGCGAATTCCTCGAGCAGACCGCCCTTCGGCATGGTGTTGCCGCAGCCCTTGTAGAGCGGATTGCGGTTCTCGTGGTTGACCCGGTACGGCAGGTAGGGCGAGCCGTCGGATTCATTGCCGACATCTTCGTTCGCCTTGCGGTAAGCCCGGAAGCCGAGGAGGGAGTTGTCGGTGTAGTTGTCCGGCATGTTCTGGTAGACCTTCCAGGTCACACCGGCTTCCTGCAGGCGTTCGGGATAGGTCTTCCAGGTGAAGCCTTCGGTGGACGGGCCAAGGCTGTCCCATTCGTTGGTCACGGAAGCGACACCGGCGCCGGTCGGGCCATTGGTGCCGGTCCACAGGAACAGACGGTTCGGATTGGTGCCACCGTGCAGGGCGCAGTGGTAGGAGTCGCAAACCGTGAAGGCATTGGCGAGGGCGTACTGGAAATCCAGCTCGGCCTCTTCGTAATGGCCCATGGACCAGTCGCGCTTGAAGCGCGGCCACTGATCCATGCGGCCATTGTTCCAGGCGTCCTGGGCGTTGGACCAGCTGTGCGGCGTGCCGCTGACGCGCTGGGCGTTGCCCTTGGTCTGGTCGAGGTGGTACGGCGTAACGATGCGCGTGCCGTTCGACTGCTGGAACACGTTGCGGCCGTCCGGCAGCGGAATGCCGAAGCGGTCGCCGAAGCCGCGCACGCCCGGCATGGTGCCGAAGTAATGGTCGAACGAGCGGTTCTCCTGCATCAGGATGACCACATGCTCGACGTCGTTGATCGACTTGGTGGCGTTGTTGGCGGGAATCGCCAGCGCCTCGCGGATGACGGCCGGGAAGGCCGACATCGCGGAAGCCATGCCGGCGACGGCGCCGACACTTTTCAAGAAATCTCGCCTGTTACTATCGGTCATGATCACTCATCCCCTTCCTGATTACACAACTGAAGGCGACGCGACCGGTCAGCCGGAATTGCCCCCCGGCCGACACGGTCCGCGCCAATGTCGAGCGCACCTCAAGCGGTGCCACGGCAGCCCCGTCGCGGGGCCGGTCGGAAACGGGGCGACGGCGGGCCCTTCCGCCACCTCGGCGGTGGCACCGGGCCCCTCGCCGCTCCTGTTTCGCGGGGCGGATGGTGGTCGCGCTTTATTGCATGGACATTTCAGAACGACCGCGCTTTTCGGAAATATTCAAGACAGCGGGCAGGGCGCTTCCCGTCGCGCAACCCTTGCGATCGCGCGACGAACGATCCCTGGCGGGATCTGGCCAGGTGGTCCGATTTCCGGCATGATGAGGCCTTGCGATTCACCAGAGGCCCGAGATGCCCGGTCGTATCGAGACTTCCCCCCGGCCGTCGCGGCGCGCCCTGCTGGCGGGCGCCTGCACCCTGGGACTCGCCGCCTGCGCCACGGCTCCGCCGCCGGGCCTGATGTCCCGTCGGCGTGACTTCGGGCTGCTGCAGGACGACGGCACACGGGTGGTGCTGCCGCCCGGGCATGATGCCGGCGGCCCCTGGCCCGCGGTCGTTTTCCTGCCGGCGACCGATGGCACGGCCCCCGATCTCTACCGCTATTACGCCGAGGCGCACGCCGCGCATGGCGGCTTCGTCGCCCTGCTGCCGGCCGGTTCCTCATCCTCGTCCGACTATGCGAGCGGGGAGCGGTTCGCCGCGACCGTCGACGAATGGCGCGACCGGGTGGCGGCGACGGTCGCGGTGCAGACCGCACGCTTCGGCCTCGATCCCGGCCGGATCGGTCTTGCGGGTTTTTCGCTGGGCGGCGATCTTGCCTGGGCGCTGTCGCTGGCGAGCCCGGCTGCCTATTGCGGCGCGATCGTCATGGGCAGCCGCTGCGGCTGGCGCGATGGCGGCGGCCTGTCGGTCCTGTCGTTCCGGGGCTATCGCTTCGCATTGCTGCGGGGCGCCGATGAATCCTCGGCCCGGGCGGGCGGCATGGAGGCGGCGCGCCGCCTGCTCGACGCCGAGGGCATCGCCCATCTGTTCGACGAAATACCGGGCGAACATGTCCGCGCGCCACCGGCGCTGTTCATGAGCGCCGCCGATTTCGTGATGGGTTCAGGTCAGACCGTATGAAAGGACCCGCCGGAGGGCGGGCCGTTCACCCTCAGGCGCGGGTCTTCTTGGCGCCCCAGGTGCGCACCGGGCCGGTATCGACATGGACGAAGCCCGAACGGCGATAGAAACCGACGCCGCCCTCCCCCATGGAAACCGCGGTATTGAAGATGCCCTTCAGGTCGCGGCCCGGCAGGCGGATATCGAGGGCCATGCCCTGGATATGGAAGGAATTCTGGGCGACGCCGCGGCTTTCGGCGGCGCGCATCGCATTGGTGCGGGGTGCGCGATAGGCCGAGACGATCTGGATTTCCGAACCGCCGAGGCTCATGCGCTGACCCATGGCGGACAACAGGTCGAAGAGCTGCGGATCGATGCGGTGCACTTCATTGGCCCGGTGATCGCGCAACAGGATGTTCAGCTTCTGCAGCGAGTCCTGGACGTGATAGCCGTCGCGCCAATAGACGCTGCTGAACTTCTCGCCGGTGTTCATGTTGCGAAGCGAAAGCCGGCGGGGGCCGCCCACGGCGGCGAGAACGTCACCCGGCGTCATCACCGCGCCGGTGGCGATCGCGGCGGCGGCGAGGCCAAGGCCGGCACCGAGGAAGCCGCGGCGGCTGGTGACGGTATCGGGGGGATTGGCGGGGCAGGCTTCGACGGAAGGAACCTGAGAGGTAAACGCATTCGCACCTACGCGGCGGAACAGTCGCTCGAACGCCATCTCTCGCACCCTTCGTTACGCCACCGCGGAGCATTTTTGCCCCTGCCCGCGGCCGGATTGCCCTTAGGTTCCAGCGTCTTGCCCGACGCTCTGGTATCCCTGCTCGAATCAACGCTGCCATGCGTTGACGGCATGAGATTACTCACCGCGGCTCCTGTGGCAACCCCGATACGGTCAACTTGTCTTCGTTTTGGATGCGAAATTTCTCCCCATGCGGGGCATTTCCGCCACACCCGATCGGGGGGTTGAATCCGGCGGCGCCCCCCATGGGAGGCCCGCCGGACCGATGGTTGTCACAACCCGCTGGCCACCATCACGGGGCGACCGAGGCCCTTGTCGATTCGGGAATCGATGCCGTAGAGATCCTGGCGGAACTGGACCGTGCCGTCGCCATCGACCCAGGCGGTGACATAGGTCAGGCGCACACCGATGTCATGCTTCACCGTGACGAAGATCGTCGAGGTCGAGCTGGCGAGGGTCGTGTCCATGCGCTCCCGGCTCCAGCCGGGGACGTCGCGCAGCAGCCGGGCGCCCAGCGCCAGCGGATCGCGCACCCGCACGCAGCCCGACGACAGGGCCCGGTAATCGCGGGTAAACAGATGCTTGTCGGGCGTGTCGTGCAGATAGACGGCGTAATCGTTCTTGAAGTTGATCTTCAGCCGGCCGAGCGAATTGCCGTCGCCCGGCGCCTGGCGCAGGCGATAGGGGATCGAGCGGCTGCGCGGCACCTGGGTCCAGTCCACCGTCGTCGGATCGATCGGCTCGCCGTTGAAATAGACGGTATAGCCGTGATCGATCAGATAATTCGGATCGTTGATCTGCTTGCGCACGATGTCCTCGCCGGCGTTGCGCGCGGGCACGCTCCACGGCGGATTGAGGACGACATTGGTGACCTTGCTCTGCAGCAGGGGGGTCTTGCGCTCCTGCCGGCCGATGACGACCGGGGTCTCGAAGGCGATCACGCCGTCTTCCCAGTAGCGCAGGGTGAATTCGGGAATATTGACGATGATCCGGTTGGGGCCGAGATCGTCCAACCGCTGGCGCTTGCGCTCCATGTTCACCAGGATCTGGCGGATGCGGTATTCGACCGGCTTGGCCAAATGCTCGAGGGTCTGCTTGCCGATGACGCCGTCGCTCTTCAGGCCGTGGCGGGTCTGGAAGCGCTTCACCGCCGTCTCGAGGCCGGCGTCGTAGTGATTGGGCTGCGCGCTGTCGGCCATGGCGCCATCGGTCGCCACGAGACGGGCACGGATCGCCGGGATACGGCCGTCATAGGCGCCGGGTTCGATCTTCGGACCGTCGGACGGCACGGCGGCCCAGCCGCCCGCGGCCGCGATCGCGCGGTAATCGGCCAGCAGCGCCTTCAGCGCGAGATAGCCCGGGTCCCCCGGCCCGATCGCCATCAGCGCGGCGACGGGATCCGCCGAGGCGGAAACGACGGCGGCCAGCATGGCGCCATCGACCGGCGCGCCGACCTCGCGCATGTCGACCGGCAGGCGCACGCTGGCCAGACGGGCACCGGCGCGCTCGGCGACATAGCGGATGAGCGTATCGGTAAACAGCACCTCGAAGGTGCCGGCCGCACCCTCGGCCTGCAGGCTGGCCAGGGCGGCAAGAGGGAAGGCCGCGGCGTCGAGGCCTTCGGCGCCCGCGTCGGCGATGACCGCGATCAGGGCCGGCACGAAGGCGGCGAGGCGGCCATTGCCCGTCCACAGCGGCGACAGGCCGGCGGCGGCATAGAAGCGCTCGACATCGGCCCGGACGATCGGCGCCGCGCCGAGGCGGAGGGGATCGAAGCCGAACATCGTCTCGAGCGAAGCCCCCTGCGGCAGCACGGGGGCGGCGACGGCGGGCGCGGCGACCGGCGCCGGCGGCACCGGATCGTCATCGATGCCGGTGGTGCGCGGCTCGTCCGTGTCGGTGACCGGGGGCGATACGATCGTCGCCGGATCGGCGGCCGGAACGGCGGGCGCGGGCGGTGTGATCGCGGCGGTGATCGCCGGCGACGGCGTCAGGATCAGCGGCCCCGGGGTGCCTTCCTGTGCCCCGGCGGCGGCGAGCGGCGTGGCAACCGCGAGGCCGAGACAAAGGGCAAGAAATGAAAGATCTCCGACGGATCGCATTGAATACACCTGTTCCCGCGCCATCCCCCTGGCGCGGCCTCATTCTGGAACATCCATCGAACAATGCAAGTAACGGCGGTCACAGACCGCCCATGCACCCGCCGCTGTGGCCCGGCGACCACAAACCTCAGACGGCCGGCGCGGCCGCGCGGAGATAGGCGATCAGGGTCGCGGCGTGATGGGTCATGCCCTTGTAGGCCAGGGTTTCCGGCGGCATGGCGGCCAGGGCCTCGGCCAGCAGGGCGGCGTTTTCAGGCTCGGCCGCGACCTCGGCCACCGGGCACTGATACGTCCTGATCGTGAACAATATGCCCTGCGTCACCGGCAGGCGGCGCAGGGTCTGACGTTCCGAGCGCAGATGCAGGCGCTGGCCGACATCGGCGGCGGTGATCGGCGGCACCGCCGGCCGGTCGCCATGACCGGCGGGCTGGAACAGGGCGGGATCGTCGTGCAGCGACCAGTTGGCGCGCACGACCGGCCGGTCTTCCTTCAGGAGCGGGAAGAAACGGTCCATCGGCGCCGCCAGCTTCTCCTTGTAGAAGGGCACCGGGCCGTGGATCCCTTCAAGGGGCTGGCCCAGCTTGTCGGCGAGCGCCCAGCGCGAGGGAAAACACAAGGAGGCGGCGACGAGGCGGTAAGGCTCGCCCTCGCCGGCCGAGGCCATCAGGACGAGATCCTCCTGAACGAGGCGGCCCGCGCGGTCGAGCGGGTGAAGCGCGGCATCGCGCAGGTCGTGGCGGATGCCGCCGATGCGATCGACCAGGACTTCGTCGTCCCCCTCGACCGCGAAACGCCCGGGGTAGCGGCGGGGCAGATGGTCCACCAGGAGGGCGAGGACCTCGGCCCCCATCCGCTCCGTGTCCGGCAGGGCGCCGAAGACGGCGGGATGCAGGCCGGAAACCAGCCGGCGCTTTTCCGCCAGCTCGACGTCATAACGGTCGTCGATCTGGATCCACTCGGCGAGGTCGAGGGTGGAAAGCCCCATCTGGATGCGATAGGGGCCGGCGGAAAAGGGCACATAGGGAATCACGACGCAACACTCCCGACGGCGGCCCCCGGGGTCGGAGACGAGCCGCGCTCAATGATCGGGAAAGATTCGTATATTTCGGGGGGCCAACGCAACCCTCGCCCCCCGGGACAGCGACAATCCGTCCACCCCCTGGCGCATGGCCTCGACCTCGACCTGCAGGTCGACGGCGACATGGACGGCAGGCACGTTCACCTCGATGCGCAGGATCGGGCCATTGGCGAAGACATGGGAAATGATGCCCTCGATCCCGCCATAGGTGCCCGAGGGGCGGAGGTCGAATTCATGGGGCCGGACGAAGGCGATGCCCGCGCCGTCCGGGACCTCGGGCGCCGGCACCAGCAGGCCGGCGACATTGGCGATACCGCCCCGCACCGAGGCCGGCAACCGGTTGGTATTGCCGAGGAAATCATAGACGAAGGGGGTCGCCGGCTGGTCGTAGACTTCCTGCGCCGGGCCGACCTGTTCGATCACGCCCTTGCTCATGACGACGACGCGGTCGGCGATTTCCAGCGCCTCTTCCTGATCGTGGGTGACGAAGACGGTGGTGATGCCCATCTCGTCGTGCAGCTTGCGCAGCCAGCGGCGCAATTCCTTGCGCACCTTGGCGTCGAGCGCGCCGAAAGGCTCGTCGAGCAGCAGGACCCTGGGTTCGATCGCGAGCGCCCGGGCCAGGGCCACGCGCTGGCGCTGGCCGCCCGAAAGCTGGGTCGGATAGCGCCCGCCAAGGCCCGGCAGCTGCACCAGTTGCAGCAGGCGCTGCACCCGCTCGTCGATATCCTGGCGCGAGGGGCGGCTCGCCCGGGGCCGGACTTCGAGGCCGAAGGCGATGTTCTTGGCCACGGTGATATGCTTGAACAGCGCATAGTGCTGGAACACGAAGCCGACGTGGCGGTCGCGCACCGAGCGCTCCGATACGTCATGGCCATCGAACAGCACCTGGCCCTCGTCGGCGAATTCGAGGCCGGCGATGATCCGCAGCAATGTCGTCTTGCCCGAGCCCGAGGGGCCGAGCAGCGCGAGGAATTCGCCGGGCGCGACCGAGAGATTGACGTCGCGCAGCGCCTCGAAACTGCCGAAGCGCTTGTTCACCGATTTGATGTCGATACCCATGAAGCCTGCCGATCAGTGGCGCGCCGAAGCCGCGATCTCGTCGCCGTAACGCCATTCGAGCACGCTCTTCAGGATGAGCGTGACGAGGGCGAGCAGCGCGAGCAGGGAAGCGACCGCGAAGGACGCGGTGAAATTATATTCGTTGTAGAGGATCTCGACATGCAGCGGCATGGTGTTGGTCAGGCCGCGAACATGGCCCGAGACAACCGAGACCGCGCCGAATTCCCCCATCGCCCGGGCATTGCACAGGAGGACGCCGTAAAGCAGGCCCCAGCGAATATTGGGCAGGGTGACGCGCCGGAAGGTCTGCCAGCCGGACGCGCCGAGCGAGATCGCCGCCTCCTCTTCCGAGGTGCCCTGTTCCTGCATCAGCGGGATCAGTTCGCGCGCGATGAAGGGGAAAGTGACGAAGATCGTCGCCAGCACGATGCCGGGCACGGCGAAGATGATCTTGATGTCATGCTCGTAGAGCCAGGGGCCGAGCAGGCCTTGCGCCCCGAACAGCAGGATATAGACAAGGCCCGAGATCACCGGCGAGACCGAGAAGGGCAGGTCGATCAGGGTGATCAGGAAGCTCTTGCCCCAGAATTCGTATTTCGCGATGGCCCAGGCGGCGGCGACGCCGAAGACGAGATTCATCGGCACCGAGATCGCCGCGACGATCAGGGTGAGCTTCACCGCCGACAGGGCATCGGGCTCGGTCACCGCGGCGAGGAAGGGGCCGAGCCCCTTGGCGAAAGCCTCGACGAAGACGGCGACCAGGGGCAGGACGAGGAACAGGGCGAGATAGAGCAGGGCGATGCCCGACAGCCCGAGGCGCAGGAAAGGGCCTTCGGTCGTCGCGTCATTGCTGCGGGGGGCGCCGTCCATGGTGTCTTTCCGGGTCAGGCCCGCATCCGCGACTGGTTCCAGCGCTGGAGCAGGTTGATGACGAGCAGCAGCACGAAGGAAATCGCCAGCATCACGACCGCGATGGCCGCCGCGCCGGCGTAATTATATTCCTCGAGCTTGGTGACGATGAGCAGCGGCGCGATTTCCGAGACCATGGGAATATTCCCGGCGATGAAGATCACCGAACCATATTCCCCGACCGCGCGGGCGAAGGCGAGGGCGAAACCGGTGGTCAGGGCCGGCAGCAGGGCGGGAAAGATCACGCGGGTAAAGGTCGAGAGCCGCGAGGCGCCGAGGCTGGCCGCCGCCTCCTCGGTCTCGGCGTCGAAATCCGCCAATACCGGCTGCACCGTGCGGACGACGAAGGGCAGGCCGACGAAGGTCAGCGCCAGCACGACGCCGAGCGGCGTATAGGCGATCATCAGGCCCTTGGGCCCGAACAGCGAGCCGACCCAGGTCTGCGGCCCGAACAGGGCGCCGACCCAGCCGTTCTTGGCATAAAGCGTCGCCAGGGTGATGCCGGCGACCGCCGTCGGCAGGGCGAAGGGCAGGTCGACGATGGCGTCGACGATCTTCTTGCCCGGGAAGCGATAGCGCACCAGCACCCAGGCGAGGACGAGGCCGAAGACGCCATTGATCAGGGCGGCGACGAAGGAGGCGCCGAAGGACAGTTTCAGCGCCGCCAGCACCCGCGCGTCAAAGGCGATGGCCAACATGCCGCCGATGCCAAGCTCGCTCGCCTTCAGGAGAAGGGCGCCCAGCGGAATCAGGACGATCAGGAAGAGATAGGCGAGCGAAAAACCGAGCGTCAGCCGGAAACCCGGGATGACGCTCGGCTGCCGCAACCGGGCCGGTGACCAATTCATGCGGTATCGTTCCGGTTGCGGCTCATGCGCGGGACCTGACCTTATTTCGGCTTGTAGATCTGATCGAACACGCCGCCGTCACCGAAATGCGTGGCCTGCGCCTTGCGCCAGCCGCCAAAGGCCGCATCGTCGATGGTCACCAGTTCGACCTTCGGAAAGATATCCTTATACTTGGCCGCGACCGCCGGGTCACGCGGACGATAGAACCACTTGGCCGCCAGCGCCTGACCTTCCGTGGAATAGAGGTAGTTCAGATAGGCTTCGGCTTGCTTGCGGGTGCCACGCTTGTCGACGACCTTGTCGACGACGGCGACCGGCGGCTCGGCCAGGATCGACAGGGACGGCACGACGATCTCGAATTCGCCGGGGCCGAGTTCCTTCAGGGCGAGAAAGGCCTCATTTTCCCAGGCCAGCAGCACGTCGCCGATGCCGCGCTGGACGAAGGTCGTCGTGGAGCCCCGGGCGCCGGTGTCGAGCACGGGCACATGGGTGTAGAGCCGGGCGACGAAGTCCTTCGCCCTGGCTTCGTCACCGCCATTGTGCTTCAGGGCATAGGCCCAGGCCGCCAGATAGTTCCAGCGCGCGCCGCCCGAGGTCTTGGGGTTCGGGGTGATGACCTCGACGCCATCGGCGACCAGATCATTCCAGTCCTTGATACCCTTGGGATTGCCCTTGCGCACCAGGAAAACGATGGTCGAGGTGTAGGGCGAGCTGTTGTCGGCGAGGCGCTTTTGCCAGTCGGGGGCGATCAGGCCCCTGTCGGCGATGGCATCGATATCGCTGGCGAGGGCGAGGGTCACCACATCGGCCTCGAGGCCGTCGATGACCGAGCGCGCCTGCTTGCCCGAGCCGCCATGCGAGGCCTGAAGGGTGACGGTCTCGCCGGTTTCCTTCTTGTAGTGGGCGGCGAAGGCTTCGTTGAAATCCTTGTAGAACTCGCGCGTCGGATCATAGGAGACATTGAGCAGCGTCGTGTCGGCCCGCGCCGACAGCACCGGCGCCGCCATCACGGCCGCGCCCAGCACCAGCGCCGAAGCCAGTCGGCGAACCTTGCCGGCCATCGTCCGGCCGCGCGGGCGCCGGTTCCCTTGATGCCTATCGAACATGCCGTCCTCCACCCCTCGCGGGGACTGTTGTGCCATATCAATGCACAAATCACGACCGATTTCATCGTGTTTGTCAAACATGATTTGTGGAGAATTATTTATACTACACTATAATGTCGTTTATACATCCCCGCCCGCCAGGCCGAGAACGTCGGCATCGGCCAGCGTGGTTTTGTCGAGCACGAGCACCATGGCGCCATAAGCGCGGGCGAACAGGCGCCGCACGCCACAGGCGGCTTCGTCGGCGCAATCCTCACAGGGCCGATAATGGTGCTGGGACAAGCAGGGCAAGGGCGCCACCGGGCCATCGATGACCCGGAGCACGGACCCGACCGTCATGCTTTCCGCGGCGCGGGCCATGATGTAGCCGCCCGCCCGGCCGCGCCGGCTGGCGATGAAGCCGGCGGCCTTCAGATCGAGCAGAATATGTTCGAGGAATTTGCGGGGCACCCCGCTGTGCGCGGCGATATCCTCGATCGCCACCGTCTCGCCCGGCCGCGATGCCAGCACGAGCAGAGCCTTGAAGGCGTATTTGGCCTTTTGCGAAATCATGACCGCCAGCTAAGGCGGCCGGGGCTCCACGGTCAATAGATGCCGAAAACGAGCATCAGGACGAAGGCGCTGGCCCCCGCGAAAGCGAAGCCGCCGGCGAGGTTTTCGATCCGGCAAAGGGCGATGGCCTGAGCATTATGCACAACGAGTACCTGTATATTTTCAGCTATCTACAGGCACGATTACATTTAACGCGAAAAATGTCGATCTCTGAATTTATTTACATTATTTATCATGTTTTATTGCCACCCCGAGCGGGCGGGGCCTCGCCCGCCCCTCCAGGTCATCGGTCCGGACAAAGGGCGGCACGCGCGCGGCGTCGACGCCCATC
>JAOZVS010000017.1 GCA_025869435.1 Zavarzinia sp.
ATGGGCAGGAAGTGAATCGCCATGGCCGCCCGCCCGGTCAGTTGCCCCCCACTCAATTACCGAGGATGCCGGGCAGGCGCAGGCCCTTTTCCCGGGCGCAGTCGAGGGCGATGTCATAGCCCGCGTCGGCGTGGCGCATCACGCCGGTCGCCGGATCGTTCCACAGCACCCGGCCGATGCGGGCATCCGCCTCGGCGGTGCCGTCGCAGCAGATGACCATGCCCGAATGCTGGCTGAAGCCCATGCCGACGCCGCCGCCATGGTGGAGCGAAACCCAGGTCGCGCCCGAGGCGCAGTTGAGGAGCGCGTTCAGCAGCGGCCAGTCCGACACGGCGTCGGAGCCGTCCTTCATCGCCTCGGTCTCGCGGTTGGGCGAGGCGACCGAGCCGGAGTCGAGGTGATCGCGGCCGATGACGATGGGCGCCTTCAATTCGCCGTTCCGCACCATTTCGTTGAAGGCAAGGCCGAGGCGATGACGCTCGCCGAGGCCGACCCAGCAGATGCGCGCCGGCAGGCCCTGGAAGGCGATGCGCTCCTTCGCCATGTCCAGCCAGTTGTGCAGGTGGCTGTCGTCGGGCAGCAACTCCTTCACCTTCTGGTCGGTCTTGTAGATGTCTTCCGGGTCGCCCGACAGGGCCGCCCAGCGGAACGGGCCGATGCCCCGGCAGAACAGCGGCCGGATATAGGCGGGCACGAAGCCGGGGAAATCGAAGGCATCCTTCAGGCCTTCGTCGAAGGCGCGCTGGCGGATGTTGTTGCCGTAATCGAGGGTGGGGATACCCATGCGCCAGAAATCGAGCATGGCCTGGACATGGACCTTCATCGACGCCTTGGCCGCCGCCTCGACCCGCTTGGGATCGCTTTCCCGCGCGGCCTTCCATTCCGCCATGGTCCAGCCCGCCGGCAGATAGCCGTTGATCGGATCATGGGCCGAGGTCTGGTCGGTCACGATATCGGGGCGGATGCCGCGGCGAACCATTTCGGGGAAGACTTCGGCGGCATTGCCGAGCAGGCCGACCGAGATCGCCTTGCCCTCGGCATGGGCCTTCTCGACGATGGCCAGGGCCTCGTCGATGGTCTCGGCCTTCACGTCGACATAACGGGTGCGCAGGCGGAAGTCGATGTGGTCGCTGTCGCATTCGACCGCGATGCAGGAAGCGCCGGCCATGGTCGCCGCCAGCGGCTGCGCCCCGCCCATGCCGCCGAGGCCGCCGGTCAGGATCCACTTGCCCTTCAGGTCGCCGTCGAAATGCTTGCGCCCGGCTTCGACGAAGGTTTCGTAGGTGCCCTGGACGATGCCTTGCGTGCCGATATAGATCCACGAGCCGGCCGTCATCTGGCCGTACATCATCAGGCCCTTGCGGTCGAGTTCGTTGAAATGGTCCCAGTTCGCCCAATGGGGCACCAAGTTGGAATTGGCGATCAGCACCCGGGGCGCGTCGGCATGGGTGCGGAACACGCCGACCGGCTTGCCCGACTGAACGAGCAGGGTCTCGTCGTTTTCCAGCGTCTTCAGGGTGGCGACGATGCGGTCGAAATCGTCCCAGGTCCGCGCCGCCCGGCCGATACCGCCATAGACGACGAGCTCGTTCGGATTCTCGGCGACTTCCGCGTCGAGGTTGTTCATCAGCATGCGCAGGGGCGCTTCGGTCAGCCAGGATTTGGCGTTCAGCTGCGTGCCGCGCGGCGAGCGCACTTCGCGGGTGTTGTGACGGGGATTGCTCATCTTAAGGGGGCTCCTCGAAAGTCAGGCGGCGCGGCGGGCGATCGTCTCGATCGCCGTCAGCATGTCGCGCAAATGGATGCGAAGGGTGGCGGCCTTGGCCGTGTCGAACGTCCAGGGCGCGGCCTCGTCGGTCAGATAGGCGCGCTGGCCCAGTTCCATCTGAAGGGCATGGACGCCGGTCTCGGGCCTGCCGTAGTGGCGCGTGGTCCAGCCGCCCCGGAAGCGGCCGTTGACGACGTGATCGAGGCCATCGCGCGCCGCGGCGGCGGCGATGCCGGCGACCGCCTCCAGCATCGCGGCCGAACAGGTCGCGCCCGCGTTGTTGCCGATGTTGAAGACCGGCAGCCTTCCATCGAACAGGAAGGGAATGTCGGAGCGGATCGAATGGCAGTCATAGACGACGACCACGGGATGGATCGCCCGCAGCCGCGCGACCTCCGCCGCGAGGGCCGCGTGATAGGGGGCATGGAAGGCCAGGCGCCGACGCTCGACCTCGGCGGCATCGGGGGCCTGGCCGTCCCGCCAGATCGGGCGGCCGTCGAAATCCGTCTCGGGGACGAGCCCGGTGGTGTTCTGCCCGGGGTAGAGCGAGCGGCCCGACGGATCGCGATTGGCGTCGATCACATAGCGATGGACATTGGCATGAACAACGGTCGCGCCGGGCAGCAGCCCGTCGTAGAGACGATCAATGTGCCAGTCGGTATCGGTGATGGCGCGCCCGGTCTCGTTCAGCCGGGCGAATATGTCCTCGGGCACGAAAGTGCCACCATGGGGCTGGCCCAGAATGACCGGCGCATCCCCTTGCGTGACCTTGACCGGCGTCATGCCTCGATCCCTTCGAGATAGCGGCAATGCAGCGGGTTGAAGCCGATGCGATAGGCGAGCTCCGCCGGGTCCTCGACATCGAAGATGGCGAAATCGGCCGATTTGCCGACCTCGATGCTGCCGGTCTCGTCCTGCAGGCCGAGCGCCCGCGCGGCGTTGATGGTCACCCCCGCCAGGCTTTCGGCCGGCGTCAGGCGGAACAGGGTGCAGCCCATGTTCATGGTCAGCAGCAGGGAGGTGAGCGGCGAGGTGCCGGGATTGCAGTCGGTCGACAGGGCAATCGGCACCCCGGCACCCTTCAACCGCGCGATCGGCGGATATTGCGTCTCGCGCAGGGCATAGAAGGCGCCGGGCAGCAGCGTCGCCACCGTGCCGGCGCGGGCCAGGGCGGCGACGCCCGCCTCGTCCAGATATTCGATGTGATCGGCCGACAGCGCGTCGAACTGGCTGGCCATGATCGCCCCGCCGAGGTTCGAGAGCTGTTCGGCATGAAGCTTCACCGGCAGGCCCATGGCCGTCGCCGCCCTGAACAGGCGCCTCGTCTGCTCGACGGAAAAGGCGATGCCCTCGCAGAAGGCATCGACCGCGTCGACGAGGCCGGCGGCATGGGCGGCGGGGAGAACCTCGGCGATCAGGACGTCGATATAATCGTCGGCCCGTCCGGCGAATTCCGGCGGCAGGGCATGGGCGCCCAGAAACGTGGTGCGGATGCGCACCCGGCGATGGCGGGCGAGATCGCGGGCGACCCGCAGCATCTTCAACTCGGTCTCGAGGTCGAGACCATAGCCCGACTTCACCTCGATCGTGCCTGCCCCCTCGCCCAGCAGGGTGTCGAGCCGGGCCAGCGCCGACGCGGTGAGCTGCTCGGCCGAGGCCGCCCGCGTCGCCCGCACGGTCGACATGATGCCGCCGCCGGCCGCCGCGATCTCGGCATAGGTCGCGCCTTCGAGGCGCTGCTCGAATTCCCGCGCCCGGCTGCCGCCATAAACCAGATGGGTGTGGCAGTCGATGAGGGCCGGTGTCAGCAGCCGGCCTTCGAGGTCGATCCGGGGCCAGGGGGCGAAGGTTTTCGGCAGATCCTCTCGCCTGCCGGCGAAAGCGATGCGACCATCGGCGACGGCCACCGCGCCGTCATCCACGAGACCATAGCCGACGGGGCCGGCCATGGACGCGATGCGCGCTTTTATCAAGACAAATGATCCGCCGGACATCGCCATTTCCCTTGAGGTCTGCAGAGAAATCCCTTGCCTTCCATCGTAAGGATAAGATTATTGTCTAGTCAATAAGGAGCGTTAGGATGCAGGCGATTTTCGCGAGGCAAGCGCTGCTGCCCGAAAGCTGGGCGAGCGCGGTGAGGATCGAGCTGGGCGCGGATGGCACCATCGCCACGGTCGAAACCGGCGCCGCGCCCCTGCCGGGCGACCAGCGGGTGGCGATCCTGCTGCCCGCGCTGTCCAACCTGCACAGCCATGCCTTCCAGCGCGCCATGGCCGGCCTGACCGAACATCGGGGCCGGGGCCGCGACAGTTTCTGGACCTGGCGCGAGCTGATGTATCGCTTCGCCGCCGTCCTCACCCCCGACGATGTCGAGGCGATCGCCGCGCAGGTCCAGATCGAGATGCTGGAGACTGGCCATGCCGCCGTCGCCGAATTCCATTACCTGCACCACCGGCCGGATGGCGGCGACCATGACGATATCGGCGAAATGTCGGCGCGGGTCGCGGCGGCGGCGGCGGAAACCGGCATCGGCCTCACCCATCTGCCGGTGCTCTATGCTCATGGCGGTGCCGGCGGCCAGCCCCTGAGCCCGGCGCAGGGCCGCTTCGGCTGCGACCTTCCCCGTTACGAACGCCTGATGACCTCGGCCGCGCGGGCCATCGCCGCCCTGCCCGCCGATTGCCGGCTGGGCATCGCGCCCCATTCCCTGCGGGCGGTGACGCCGGACCTTCTGAAGGCCGTCGTCGCGGCCCATCCCTCCGGCCCGATCCATATCCATATCGCCGAACAGATGCAGGAAGTGCGGGACATCGAAGCCTGGCTGGGCGCGCGGCCGGTCGCATGGCTGCTCGATCATCTGCCGGTCGATGGCCGCTGGTGCCTCGTCCATGCCACCCATATGACCGGGGCGGAAACCCGGGCGCTGGCGGCGAGCGGCGCCGTCGCCGGCCTGTGCCCGATCACCGAGGCCAATCTCGGCGACGGCTTCTTCCCCATCGAGGATTTCCGTGCCGGCGGCGGCCTGTGGGGCATCGGCTCCGACTCCAATGTCCGCATCGCCCTCGCCGAGGAATTGCGCCTGCTCGAATACGGCCAGCGCCTCGGCCTTCAGGCGCGGGCGGTGATCTGCCCGGAAGGCGCCTCCAACGGGCGGACGCTCTACGCGGAAGCGCTGGCGGGCGGTTGCCGGGCGCTGGGCCGCGATGCCGGCGCCATCGCTTCGGGACGCCTCGCCGATCTGGTCGCCCTTGACGGCGAGGCCCTGATGCTCGACGGGCGGCAAGGCGATGCGGTGCTGGACGCCTGGATCTTCGCCGGCGACGACCGGCTGGTGGCCGAGGTCTGGTCCGCCGGCCGCCATGCCGTCACCGGCGGGCGCCATCCGGCGCGGGAGAGGGTCGCCGCCCGCTTCCGCCGGACCCTGCGCCGCCTCCTCGCGGCGTGAGTTCGGTTTTGCCTCGGCACTGCTTCGTCAAATTCAAATGAATGTGATCGGAAACTGGCACTAGGCTTGGCCCCAGCACCACCGAGTGAGGGCATCATGCAGGCCGCGCGTATCGAGCCACCATCGTCCACCGATCCGATCGAGGCATTGAAAGCCAGCGCGGCCCGGCCCTTCGAGGATGCCCGGGCCATGCCCCCCGCGGTCTATACCTCCCCCGATGTCCTCGCCCGGGAGGAGGAGCGGATCTTCGCCCGCCAGTGGATCTGCCTCGGCCGGGCCAGCGCCCTGGCCCATCCCGGCGATTATCTGACCGACGAGATCGCCGGCCAGCCCATCCTGGTGCTGCGAGACCGGGACGGCGAGATCCGTGGCCTGTCCAACGTCTGCCTGCACCGGATGTCGACCCTGCTGGAAGGCCGGGGCAATGTCCGCACCATCGTCTGCCCCTATCACGCCTGGACCTATTCGCTGGACGGCGCCTTGCGCGGCGCCCCCCTGATGGAGAAGCAGGCCGGCTTCTGCAAGGACGCCTACCGCCTGCCGGCGGTTCGCACGGAAGTCTGGGAAGGCTGGATCTACGCGACGCTGGACCAGAGCCTGCCGCCGGTGGCCGAGCAATTCGCCGAACTCTCGACCATGATCGACCGCTACGGCATGGCCGATTACATCGAGACGTTCCGGGAAGAACACGTCTGGGACACCAACTGGAAGATCCTGGCCGAGAATTTCATGGAGAGCTACCACCTGCCCATGCTGCACCGGGCGACGGTGGGGCCGCATTCCAAACTCGAGGAAATGGAATGCCCGCCGGGCCTGCCGGCCTTCAACTATCACTGGATCACCAAGGAAGCCTCGCTGCCGATCGGCAATGCCCATCCGGCCAATACAAGGCTGGAGGGGCACTGGCGCAAGACGACGGCGCTGCTCGCGCTTTATCCATCCCATCTCATTACCCTGACACCCGGCTATTTCTGGTATCTTGTGTTGCGGCCGGTCGGGGTCGGCAAGGTGCACATCCTGTTCGGCGGCGGCCTGTCGCCGGAATTCGTCGAGGACCCGCGCGGCCCCGAATACATGGCGACGCTGAAGACCCTGCTCGACGAGGTGAACGCCGAGGATCGCCGCGGGGTCGAGGCGGTGTTCCGCGGCGTCAGCGCCCCCCTCGCCCGTCCGGGGCACCTGAGCCATCTGGAGCGGCCGAACTATGATTTCGCCCGCTATCTCGCCGGCCGCCTGACCTGAGAGGGGCCGAGCCGCCCTGTTTCGGAATTCCCGAAGCAGGGCTGCGCAAAAGCGTATTTTTTCAATTC
Source organism: Zavarzinia sp. (assembly GCA_025869435.1). GTDB lineage: Bacteria > Pseudomonadota > Alphaproteobacteria > Zavarziniales > Zavarziniaceae > Zavarzinia. The sequence continues at coordinate 6,524 of JAOZVS010000017.1, forward strand.
CAGAACTGCGTGGACCATTGCCGCAGCGCAAAAGCAACGCGCGGCGAAGACGGAGCGGCGGACACAGGTGATGGGTCAAGAGAATCCCTTCGTTACATTCTCCCGGGTCGGCAAGAGCTATGACGGCCGCCAGAACGTCGTCCAGAATCTCGACCTCGACATCGCCAGGGGGGAATTCGTCTCGCTGCTCGGCCCGTCTGGCTCGGGCAAGACGACGACCCTGATGATGCTGGCGGGTTTCGAGACGCCGACCGAAGGCGAGATCAGCCTGGACGGCAAGCGACTGAACGACCTGCCGCCGCACAAGCGCAACATCGGCATGGTGTTCCAGAATTATGCCCTGTTCCCCCACCTGACCATCGCCGAGAATGTCGCCTTCCCTTTGTCGGTGCGCGGCGTCTCCCGGGCCGAACAGAAGACCCGCGTCGCCCGCGCTCTCGAGATGGTGGAACTGCCGCAGGTCGCCGGGCGCCGCCCCGGCCAGCTTTCGGGCGGCCAGCAGCAGCGTGTCGCCCTCGCCCGCGCCCTCGTGTTCGAGCCCGCCCTCGTCCTGATGGACGAGCCGTTGGGCGCCCTCGACAAGCGCCTGCGCGAAACCATGCAATATGAGATCAAGCGTCTGCACCGCGACCTCGGCCTCACCGTCGTCTATGTCACCCACGACCAGGGCGAGGCCCTGACCATGTCCGACCGGGTGGCCGTGTTCTTCGACGGCCGCATCCAGCAGATCGCGGCGCCCGACGTGCTTTACGAAGACCCGCAGAATGCCTTCGTCGCCAATTTCATCGGCGAGAACAACGGCATCGCCGGCCGGGTGACCGACCTTGATGGCGGCATGGCCTCGATGGAGGTCGGCGGCGCCCGCATCACCGGCAAGGCCGGGCGGGATCTGGCCGTGGGCGCCCCCGCCGTGCTGGCGCTCCGCCCCGAGCGCGCCCTGCTCGCGCCCATGGCGGGCGACATCCTCAACCGGGTGACCGGCACGGTCGAGGACATCACCTATTGCGGCGATCATCACCGGGTCGCGGTCACCCTCGCGGGCGACGGCGATTTCATCCTGAAGATCCCGAACACGACACATCACGCGCTGCCGCCGCCCGGCTCCCGGGTCGAGGTCGGCTGGCGGCCCGCCGACTGCAAGATCCTCACCCCGCCGCCGGCGGGCTGACGACACTGGGTGCTACAGGTTACACGTCACGACAGGAGATGGCTCGCCATGAAGTTCGATAAGGGTATTGCCGGGGCGGCGCTGGTCGCCGGCCTCTGTATCGCCGGGGCGGCGAGGGCCGAGACGATCTCGGTCGTCACCTTCGGCGGCGCCTATGAGGCGGCGGCGAAACAGGCCTATTTCGACCCTTTCACCAAGGAAACCGGCACCGGCTTCTCGCTGGAAGCCTATGACGGCGGCCTCGCGAAGCTGAGCGCCATGGTCGAGGCGAAGAACACGACCTGGGATCTGATCGATCTCGAATCCAACGACGCCATCGCCGGCTGCGACGAAGGCCTGCTGCAGAAGCTGGATCTCGCCACCCTCGGCGACACCAGCGATTTCATCCCGGGCTCGATCACGCCCTGCGCGGTCGCGACCATGGTGTGGTCGACCGTCTTCGCCTATGACAAGACCAAGCTGGCGACGGCGCCGACGTCGATGGCCGATTTCTTCGACCTGAAGGCCTTCCCCGGCAAGCGCGGCCTGCGCAAGAGCCCGAAGGCCACCCTCGAATGGGCGCTGATCGCCGATGGCGTCGCCGCCGCCGACGTCTACAAGGTTCTCGGCACGCCGGCCGGTGTCGACCGCGCCTTCAAGAAGCTGGACAGCATCAAGAAGGACATCGTCTGGTGGGAAGCCGGCTCGCAGGCGCCGCAGCTGCTCGCCGATGGCGCCGTGGTCATGGTCCAGGCCTATAACGGCCGCATTTCCAACGCGGTGAAGGAACAGGGCAAGCCCTTCGTCACCGTGTGGGACGGTCAGGTCTATGACTTCGAGTGGTGGGGCGTGCCCACGGGCGCGAAGAGTGGCGACGCGGCGAAGAAATTCATCGCGTTCCAGGCCAAGCCCGAGGTCCTGTCGCAGCTGTCGAAATACATCGCCTATGCTCCGCCGCGTTCCAAGGCGGTCGAGCTGATCGACGCCGAGACCCTGAAGGGAATGCCGACGGCCCCCGCCAACTTCGGGAATGCCGTGCAGATCGACGTGCCGTTCTGGACCGACAATTTCGACGCCCTGAACAAGCGCTTCACCGCCTGGCTGGCGCAGTGAAGACCCGCCGGCCCGGAAGACCATGACAGTCACAACTGACAGAGACGACCGGGCCGGCGCCTTTCGCCGGGCCCGCCGGCGCGATGCCCGGCGGGCCTTCGCCCTTGCCGTGCCCTTGCTGGCCTTTCTGCTGATCACCTTCATCGCGCCGATCGTCATGTTGTTGATGCGCGGCGTGCAGAACCCCGAATTGTCGCGGGCGATGCCGGTGCTCAGCGCTTCGATCGGCGCCTGGGACGGCACCGGCCTGCCGGACGAGACCATCGCCGCCGCCTTCGCCGCCGACCTGCCGGGCGCGCAGGAATCGGGCAGCCTCGGCCCGCTCGCCCGGCGGCTGAATTTCTACCTGCCGGAATTCCGCAGCCTTCTGATGAAGACCGCGCGGCGCCTGCCGCCGGCCGCCGACGACTGGCGCGCCGCCCTCGCCGCGATCGACGAGCGCTGGGCGACGCCGGAGCCCTGGCGCGTGCTGCAGCGGGCCGCGATCAACCCGACGCCCGATTACCTGCTGGCCGCCATGGATGCCAAGGTCGGCCCCGAAGGCGGCGTGACCGCCGCGCCGGCCGATGAATCCGTCTATGTCGATGCCTTCGGCCGCACCTTCTGGATCAGCGCCGTCGTTACCTTCCTGTGCCTCGTCTTCGGCTATCCGGTTGCCTGGCTGCTGGCCAATCTGCCGCCGAAACAGGCCGACCGCCTGATGATCCTGGTCATCGTGCCGTTCTGGACCTCGCTGCTCGTCCGCACCACCGCCTGGTATGTGCTGCTGCAGCCGGGCGGCGTCATCAACAGCCTGCTGATCTGGACGGGCCTGACGACAGAACCGCTGCCCCTCGTCTTCAATCGGACGGGCGTCCTGATCGGCATGACCCATATCCTGCTGCCCTTCATGATCCTCGCGATCTATTCGGTGATGAAGGGGATTTCGCCGACCTACATGCGGGCCGCCCTGTCCCTTGGCGCGCATCCCGTCGTCGCCTTCCTGCGCATCTATCTGCCGCAGACATTGCCGGGGGTCGGCGCGGGCTGTTTCCTCGTCTTCGTGCTCGCCCTTGGTTACTACATCACGCCGGCCCTGCTGGGCGGCGCGGGCGACGAGATGATCAGCCAGTTGATCGCGATCCAGACCAACCAGCAGCTGAACTGGGGTCTCGCGGGTGCGCTGTCCGCCTATCTCGTGCTGTTCACCCTGGTCTTCTACTTCATCTTCAACAAGCTGGTCGGCGTCGACCGGCTGCGCTTCGGGTGAGGCCATGGCGATGCCCAACGTCACCCTGACCGAGAAGATCGCCGCGCGCGCCGCGCGCTGGTTCGCCGCCCTCGTCATCATCTTCCTGATGGCGCCGATCCTCGTCATCATCCCGCTGTCGTTCAATTCGGGCAGCTATTTCTCCTATCCGATGGAAGGCTTTTCCCTGCGCTGGTACGAGGCGGTGTTCTCGGCCGGAGACTGGCGCCTCGCCTTCGGCAACAGCCTTGTGATCGGTATTGCCTCCACCCTGCTGTCGACCGTTCTCGGCACGCTGGCCGCCCTTGGCCTGTCGCGGCCGGAATTTCCCTTCCGGGCGGTGATCATGCCCTTGCTGATCTCGCCCATGATCATTCCGATCGTCGTCGTCGCCGTCGGCCTCTATCTCGTTTTCGCGCCGCTCGGCCTCATCGACAATTATCTGGGCGTCATCCTCGCCCATACCGCGCTGGGCACGCCCTTCGTCGTCATCACGGTGACCGCCACCCTGCTGTCCTTCGACCGCAGCCTGACCCGGGCGGCGGCGAGCCTCGGCGCCAATCCCTGGACCGTGTTCCGCCGGGTGACCCTGCCCCTGATCACGCCGGGCGTCGCCACCGGATCGATCTTCGCCTTCGCCACCTCCTTCGACGAGGTGATCGTCATCCTCTTCATCGGCGGGGCCGAGCAGCGCACGGTGCCGCGCCAGATGTGGAACGGCATCAGGGACAGGATCGACCCGTCGATCCTCGCCGTCGCCACGCTGCTGATCGTCTTCGCCATCGCCCTGTTCATCACGCTCAACCGCCTGCGCGCCCGCGCGGAGAGGACCTGAGAGCCATGTCGGCCATCATCGACCACCTGACCGCCTTCAAGACCGGCAAGATCGCCCGCACCCACGCCATGCCGGGCGGCTTCTATACCGATCCCACCGTTCTCGACCTCGAGAAGGAAAAGCTGTTCCGGCGCGAATGGATCTGCATCGGCCATGCCGACGAGGTGAAGGCCCCGGGCGATTATTTCACCACCGAACTCGTCGGCGAGCCCCTGCTGGTGCTGCGCAGCGGCGCGGGCGAGGTGAAGGTCTTCTCCAATGTCTGCCGCCATCGGGGCAATATCGTCGCCGAGGGGCGCGGCCGGCGCAATCTTCACGTCTGCGCCTATCACGCCTGGAGTTACGACCGCGACGGCCATCTGGCCCGCGCGCCCCTGATGGAAAAATCGCCGGCCTTCGATGCCGCCGCCTGCAGCCTGCCGCGCATCAGAACGGCCATCTGGCAGAAGTTCATCTTCGTCAATCTCGACGGCGAGGCCGGCCCGCTCGAGGAGAGGCTCGCGCCGCTGGAGCCGCAGGTGCGCAACTACCACAACGAATTGCGCCATCTCTATTTCCAGCGCGAGGAAATCTGGGCGACCAACTGGAAATGCCTGTCCGAGAATTTCATGGAAGGCTATCACCTCGACGCGACCCATCCGCAGACCCTGAAACCGGTGACGCCCACCGGGCTTTGCGAATATGTCGAAGGCAACGGCTGGTTCACCGCCTACCGCGCGCATTACACGCCCGAGGCCGAGCAGCGCCGCCCCTTCCACCCGGACATGACGCTGCAGGAACAGCGCTTCTCCTATCTCTTCAGCGTGCTGCCCAGTTTCGTCGTCACCTATATGCCGCATCTGACGGTCTATCTGTGCCTGCGTCCCGTCGATGTCGATCATGTCGCCATCCGCTGGGGCATCGCCGGCCATGACGAGACCATCCCCGACGAGTTGCTGGCCGCCCATGTGAAATTCGCCGACGACTTCAACGCGGAAGACCGCGTGAAGCTGGAGACCCTGCAGAAGGGCCTAAAGTCCCGCTTCTACCAGCCGGGGCCGCTGGCCGCCGACGACTGGGAAGGCACGATCCGCGATTTCTACGATTACATGGCCCGCATGTTGACGGCCTGATGTTCAGCGCCGCAGGAGGCCCAGAAGCCCGGCCAGAAAGCGGTCGCATTCGGCCAGCTGCGCCTCGCTGACGAATTCGTCCGGCTTGTGGGCATCCGAAATATACCCGGGGCCACAGACGACGGTCGGCGTGCCGAGGTCGCGGCTGTAAAGCCCGCCTTCGGTGCCGAAACTGATCTTGCCGTGGCTGTTGCCGCCGGTCAGGGCCTTGGCGAAGGCGGTGATGTCGGCATCGGGCGAGGTTTCCATGGCCGGATAGGCTGAAATCGTCTCCAGCCGGATCGCCGCTTCGGGAAAACTCTCCCTCGCCGCGCCCTCGATCACCGCGACATCCTCCGCCAGCGCCTCGAGGATCGGCTCCAGCGCGTCGCCCGGCAGATGGCGGATCTCGAAATCGAGGGTGCAATCCTTCGGCACGATGTTCAGCGCCGTGCCGCCCCGGATCATGCCGACATGAACCGTCGAATGATCGATGTCGTAATCGCGGTCGCGGGCGCCGCTGCGCAGCAACTCCGTCTGCCGCCGGCGCAGGGCGCCGATCAGGTCGCTGGCCAGATGGATGGCGTTGAGACCCAGGGGCGCCAGGCTGGAATGACATTCCAGCCCGTGGCAATGGGCGCGGATCGCCGTCTTGCCCTTGTGGGCGACGACGACCTGCATCCCCGTCGGCTCGCCGACGATACAGGCCTTGGGCCTGATACCAAGGCCGGCCAGCATGTCGATCAGGCGCCGCACGCCGACGCAGCCGATTTCCTCGTCGTAAGACAGGGCCAGATGAAGGGGCGTGTGCAGCGGGACATGCGCCGCCTGTTCGGCGAGGAAAAGGCAGGCGGCGATGAAGCCCTTCATGTCCGCCGTGCCCCGGCCGAAGAGCTTGCCGTCCCGCCGCGTCAGCCGGAAGGGATCGGAAGTCCAGGCCTGACCATCGACCGGCACGACATCGGTATGGCCGGCCAGCATGATGCCGGGCACGTCGCGCGGCCCGATGGTGGCGAAGAGATTGGCCTTGCGCCCTGCTTCATCGAACACCAGCCGGCTTTCGACGCCGAGCGCCGTCAGCATCCCCTCGACCTCGCGGATGAGATCGAGGTTGCTGTCCCGGCTCACCGTTGGAAAGGCGATCAGCCGGTCCAGGATTTCGATGGTGCGCGACATGGACGAAGACCTCGGCGACTCTCGGACGCCGCCATCATTGGCCGCCCCCCGCCGACATGCAATTCACGCCTGCCGAAGCAGGGTCTCGGCCTTTCCGATGCAGGCCCCGCATTTTAAATTGCAAACAATTAAATAGCCCGATTGACATCACCGCCCGCACCGCTTTAAATCGCGCTCAATTGAATTGCTCAACATCAAAAACGGAGACAGACATGACCGACACCATCACCCGGACCGCGATCAGCCCGAGCCGGCGCTCCATCCTCGGCGGCGTCGGCCTTGCCGCGGCGGGCGCCGTCGTCGGCGCCCCCGCCGTCGCCGCCCAGGCCACCGTTTCCTCCGCCAAGCCCCTCCAGGAAAGGACCAAATCCATGCATTCGATCACCACCCGCGACGGCACGAGCATCGCCTTCAAGGACTGGGGCTCGGGCGAGCCCGTCATTCTCAGCCACGGCTGGCCGCTGAATGCCGACAGCTGGGAATCCCAGGCCTTCTTCCTGGCCGACAACGGTTTCCGCGTGATCACCCACGACCGCCGCGGCCACGGCCGCTCCAGCCAGCCGTGGGACGGCAACGACATGGACAACTACGCCGACGACCTGGCGGAGTTGATCGAGGCGCTGGATCTGAAGGGCGTGAGCCTGTTCGGCTTCTCGACCGGCGGCGGTGAAGTCACCCGTTACATCGGTCGCCATGGCGAGAAGCGCGTGAAGCGCCTCGGCCTCATTTCGGCGGTCTCGCCCTTCATGCTGAAGACGGACAGCAACCCCAAGGGCACGCCGATCGAGGTGTTCGACGGGCTGCGCGCCGCCAGCCTGAAGGACCGCTCCCAGCTCTACAAGGATATCGCCGGCGGTCCCTTCTTCGGCTTCAACCGTCCGGGCACCCAGGTCTCGCAGGGCATGATCGACAGTTTCTGGGCGCAAGGGATGCTGGCGGGCCACAAGTCGGCCTATGACAGCATCAAGGCGTTCTCGGAAACCGACATGCGGGAAGACCTGAAGCGGGTCACCGTGCCGACCCTGATCGTCCATGGCGACGACGACCAGATCGTGCCGATCGACGCCGCCGGGCGGGCCGCGGCCGAGATCGTGAAACATGCCACGTTCAAGGTCTATGCCGGTGCCCCGCACGGCCTGACCGACACCCACAAGGACCGGCTGAACGCCGATCTCCTGGCCTTCCTGAAGAGCTGACCGTCCCCCCTCGGCCGTCAGCCTTCAGCCCTCGTCCTCACCCGTCTCGCCGAGGCGGGTGAGGAAATCCTCGATGTCCTCGATGCTGGCGGAGAAGCGATAGTCCTTGTCGCCGAAGACGATCTTCGCCGTCTCCTCGTCGCGCAGCATGTAACCGCCATGCTTCAGGACCTGGGCATCCGGCTTCTGGGCCTTCAGGATGTTGAGGCCGTAACGCACCGCGACACGGCGGATACGGCGCTCGACGGCGGCCAGACTGTCACGACGCGACATGTGCTTCTCCCCTCGCTCAGCCCTGGAGCTTCGCTTTCAGGATGTCGTTCACCGCCGCCGGATTGGCCTTGCCCTGGGTCGCCTTCATCACCTGACCGACGAAGAAGCCGAAGAGCTTGTCCTTGCCCGAGCGGTATTCGGCGACCTTGTCCTGGTTCCTGGCCAGCACGTCGTCGATCGCGGTCTCGATCGCGCCGGTGTCGGTGACCTGACGCAGGCCCTTTTCCTCGACGATTGTCGCGGGGGCCTTGCCGGTCTCGACCATCGCCTCGAACACTTCCTTGGCGATGCGGCCGGAAATCGTGTTGTCGGAGATGAGGTCGATCAGCTGGCCGAGGCTTTCCGCCGAGACGGGACTGTCGGCGACCGACTTGCCGAGGCGGTTCAGCATGGCGAAGTAATCGCCCATGATCCAGCTCGCGGCGAGCTTGGGATCGCGGCCCCTGGCGACCGCCTCGAAGAAGTCGGCGGGTTCCCGTTCGGCGACCAGCACCCAGGCGTCATAGGGCTTGATGCCGTATTCGGCGACGAGGCGGGCCTTCTTCTCGTCGGGGAGTTCGGGCAGGCCGGCCTCGATCGTCTTCACCCATTCGGGATCGAGCACGAGGGGCAGCAGGTCCGGGTCCGGGAAATAGCGGTAATCATGCGCGTCTTCCTTCGAGCGCATGGAGCGGGTGACGCCCTTCACGGAATCGAACAGGCGGGTTTCCTGGCGGATCTCGCCGCCGTCTTCCAGGATGTCGATCTGGCGCCGGGCCTCATATTCGATCGCCGCGCGAACGAAGCGGATCGAATTGACGTTCTTGATCTCGCAGCGCGTGCCGAAGGGCGCGCCGGGCCTGCGCACCGAGACGTTCACGTCGGCGCGCATGGAGCCTTCCTCCATGTTGCCGTCGCAGGTACCGAGGTAACGCAGCACGGTACGCAGCTTGGTGATATAGAGCGCCGCCTCTTCCGCCGTCCGCATGTCCGGCTCGGAGACGATTTCCATCAGCGCGACGCCGGCCCGGTTCAGGTCGACGAAGGTCAGGTTCGGATGCTGGTCGTGCAGCGACTTGCCCGCGTCCTGTTCGAGGTGCAGGCGGGTGATGCCGATCTCGCGCGTCGAGCCGTCGGGCATGTCGAGGAGCAACCGCCCCTCGCCCACGATCGGGTCCTTGTACTGCGAGATCTGATAGCCGTTGGGCAGATCGGCATAGAAGTAGTTCTTGCGGTCGAAGACCGAGGTTAGGTTGATCTTGGCCTTGAGGCCGAGACCCGTCCGCACCGCCTGCTCGACGCAATAGCCATTGATCACCGGCAACATGCCGGGGAAGCCGGCGTCGACGGTCGAGACCTGGGAATTGGGCGGGGCGCCGAAGGCCGTGGCCGCGCCCGAGAACAATTTGGCGTTGGAGACGACCTGGGCATGGACCTCGAGGCCGATGACCATTTCCCAATCACCGGTCGCACCCTTGATCAGTTCGGACATGTCAGGCCCTCCACCAGGCTGCGGGTTTGGCATTGAAGGCGGCTGCCCGCTCCAGCGCATAGCCGACATTGAGAACGCCGGCCTCGTCGAAGGCCTTGCCGATGACCTGAAGGCCCAGCGGCAGCCCTTCCGCCGACAGGCCGGCGGGCACCGACATGGCGGGCAGGCCGGCCAGATTGGCGGTCACGGTGAAGACGTCGCCCAGATACATGGCGATGGGATCGGCCTTTTCACCGGAAGCGAAGGCGGCCGAAGGCGTCGTCGGTGCCAGGATGGCGTCGACCGTCTCGAAAGCCGTCTCGAAATCATTGGCGATCAGGCGGCGCAGCTTCTGCGCCCTGGTGTAATAGGCATCGTAATAGCCGGCCGAGAGCACATAGGTGCCGATCAGGATGCGGCGGCGCACTTCCGCGCCGAAGCCCTGCCCCCGCGTGTTCTCATACATCTCGGTCAGGTCCTTGCCCGGCACGCGCAGGCCGAAGCGGACACCGTCATAGCGCGCGAGGTTGGACGAGGCTTCCGCCGGCGCGACGATGTAATAGGCCGGCAGGGCGTATTTCGAATGGGGGAGCGAGACCTCCACCACCTCGGCCCCGGCGGCGCGCAGCCAGTCGGCGCCCTGCTGCCACCATTTCTCGATCTCGGCCGGCATCCCGTCGACCCGATATTCCCTGGGGATACCGATCTTCTTGCCGCGCAGGTCGCCGGTCAGGGCGGCGGTATAATCGGGCACCGGCACGGGCACGCTGGTCGAATCATGCGGGTCATGACCGGCGATGGCGCCGAGCAGGATGGCGGCGTCGGTCACCGTCTTGGTCATCGGCCCCGCCTGTTCCAGCGAGGAGGCGAAGGCGATGATGCCGAAGCGCGAGCAGCGGCCATAGGTCGGCTTGATGCCGACGGTGCCGGTGAAGGCCGCCGGCTGGCGGATCGAGCCGCCGGTATCGGTGCCGAGCGCCGCGACGCAGAGATCCGCCGCCACCGCCGCGGCCGAGCCGCCGGAGGAGCCGCCGGGGACGAGCGCGGCCGTATCGCCGTTGCGCCGCCAGGGGTTCACCACCGGGCCGTAGTAGGAATTCTCGTTCGAGCCGCCCATGGCGAACTCGTCCATATTGGCCTTGCCCAGCATGACCGCGCCTTCGCGCCACAGGCTGGTGGTCACGGTCGACTCGTAAGTCGGCGTGAAGCCGTCGAGGATGTGGGAAGCGGCGGTGGTCAGCACGCCCTTGGTACAATAAAGGTCCTTGATCGCCAGCGGCAGACCTTCGAGGCTGCCGGCGGCGCCCGAAGCGAGCCGCGCATCCGAAGCCGCCGCCGCCTCGAGGGCGAGGTCGGGCGTTTCGGTGATATAGGCATTGAGGCCGCGGGCGGCTTCCATCGCGCCGAGATAGGCGCGGGTCAGCTCGACGGCGGAGAATTTGCGGGCGCGCAGGCCCTCGCGGGCCTCGGCGAGGGAGAGGCGGGTCAGTTCGGAAGCCATCACTCGACCACCTTCGGCACGGTAAAGAAGCTCTCCAGCCGGTCGGGCGCATTGGCCAGGACCTTCTCGGGATCGCCGCCATCGGTGATGACGTCGGCGCGCAAGGGCAGGGAGCGGTGGACGACGCTGGTCAGCGGCGCGACGCCGGTGACATCGACGGACTGGAGCTGTTCGACGAAGTGAAGAATGCCGTTCACCTCGTCGGCGAGGGCGGGCAGTTCGGCGTCATCGACGCGGATGCGCGCGAGACGCGCGACTTTCTTGACCGTAGCGGGATCGACCGACATGAGCTTGCTTCCCGGAAAATGCAGGCCGGGAACCTAGCAACCCCCATGGGCTGGTGGCAAGACCGGCCGTCAGGTGGGTGCGATGTCGCAGCCGCAGACCGGACAGGCGGTGGCGGTCTGCAGCGGCAATTTGATGCCCGCCTGCTCGAGCAGGCCAAGAGCTTTCTGCAGATGTTCGCTGTGCGGCGTCGTGGTGCAGCGCGCGGCATAGAGCGCGCCGTCTTCAGGCCCCAAGGGCTGAGGGGTCCAGGCCCGGGCCGAAGCCGCCGCCATCACGAGGCTGGGCGCCGAAACCGAACCAAAGAGAAATGCACGCCGGCTGATGCTCATGATCACTCGCCTGTTCTCCCCCGGCCCCGACCATCCGCCTGGAACGCCGCCATGTCAATTCGGCGGAATGAAGACCTGCACCACGGCGGCGAAGGCCGGCAGCGCCTCGCAACGCCCGCCGAAAGCCGCGAGCGCCGGCCAGCGCCCGGCATCGAACAGTTCTGGATGCGCCTCCCGCACGAAACGCAGCGCGCAGCCGAGCGCGATATCCGCCTGCCCCGGCCCCGCCCCGGCGAAGAACGGCCCGGCCAGCGCCGCCACTTCCGCCTCCAGCCGCGCCAGCACCGCCCCCACCTGCCCTTCGCAGCGCGCGATCCAGCCGGCCGAGGTCTCTTCGTGCAGCGCTCGCTCGTAAACCAGCGCCACCGCCTTTTCGGCGAGGCCCGTCGCCAGTGCCGCGATCTGCAACTGCCGCCGCCGCGCCGGCCCCGCCGCCGGCAACAGCCGCCGCGTGCCCGCCCCCTCGTCGAGATGATCGAGAATGGCCCCGCTCTCGATCAGCACCTCGCCATCGTCCAGCACCAGCACGGGCACCCGGCACAGCGGATTATAAGCCCCGACCTTGGCCGCATCCGTAAACACCGACCACGGCCGATGCTCGTAATCGAGCCCGAGCAGCCGCAGCGAAACCGCGACCCGGCGCACGAAGGGGGAGTCGTATTGTCCGATCAGGATCATAGGGGGCAACGTCCACATCCACGTCCCGCAGCATCCCGTCCGAGCTGACGGGATGCAAGGGACCGCGGACTTCAG
>JAOZVS010000018.1 GCA_025869435.1 Zavarzinia sp.
GCTTTCCCGCCAGCCACCATGTCGCGGTTTTCGATGGTGCCAGCGGCCGCACGCGACAGCTGATCGATACCGCCGCCCTTGGTCTTGCCTGGCCCTGCGGCATCGCGCTCTCGCCGGACGGGCGGGATTTCCTCGTGACGGGTTATTGGGGCGGGCTGCTGCCGATCGCGGCCGGTAGCCATCGCCCCCGGCCGGTCATGGCGGGACCGACCTGGTGGGGCCACAGCCACACGCTTGCGGGATAGGCGGGGCTGACGCCCTGTCCCGGCCTTGTCATGACAGCGCCAGCATATCGATCAACCCGCGCGAAACCCGGCCGAGCCCGTTGTCCGCCGCCGCCATGAAGGCGTCGAGGTCGGCGGGCGCCACCACGGCCAGCTCGGTATACTCCTGGCTGGCCAGGGCGGCGAAGGCGGCGCGCACCGCCGCCGCCCCGCAGCCAAGGCGCAGCAGCAGGCCGATGTCGGTCACAAGGGACGCGCCATCCTCGACCAGGGCGACCGGGCGCGGCGGCGCCGTCACCAGGGCGGTGGGCAGTCCGGTTTCCTCGGTCAATTCGTTCAGGATCTGGGCGGCGAGGTCGATGTCGCCGTCCGGCGTCAGGAATTCCCCATCGACCCCACCTGACGGCGCCAGTTCCCACAGATTGGCATCGGCGGTCACCGCCTTGCCGCGGCGACCGAAGACGATGCCGTCGTCGCAGATCATGATCCCGGTGACGCCCAGCGGCCGGACGCCGAGGCTGGCGCGCAGGTCCCCGTCAAGCCGCTGCGCCACATACCAGCTGTAGGGCGCCAGCCAGCCGGCGACCAGCCCGGGCGAGACCCGCCGGATACTGAACAGCCGCCCGTCGAACAGGGCATCGCCCCGCTTCGCCTTTTCCGCCCGCCAGAGGGCGGCGACCCGGGCCAGGACCTCCGGCGCCGGGGGCGGCGGCGCGGTCTCGATCCGGACGGCCAGCGGGCCGGACAGGGCGGTGACATTCATCTGTCGCATCGGCGCAGGATCTCCCCGGCGTCGGCGAGGCGGGCGATGAAGCGGACACCCGCCGGCCAGTTCTCCCGGTCGTCGGGGGCGGCGATCGCCAGCGTCTCGAGCCCGGCGGCCCGGGCCGCCGTGGCGCCTTGCCGCGAATCCTCGATCGCCAGCGCAGTCTCCCCTCGGCAGGCCAGACGCTCGACACCGAGGCGATAGGGCGCGGGCGCGGGCTTGCCCGCCGTCACTTCGTCGCCGCCGACCACCGCATCGATCAGAGGGGCGAGCCCGGTGCGCTCCAGCCAGCCCAGCGCCGCCGCGCGGGGCGACGAGGTGACGACCGCGATGCGCCAGCCATCGGCTCTCGCCTGCCGCAGCAAGGCGTCCGCCCCCTCGGCCGGGGGCGCGGCGCCATGGGCGGCGTCGACAAGGGCACGGTAACGGGCCAGCAACTCGGCCGGGCCGCCGGTCAGGCCATGGGCCTCGCGCAGCCGCGCGACCACCTCCGCCAGCGGCGGGCCGTTCAGCGCGGCGAAACCTTCCGCACTGCCGGCGATGCCGAAGCCGGCCAGGAAGTCGCGATAGACGGTCTTCAGCGCGGCGATACTGTCCGCCAGGGTCCCGTCGAGATCGAGCAGCAGGCCACGGACCAAGGGCTCACCCCCCGAAACTCGCCCGCCGGGCGGCGATGGCGAGGCGACACAGGGGGGCATAGAGCGGCTCCAGCCGGGACTTGACCACTTCGGCCCCGGCGGCGGCATCGAGACTTGCCGGCAATGGCCCGATGGGCAACCAGACCCGGGCGATCTCGGCGCCGGCGTCGATTTCCGGCACCATTTCGTGGGCGGTGATCGCGACCGCGTCGTCCCCGGCCTCGATCGCCCGCTGGACTGGAAGGGCGCCGGCATGGCGGGGCAGGGCGCCCCGATGAAGGTTGATGCAGCCCCGGCCGAAGCGGTCCAGCACGCCGGCCGGAACCTGATAGCGCCAGGACAGGGCCACGAGAAGATCGAGCGGCCCCGCCGGCAGCAGGGGGCCGATATCCTTCGCCTCGGCACCGTCGACGGCGGTCAGCGGCACGCCGGCCGGGGCGCAGAGCCGGGTGAAATCGGCGAGATCGCTTCTTTCGCTGCCACCTTCGGCCTTGGGCAGGCGGCCATGAGTGAAGACCGTGGCGATTTCGATCGCATCATCGGCCAGAAGGGCGTTTTCGAGCACCAGGAGGCCGGGCCGCCGGGCCAGCAGCGCCACAACCCTCAGTTTTTTCATGCCGGCCACCCTCCCGCGCGCTGCGGATGCCATTGTCGGGGCAATCGGCGGCGGGTTCAAGGCCGGCCGCCTGGGGATAAGCCACCGGTTTTCCTTGTTCTCGTTCCAACCCCGATTATCCTCGACGCATGATTCTGGTGAGGGGCGAGCACTGATGGTCGGTCTCCGGCAATCATCCGCGGTCGACAAGGGGCGGCGGCTGCGGGTCCTTGGGCTGACGGTGCTCGCCCTTGGCCTCGCCGTGATCCTCAGTCTCGAAGGCTCGGTCTTCGCCGGTCAGGCGGGCTATCTGCCCTTCGTCGCCTGCGTCGTGCTGGCCTCGGCCTTCGACGGGTTCTTGCCGGGGGCGATCGTCACCGGCTTTGGCGCCATGGCCGTGTTGCTCCTCGGCGGCGGGATCGACAGCCTGTCCGGCGGACTGGGGCTCGTCCTCTATCTGGCCATCGGTATCGCCATCGCCTTCTGGGGCGGCTCCGCCCTCAAAGCCCGGGCGACCGCCGCCATGACGCAACAGCACCTGCAGTCGATCCTCGATACGGTGCCCGACGCCATGATCGTGATCGACCGCAACGGCATCATGCGCTCCTTCAGCACGGCGGCGGAGCGATTGTTCGGCTGGACCGCCGCCGAAATGGTCGGCCTCAATGTCAGCACGCTGATGCCCCAGCCCTATCGAGGCGCCCATAATTCCTACCTCGAGCGTTATGCCCGCACCAAGGAACGGCGGATCATCGGCATCGGCCGCATCATCGTGGGCCTGCGCAAGAACGGCACCACCTTCCCGATGGAACTGCATGTCGGCGAGACCGGCGGCGCCGTGCCCTTCTTCACCGGCTTCGTGCGCGACCTGACCGAGCGCCAGCAGGTCGAGGCACGGCTGCAGGACCTGCAGTCGGAACTCGTCCATGTCTCGCGTCTGATGGCGGTGGGGGAAATGGCGTCGATGCTGGCGCATGAGTTGAACCAGCCTTTGTCGGCGGTCGCCAATCTGTTGACCGGGTCGCGCCGCCTGTTCGAGAGGGGCCGGCCCGAAGATGGCCCCAAGATCACCGAAGCGCTGCAGAAGGCCGCCCAGCAGGCCCTGCGCGCCGGGGACATCATCCACCGGATGCGCAGCTTCGTCAGCCGCGGCGATGGCGAGCGCGGCCTGGAAAACCTGTCCAAGGTGGTCGAGGAAGCCGCCGCCCTTGGCCTTGTCGGGGTGAAGGAGCGGCAGGTCGAGGTGTCTTTCGATCTCGCGGTCGATGCCAATGCCATCTTCGTCGACAAGGTCCAGATCCAGCAGGTCTTGCTGAACCTGATCCGCAACGCGCTGGAGGCGATGCAGGACACGCTCCAGCGCCGGCTGAGCATCACCACCGTTCGCCGCGACGACGATTATGTCGTCGTCAGCGTCGCCGATACCGGCAGCGGCCTCGCCGAGGAAATTCGCGAAAAATTGTTCCACCCCTTCATGACCACCAAGCCGCAGGGCATGGGGGTCGGCCTGTCGATTTCCCGCTCGATCGTCGATGCCCATGGCGGACGGATCTGGGCGGAAGAAAACCCCGGCGGTGGCACCGTGTTTCGCTTCACCCTACCCCCAGTGCCGACGGAGGGCGCCAACGATGAGTGAGATGCTGGTCCATCTCGTCGACGATGACGACAGCGCGCGGGACAGCCTCGCCTTCATGCTCGAAGCCGCCGATTTCGTCGTCCAGTCCTACGAATCGGCCCAGGCCTTTCTCGACGGGCTGCCGATCGGCCCCCGGGGCTGCGTCATCACCGATGTCCGAATGCCGGACATGACGGGCATCGAACTGGTGCACCGGCTGAACGCGCTGAAGGTCGGCCTGCCGGTCATCGTCATCACCGGCCATGGCGACATCCCGCTGGCGATCGAGGCGATGCGTGCGGGCGTCGTCGATTTCATCGAGAAGCCCTTCCCCGAGGAGCGAATTCTCGAAGCGCTGGACCTCGCCCGGGACAAGCTGGGCGTCGAGGTCGGCGAGACGCCGAACAGCGAAATCCTCGAAAAGCTCGAAACCCTGTCCGAGCGGGAGCGCGAAGTGCTCGACGGCGTGGTGGCCGGCCGGCCCAACAAGATCATCGCCCGCGACCTCGGCATCAGCCCGCGCACGGTGGAAATCTACCGCGCCAAGGTGATGACCAAGATGCAGGCCGACAATCTCGCGGCCCTCGTCCGCATGACCATGGCCGCCGGCCTCGGCTGACCGGCGTCAATCCTGGTGAAGGGCGGGCCGGGCGCATTGCAATCGATCCGGTCCCTTCCCTAGGATGATACATGCGTTCCCGTTCCATGGCTTACCGGCTGCGCCGGAAGCTTCGCCCCTCTCTCTCGCTCTGGCTGTCGTCACTGCTGTGGCGCCGCCGGCTGGTGTTCTGGCTGGGGGCGATACTGACCGGCCTCGTCTGCGTCGGCTTCGCCTATGCCGTCGATTTCGCCTTCGAACTCTTCGGCCTCCTGACCGGCGTCTGGCCCTGGGCCGGACTGGTGGTCACGCCGCTCGGCTTCGGTCTTTGCACTCTCCTGCTGATCCGCTTCTTTCCGGGCGGGGAGGGCAGCGGCATTCCCCAGGCGATCGCGGCCCGCAAACTTGAATCCCCCACCCAGCGCAACCGGCTGCTGTCGCTGCGCATCGCCTTCGGCAAGGTGATGCTGACCACGCTGGCGCTCGGCTTCGGTGCCTCGGTCGGACGCGAGGGGCCCTCGGTTCAGGTCGGGGCCTCGATCATGCTGGCCTGCAGCCGCTTCGCCGGTCTTGGCCGGATGCGCGGCGTCATCCTGGCGGGCAGCGCGGCCGGTGTCGCCGCGGCCTTCAACACGCCGCTGGCCGGCATCATCTTCGCCATCGAGGAAATGAGCCGCGCCTACGAGAGAAGGGTGAGCACGCTGATTCTCTCGGCCGTGCTGCTGGCGGCCGGGGCGGCGGCGCTCATTCATGGCAGCGGCTCCTATTTCGGCCAGACCATGGCCCAGCTCGATGACTGGACCGATTGGCTGGCGGTGCCGCTGCTCGGTGTCGGCGGCGGCGTGATCGGCGCCTGTTTCGCCCGGCTGATGATCGCCCAGGCGCGCTATCTGCCCCGCCTGATCAACGGCCGGATCGGCCGGCACCGGGTGATCTTCGCCATGTTCTGCGGGCTGGTCGTCGCCCTTGTCGCCTGGGCGACCGCGCTGCCGGTCAATGGCACCGGCTATGCCGAGGCGAAGGCCGCGCTGAACGGCACCCTGACGGACCCCTGGGCCTTCGTCGGGGCCAAGCTGCTGGCCAATCTGGTGACCCAGGCCAGCGGCCTCGCCGGTGGTATCTTCGCGCCGACGCTGGCCGTCGGCGCCGGGCTCGGCGCCGCCATCGGCGATATCCTGCCCGGCGTCTCGCCCGGGGCGCTGGCCGCGCTCGGCATGGTCGCGCTGTTCGCGGGGGTGATGCAGGCGCCGATCACCGGCTTCGTCATCGTCTTCGAGATGACCGACAATCACGCCATGGTCATTCCGCTGATGGCGGTGGCGATCGTCGCTGCGGGGACATCCCGCATGATCTGCCACCAGCCGATCTATCACGCCCTGTCGGAATTGTTCCTGGCGAAGGTGCGGGCGGCGGGCCAGACCGGCGCGCCCGGCGGACTCAAGCCCCCTTGAAGCCGCGAATGAGCTTCAGGGCCTCGTCCGATGCCCAGTCGGCCGGCCCGACCAGCGTGCCCCTTATGGTGCCGTCCGGCCCGATGACCACCGTGGTCGGCAGGCCCTTCACGTCGAGCGCGCGGGCGAGGGCCATGCCCTCGTCCTTCAGGAGACCGAGGCCAGCCGCCTGATTCGCGGCGAGGAAAGCGGTGATCTTGTCGTCTTCCAGCCGGTCGACCGACAGGGCGAGCACATCGATCCCCTCGGGGCGCAGGGTTTCCGCGGCTTTGGCGAGGGACGGCAGTTCCTCGACGCAAGGCGCGCACCAGGTCGCCCAGAAATTCACCACGACGACCTTGCCCTTGTAATCCGCCAGCGAGACCACGGCGCCGGCCGCATTTCGGAAGGTCACAGCGGGTGCTGGCTTCGGCTCGTCGCTCGGGCTAAAGTTGCCGATCCCCGCCGACTGGGACGCCCGGGCACCGTCGCCCCAGGGTCCCCGGACGGCAACCGCCCCGACGACGCCCGCGAGGGCGGCCACAATGACGACAACCGGCACCAGCTTCATGTTCCCATACTCCCTGATGGTGCTGCGGTCGCGACAACAGCCAAGTAGCTTTCGATGCCCAACGACCAGAACGACAAACTGACTTCCTCGAACGCGATGTGGGGTGGCCGCTTCGACCGTGGCCCCGCCGAGATCATGGAGAAGATCAACGCTTCCATCGATTTCGACCGCAAGCTCTATGCCCAGGATATCGCCGGGTCAAAGGCTCATGCGGGCATGTTGGTCGCGACCGGCATTCTGACAAGGGCCGATGGCGATCAGATTCAGGGCGGGCTCGACGCCGTCAAGGCCGAGATCGAGGAAGGCCGCTTCACCTTTCGCAAGGATCGGGAAGACATCCACCTGAACATCGAGGCGCGCCTCGCCGAGCTGATTGGCCCCGCCGCCGGGCGCCTGCACACCGCCCGCTCGCGCAACGACCAGGTGGCGACCGATTTCCGCCTCTGGGTGCGCGACGCGCTCGACGGGCTGATCGGTCAGACCACGGGCCTCGTCGCCGCCCTGCTGGCCCAGGCCGAGGCCCATGCCGACGTGGTGATGCCGGGTTTCACCCATCTGCAGGTCGCCCAGCCGATCACCTTCGGCCATCACCTGATGGCCTATGTCGCCATGCTGGAGCGGGACATCGGCCGCCTGCGCGATGCCCGCGCCCGCATGAACGAATGTCCGCTGGGAGCGGCCGCGCTGGCTGGCACCTCCTTCCCGATCGACCGCCACATGACGGCGGCGGCGCTCGGCTTCGACCGGCCGACGGCCAATTCCCTCGATTCGGTGTCGTCGCGCGATTTCGCCCTCGAGTATCTGGCGGCGGCCTCGATCCTCGGTATTCATCTCTCGCGCCTCGCCGAGGAAATCGTCATCTGGACCTCGGCCCAGTTCCGTTTCGTCACCCTGAGCGATGCCTTCACCACCGGCTCGTCGATCATGCCGCAGAAGCGCAACCCCGATGCGGCGGAACTGGCGCGGGCCAAGGTCGGCCGCATCATCGGCGCGCTGAACACGCTGCTGATCGTCATGAAGGGCCTGCCGCTGGCCTATGCCAAGGACATGCAGGAAGACAAGGAGCCGACCTTCGACGCCGCCGAGGCGATCGAGCTCGTGGTCGCCGCCATGGCCGGCATGATCGCCGACCTGAAGCCGAACCAGCCCGTCCTGAAGGCCGCCGCCGGCACCGGCTTCTCGACCGCGACGGACCTTGCCGACTGGCTGGTGCGGGCGCTGAACATGCCGTTCCGCGAGGCCCATCATGTCACCGGCCGCATCGTGAAACTGGCGGAAGGCAAGGGGGTCGATCTCGATGCCCTCGGTCTCGCCGACATGCAGGCGATCGAGCCGCGGATCACCGATGCGGTGTTCGGCGTGCTGTCGGTCGATAATTCCGTCGCCAGCCGGGTCAGCTTCGGCGGCACGGCGCCTTCGGGTGTGCGGACCCAGATCGCCGCCGCGCGCGGCCGTCTTGGCCTTTGATAGGAAATGGCGATGAGAAAACTCGCGCTCTGCCTGATGATCGTGGCGCTGACCGGCGTTGCCGCCTGTGGCAAGCGGGGGGCGCCGGTCCGGCCCGGCACCACCCAGCCCGCCGGCGACATTCCCGAAACGATCCATCCCAGTTCGTCGTCGCCCCAGACCGATTATCCGCTGCCCGGCAGCCGGACCACCAACTGAGAGACCGCATCGCCCATGAATCACTTCGAGTATCGCGATGGCCGGCTCCATGCCGAGGACGTGCCGCTGGAGACCATCGCCGACGCGGTGGGCACGCCTTTCTACTGCTATTCGACGGCGACGCTGGAGCGGCATTTCCGCGTCTTCGCCGATGCCTTCGCCGGGCAGAATGCCCTGGTCTGCTTCGCCCTGAAGGCCAATTCCAACCAGGCCGTGATCTCGACCCTGGCCCGGCTGGGCGCGGGCGCCGACGTCGTCTCCGGCGGTGAGTTGAAGCGGGCGCTGGCGGCCGGCATTCCGCCGTCGCGCATCGTCTTCTCGGGTGTCGGCAAGACGGCGGAGGAAATGGCCCTGGCGCTCGACGCCGGCATCCATCAGTTCAACGTCGAGTCCGAGCCGGAGCTGGAGCGCCTGTCACTGGTCGCCGCCGCGAAGGGCATGGTCGCGCCGATCACGATCCGGGTGAACCCGGATGTCGACGCCAAGACCCATGCCAAGATCTCGACCGGCAAGGCCGAGAACAAATTCGGCATCGCCTGGGAGCGGGTGCGCCTCGTCTATGCCCGCGCCGCCGCCCTGCCGGGGGTGCGTGTCGTCGGCGTCGACGTTCACATCGGCAGCCAGCTGACCGCGCTCGAGCCGTTCGAGGCGGCGTTTCGCAAGGTCGCCGAACTGGTGCTGGCCCTGCGCGCCGACGGCCACCGCATCGATCGCCTCGATCTCGGCGGCGGCCTTGGCATTCCCTACGAGGAAAACCGTCTGGTGCCGCCCGCGCCCGAGACCTATGCCGACATCGTGAAACGGACGACGGCGCATCTGGGCTGTGGCATCATCCTCGAGCCGGGTCGCCTGATCGTCGGCAACGCCGGGGTGCTGGTCACCCGCGTGCTCTATGTGAAGAAGGCGACGAAGAAGACTTTCGTGATCGTGGACGCCGCCATGAACGACCTGATCCGACCGACCCTTTACGAGGCCTATCACGGTATCCTGCCCGTGGTCGCGCCCGATCCGGATGCGCCGGTCGCGCCGGTCGATATCGTCGGCCCGGTATGCGAGACCGGCGATTTCCTCGCCCTCGACCGTCTGATGGCGCCGTTGAAGTCGGGCGACATGATCGCTGTCCTGTCGGCGGGGGCTTATGGCGCCGTCATGGCCTCGACCTATAACACGCGGGCGCTGATCCCCGAGGTGCTGGTGAGCGGCGACAAATTCGCCGTGGTGCGCGAGCGCGTGCCCGTCGAGACCATCATCGGCCTCGACCGCCTGCCGCCCTGGCTGGAGCCGGAGCAAAGCTGAGATGACGGCGGGCCGCGATCAGGCGCTGCGGCGCAAGCTCCGGCTCACCCGGCTGGCGCTGCTGAGCGAGCGGCTGGTCCCGGCGCTGCTGCCCGGGGCCGGGGTGGCCGGGGTGTTCGCCGTGCTCGCCCTGTCGGGCCTGTTTGGCGCGCTGCCGGGGACGATCCATGCCGTGCTGCTCGGCCTGTTCGGCTTCGCCTTCCTGTTCGCCCTGCGCGGCCTGCCGGCGGCCCTCCGCCTGCCTGACGCGGATCTGGCCCGCCGCCGGCTGGAGCTCGACAACCGCATTCCCCACCGCGCCCTCGAAGCCCTCGACGATCATCTGGCGGGCAGCGGTTCCGATCCGGTCACAGCCGCCCTGTGGCAGGCCCACCGCGAGCGGGCGGCCGGTCAGGCGGCGGACCTGCGGCTTCATGCCCCCCATCCGGTCATCGCCCGTCACGACCCCCTTGGCCTGCGCGCCGCCGTTCTGCTTGGCCTTGTCGTCGCGCTGGCGGCTTCGGGCGCGACCGCGCCGGAGCGGCTGGCCGAGGCCCTGGTGCCCCGCTTCGGCAAGGGCACCGGCCCCGCGGGGGTGGAGGTCGGCTTCACCGCCTGGATCACGCCGCCGGCCTATACCCGTCTCGCCCCCATCTATCTCGGCGGTCAGGGCCTTGCCCCGGGCGAGCGGCTGCGGGTGACCGCGGGCGCGACGGTGATGGCCAGGCTCTATGGCGTCGGCAGCGGCGCCATTGCCTTCGGCCAGACCATCGCCCCGCTCGATGCCGTGGAGGATGGCACTTTCGCCGGCGAAGTGCCGGTGCAACCGGCGGATCGCCTCGCCCTCGTCGGCGGCGGCAGCGAAATGGCGGCCTGGCCGCTCGAAGTGGTGGCCGATGCGCCGCCTGTCGTCGCCTTCACCGCGCCGCCCGCGGCGACCGAACAGAAGTCCCTGCGCATCGCCTTCGCCGCCGTCGACGATTACGGCGTCCAGTCGGTCAATCTGCAGCTTCGTCTGGCCGGCGTCGGCGAGCCGCTGGTCATTCCGCTCGGCGGCGCCACCGGCCGGCCGGAAGCGAAGGGCACCGCCTTTCGCGATCTGACCGCCAGTCCCTGGGCCGGGCTCGATGTGACGGCCGTCCTCGTGGCGAGCGATGCCCTCGGCCAGGTCGGAGAGTCCGATCCAGTGACCCTGGCCCTGCCCGAGCGGGCGTTCCGCCACCCGGTCGCGCGGGCGATCGTCGCCGCGCGCAAGCAACTGGTCGCCCATCCGGCCGACCGGCGTAAGGTCGCCGAGGTTCTGGCCGGCATCGCCGACGATGTCGGCGCCTATGACGAGCGGAAGGCGGTCTATCTCGGCCTCGGCATGGCGGTTCTGAAACTCCTCCGTCACCGCGACGGCACTCAGGACATGGAGGTCGTCGAGCTTCTCTGGGCGATCGCCCTCGATCTTGATTCGGGCCGGGTCGGCGGGGCGCAGGCGCAATTGCGCGCGGCGCAGGATGCGCTGGAACAGGCGCTGGATTCAGGCGCCTCCGATGCCGAGATCGCCCGCCTGATGGCGGAAATGCGCGCCGCCATGGACGAATATCTGCGCGCCCTGACCGAGGAAGCGATGCGGAACGGCCTCGATGCCGGCGACTTGCGCGACGCGCCGGACGGTCAGGCGATCACGGGCGACGATATCCAGCGGATGCTGGACGAGGCGCAGCGCGCGGCCGAAACCGGCTCGCGCGAGGCGGCGCGTCAGATGTTGTCGCAACTGCGCGAAATGCTGGAAAACCTGCAGGCCATGCCCTCGCGGCCGGGCGATGCCGCCGCCGGCAAGGCCCTGAGCGAAAGCATGGAGCAGATGGGCGGAATGCTGCGCGAGCAGAGCCGGCTGCGCGACCAGTCCTTCGCCGAACAGCAGCGCCGGGACGGCGACGCCGGAATGCCTGGCGAGCAGGGCCAGCCCCGCCCGGGCGACCAGGGCCGGCCCCAGGCGGGCCAGGGTCAGCCAGGCCAGGGCAAGCCGGGCCAGAACGGGCAGGGGGGCGGCCAGGGCGGTGGCCTGTCCGATCTCGCCCGGTCGCAGGAAGCCTTGCGCCGTCAGCTGGGCGATGTCCTCGGCCGTCTCGGCGAGGCGGGCCTGCCGCTGCCCGATGCCCTGACCCGGGCCGACCGGGCGATGGATGCCGCCCGCTCCGCCCTTGCCGGCAATGATCCCGCCGCGGCGGCGGCGGCCCAGGGAGAGGCGCTCGATGCCCTGCGCGAGGGTTTGCAGGCCATGGGCGAACAGATGGCGCGGCAATTGGGCGTCTCGCGCGGGCAGGGCGCCGCGGGCGACAGGCCGGGCGGGGAGCGCGATCCCCTCGGCCGGCCGCGTCCGGGGCAGAACTTCGGCAATGGCGAGGATGTCCGCGTGCCGACCGAAGCCGAGGCCAAGCGCGTGCGCGAAATCCTCGAGGAATTGCAGCGCCGCTCGGGCGACCGCACGCGCAGCGAGGAAGAGCTGGACTACATCCGCCGCCTGATCGAGCGTTTCTGATCCTTCCGCCATTGAGGCTGGACAGGGGCGCCGCCCGGTCGCACCCTGTCCCCCGGTTGCGACAGGCTGACGCAGCCGGGCAATGGGGATGAACGGCACCACAAGATGTGCCGGCACGGGAGGAATCGGGATGATGAACTTGCCGTATATCAATCGGCGCGGGCTTCTGGCCGCCGGGGCCGGCCTGCTGGCTTACGGCGCCCGGGGCATTTCGCGCGCCCGGGCCGAGACTTTCGTCAATGTCCTGTCCGGCGGTACCTCCGGCGCCTATTACCCGATCGGCGTCGCGCTGGCCGGCGCGATCGAGAAGACCGTGGCCGGCACCAGGACCAGCGTGCAGGCGACCAAGGCTTCGGTCGAGAACCTGAACCTCCTGCAGAAGGGCCAGGGCGAGATCGGCTTCACCCTCGCCGATGCCGCCAGCGCCGCCGTCGCCGGCAACGAGGAGGCGGGCTTCAAGGTGAAGCTCGATCGCTTGCGCCTGATCGCCGCGATCTATTCCAACTTCGTCCAGATCGTCGCCAATGCCGAAAGTGGCATCAAGACCCTGGCCGACCTGAAGGGCAAACGCATCTCGGTCGGCGCGCCCAAGTCAGGCACCGAGCTGAACGCCCGCGCCATCCTGAAGGCGGCGGGCCTTTCGTATGACGATTTCGCCAAGGTGGAATATCTGCCCTTCGGCGAGTCGGTCGACCTGATGAAGAACCGCCAGATCGACGTCACGCTGCAATCGGCGGGGCTCGGCGTCGGCTCGATCAAGGATCTGGCGGCCTCGATCCCGATCGTCGTGGTGCCGGTCCCGGCCGAGACCGTCGCGGCTGTCGGCGATGCCGCCTATCAGACGGGCGAAATTCCCGCCGGTACCTATTCGGGCCAGGAAGCCGCCGTGCCCACGGCGACGATCCGCAACCTTCTGGTCAGCCACGAGGGGGTTTCGGACGATCTCGCCCATGGCATGACCAAGGCGCTGTTCGACAATCTCGATGCCCTGGTGGCCGCCCATGCCGCGGCCAAGGGGATCAAGCTGGATGCCGGGGCGGCCATCGGACCCGTGCCGCTGCATCCCGGGGCCCTTCGCTTCTACAAGGAAAAGGGCCTGGCGTGACGGCGGCTTCCGTCGTCGATCGCGAGGCACCGGCCCACGCCCGGCTGGAAGGCCGGGCGGCGTTGATCGTCGCCGTTGTCGGCACGCTGTTTTCCCTGTTCCAGATCTGGACGGCGGCGCTCAGTCCGCTGTCCAGCCTGGCCGTCCGCTCGATCCATGTCGGCTTCCTGCTGGCCATGACCTTCATGCTGTTCGGCCTGGCGCCGGGGCAGGGGGTGCGGCGTGTTCCCGTCTGGGACTGGGGTCTGGCCGGGCTCGGCTTTTTGCTCGGGCTCTATCATGTCGTCTTCGAACATGACCTGATCCTGCGCGCGGGCGAGCCCGAGGTGATGGATATCGTGGTCGGCTGCGCCACCATCCTTCTCGTCTTCGAGGCGGCGCGGCGCATCATGGGCCTGGCCCTGCCCATTCTCTGCGGCGTCTTCGTGCCCTATGCCCTGCTGGGTCCCCATCTGCCCTTCGGCCTCGCCCATCGGGGCTTCACCTTCGAGCAGGTGGTGGACCAGCTTTTTCTTGGCACCGAGGGGATCTACGGCACGCCAACCTTCGTCTCGGCGACCTATATCTTCCTCTTCGTGCTGTTCGGTGCCTTTCTCGAACATGCCGGCATGGTGAAACTGTTCAACGATGTCGCCCTCGGCCTCGTCGGGCGGGCGAAGGGCGGGCCGGCCAAGGTCGCGGTGATTTCCTCGGGCCTGATGGGCACCATCAATGGCTCGGGCGTCGCCAATGTCCTGACCACCGGCCAGTTCACCATTCCCCTGATGACCCGCTTCGGCTATCGCCCGGCCTTCGCCGGCGCGGTCGAGGCGACGGCGTCGATGGGCGGGCAGATCATGCCGCCGGTGATGGGCGCCGTCGCCTTCATCATGGCCGAAACCCTGGGCGTCGCCTATGCCGAGATCGCCCGGGCGGCGATCATCCCCGCCATTCTCTATTACGCCTCCGTGTTCTGGATGGTGCATCTCGAAGCCGGGCGCCGCGACCTGAAAGGTCTTACGGCCGAGGAGTGTCCCAGCGCGCTGCAGGCGCTGCGCCGGGGCTGGTATCTGCTGCTGCCGCTGGCCGCGCTCGTCACCTTGCTGTTCTCGGGCTATACGCCGCTTTTCGCCGGGGTCATCGGCCTCTTCGCCACGGTGTGTCTGATCCTCGGTCAATCGGTGGCCCGCGATGCCCTCGGTACCGCGGTCCAGCGTTTCGTGTTCTGGATCGTGCTCGGGCTTCTCGCCGGCGGCGCGATCGAGGGGGGCTGGCCGCCCGTGACCGTGGGCGGCATCGCCATGCTGGTGCTGGCCGCCACCGCCGCCTTCGTTCGGGGCGGGCGGGCGGCGCTGCGTCTCATCCTGTCCAGCCTTTCCGATGGCGCGGGCAATGCGCTGGGGGTCGGTGTCGCCTGCGCCCTCGTCGGCGTGCTGATCGGCGTCACCACCCTGACCGGCATCGCTTCCAGCCTGGCCGGCAGCATCGTCGCGCTGGCGGACGGCAATCTCATGCTGGCCCTGGTGCTGACCATGGTCGCCTGCCTCGTGCTCGGCACCGGGCTGCCGACCATTCCCAATTACATCATCACCTCGTCGATCGCGGCGCCCGCCCTGATGCACATGGGGGTGCCGCCCATCGCGTCGCACATGTTCTGCTTCTATTTCGGCATCATGGCGGATCTGACGCCGCCCGTTGCCCTGGCCGCCCTCGCCGCCTCGTCGATCGCGCGGGCCGGTCACATGGAAATCGGCTGGATCGCGACGAGGATCGCCCTGGCCGGCTATGTCGTGCCCTTCATGGCGGTCTATGACACGGCGCTGATCGGGCAGAGCGACGATCCGCTGGCCATCGCCTATGCCATGCTGCGGGCGCTGGTCGCCATCGGCCTGTGGGGCGCGGTCGCCATCCGCTGGGGCCTGACGCTTGTGCCTCTGTGGCAGATGCCGGTCGCGGTCGGCGGGGCCATCGGCCTCGTGCTGTCGACGCCCCTGTCGGACGAGATCGGCTTCGCCCTCGCCGCCGTCTTCGTGCTGCTGCAGATGCTGGAGCGGCGGCGGGCAGGGGCGTGAGCGCCGGCCTCTGTCTGTTGCTCGCCGGCCATGTCCTGGCGGCGCGGCTGGAGGCGGATCACTTCACCCTGGCCTGGGTCCATTCGGTCGAGAAGATCGAATGGCAGGAGGACTGGGTGGTGACCCCAGGCGGCCTTGATCTGGTCGAAGCCCGCGTCGCCGGCTCGGGCGCGGGGATGGAAGTGCCGGCGGATGCGAGGCGGATCGATGGCGGCTGGGCCTATCGCCCCGGTCTGCCGCGACAGAGGGAAGTGCATCTCGCCCGGTCGGGCGTCGTACCGGACTACCGCCTGTGCGTCGGGGGAAGCTGTTCGCCGCTTGGCCGTCTTGCCGGCGGCATCGCCGATGACGTCGGCGTGACCCTGGCGCCCTGCGCGCCCTGATATCAGCGCGCCAGCGCCGCCTCGACCGCCGCCAGCAGGTCGGACAGCGAGAAGGGCTTCAGCACGAGGCCGGCGACGAGACCCTGGAAATCCTCCGCCCGTTCGTATTCGGCGGCATAGCCGGTCATCAGCACGATGGGCAGGTCCGGTTGTTCGTCGGCAAGGGCGAGGGCGAGGGCAAGCCCGTCCATCACCGGCATCCGGATGTCCGACAACAGGAGATCGAAACGCTGTGAACCCGCCATCTGCAGAGCGGCGCCACCATCGCCCGCGAGGCTGACCTGATGGCCCGCCCCGGTCAGGGCGCGCAGGATGAACTGCGCGACCGCGGCCTCATCCTCGGCGACAAGGATGCGGGCCATCGCCGGGCCTCAGTCTTCGACGACGCCGATGAACGGCAGTTCGCGGAAGCAGTTGGCGACATCCATGCCGTAACCGACGACGAAGCGCTCGGGGCATTCGAAGCCGACGAAATCGGCCTGAAGATTGTTCTCGCGCCGCTTCGGCTTGTCGAGGAGCACGCAGAGCTGAACCTCGGCGCCGCGCGCCGACATCAGATCCTTGGCGAAGGACAGGGTGCGGCCCGATTCCAGGATATCGTCGACGATCAGCAGCTTCTTGCCGCGCACGATGATCGAGATGTCGCGCTGGACCGTGACCTGGCCGGAACTCGTCGTGCGGTCGCCATAGGACGACAGGATGACGAAATCCACCTCGACCTCGGCGCCCTCCAGATGAAGCGCGCGCAGAAGATCGGCGGCGAACATGAAGCTGCCCTTCAGCACCGGCACGACGGCGAATTCGAGGCCCATCACGGCGACGATTTCCTTGGCCAGTTCACGGGTCCGTACATCGATCGTGTCGGCGTCGAACAACACGCGCACTGCCTTGCCCTGGGGCACGGGCCTCGTCATGGGGATTCTCCAAAGGTGACGGCGATTCGGGTCGCCTCGGTGGGCGGCGCGGCAAAGCGCACCTTGTAGTGGGCCTCGCCGCCGGCAGGCAGAAGATTGGGCTCGGGCGTGGCCATTTCGCGGCGCAGGATGCGGCCCTGATCGTCGAGCAGGCTGATCCAGAGCGGCGGCACCGGCCGCTCCGAATCGATGGTCGAGCGAACCGTGCCATTCACGGTCAGGATCTCGGCGCCGCCCTCGTTCGAGCGTTCGGTGGTCGGGTTGGCCAGCGCCAGGCCATAGGCGGCGACCGGCAGGCCGACGAGTTCATAGAGCTTGCCCGACGGGGGCCAGGCTTCGACCACCTGGTCGCGGAAGGCGACCGCGGAACCAAGGCCGCCGGCGAGGACGACGAAGAACAACAGCCAGCCCAGCGCCGCGCCGCGCCGCGGATGGGTCAGCGGCGGGCCGGGCAGGTTGCGGCTCGGCCCGCCCGCGCTCAATCCGCCGCCGCCGCCGCCCGCCGCGCGGGTCGGCTCGATCAGATCGACGGTATGGGGCATGTCGTCCGGCGGTTGCTGGAACCAGAGGTGACCGCAGCGGGCACAGCGCACCTCCCGCCCGGCCGGGCTGAGGGCAGCCGGGGGCAGCAGGTAACGGGTGCT
Organism: Zavarzinia sp.; assembly: GCA_025869435.1. Classification (GTDB taxonomy): domain Bacteria; phylum Pseudomonadota; class Alphaproteobacteria; order Zavarziniales; family Zavarziniaceae; genus Zavarzinia. The sequence goes on from JAOZVS010000018.1 coordinate 17,005, forward strand.
GCAGGATGGGCAGGTGATGATCATGCGCGATCGACTTGAAGAAGCGGATACCGGCGTTTATAGGCGACCCCGTGCCCTGCTGCCAGCCCTTGCAAGCAGCCCGGGCGACGGACCGGAGCTGAAACAGGATCGGGCCTTCCGGGCGCGCTGTCGAGGGGGTTGGCCTCGTGGGTCGCTTCGTGCCATGGTGCCGACTCCAGCAGCAGGCAGCAGGTATGGTTCGGTTCGACAATGTCGGGATGCGCTATGGCATCGGCCATGAAGTATTGCGCGACGTCTCCTTCGAGCTGCCCCGCGGGTCGCTGACCTATCTGACCGGGGCCAGCGGTGCGGGCAAATCCTCGCTGCTTCGCCTGATGTATCTCGCCCATCGGCCGTCGCGCGGCCTGATCGAGATTTTCGGCAAGGATCTCACGCGGCTGCCGCGTCAAGCCCTGCCTGAACTCCGCCGCCAGATCGGTGTCGTCTTTCAGGATTTCCGGTTGATCGATCACCTCTCGGTCTTCGACAATGTCGCGCTGCCCCTGCGCCTCGCCGAGGCGCCGAAGGCCGAGGTGAAGGCCCATGTCGACGAGCTCCTCAGCTGGGTCGGTCTTGCCGACAAGGTGCGGGCGACACCGGCCGAGCTGTCGGGCGGCGAGCAGCAGCGGGTGGCGATCGCCCGCGCGGTCATCGCCCGGCCCCGCCTTCTTCTCGCCGACGAGCCGACCGGCAGCGTCGATCCCGACATGGGCGACCGATTGATGCATCTGTTTCTCGAGTTGAACCGCATCGGCACCACGATCCTGATCGCCACCCATGACGTCGCCATGATGGAACGCCACCGTGCCCCGGTGCTGCGCCTCGTGCGCGGCGAACTGGCGGTCAGCCGCCCCGGCGGCCCGGTCTGAGGGGGCGGGGAGGCATGTTGGGACGTCTCGATCTTCTGCCCCGGGGGGCGCTGTCCACCCGCCTTGTTCCGGCGATCATCGCCGTCATGGTCCTGCTGCTGACCCTGGCGGCCACGGGCGCGATCGGCATCGACCGGTCGCTGGCCAGCTTCCAGTCAGAACTCGCCGGCCGTTACACGGTCGAACTGCCGACCGCCGAGGCCGGCGCCGTCGACGACGAGACGGTGGCCAAGGTGGTCGATCTTCTGGCCGAGACCCCGGGCGTCATCGCCGCCGAGGTCGTGCCGATGCCGACCATGCAGCGCCTGCTCGAGCCCTGGCTCGGGCGGGATGCCGCGGTGGGCGACCTGCCGTTGCCGGTGCTGATCGATATCGCCTCCACCCCCGGCGCGGTGCTGGACGCGCCGGCGCTGGCCGCGCGCCTCAACACGCTCGTGAAGGGCGCCCGGGTGGAAGCGGCGATCGACAGCATGGAGGAGATCGCCGAGGTCGCGGGCGCGATCGAACTCGCGGCCTATGCCATCGTCGGCCTCGTGGCCTTCTGTCTGGTCGCGGTCGTCGTCTTCGCCACGCGCTCGGGCCTCGATGCCCAGCACGGCATCATCGAGATCGCGCATCAGCTGGGCGCCCGAGGGGCGACGATCGCCCGGGAATTCCAGCTGCATTTCCTTGCCCTCGGCGCCGTCGGCGGGGCCATCGGGGTAGTGCTGGCCGGGATTGTCATCTATGGCCTTGCCCTCTTCGCCGGCTCGCTCGATTCGCCGTTCCTGCCCTCGCTCGACGATTTTCTCGGCGGCCTGCTGCCCCTGCTGGCGATCCCGCCCGCCCGGGCCCGGGGTTCGACCGCCGCGGCCCGGGGGGGGGGGGGGCCCCCCCCGGCCCCCCAGGGGATTGGCAGGCGCGGGCGGGGGGCCACCAGCGCCCCG
>JAOZVS010000019.1:0-15615 GCA_025869435.1 Zavarzinia sp.
TCGGAGCGCCTCGCCCTGTATGGTCTCGGCGATCTGCCGGGCGAATTCGCCATCGGTGAACAGCCGCGCGACCTCATATTCATCCTTATAGGCCATCAGGCGGAACAGATTGCGGGCGACGGTCCGGCTCAACAGGTCGCGGCCGGGGGGTTCGGCCGCGCGTACCCGCGCGACGAAGGCGCGGTAGCGGCCGGCATGGGTGGCATTCTGGTAGGCGGTCAGGAAGGCGGCATGGCGCTCCAGCATGTCGTCCAGGGTCTCGGTCTCAGCCGGGCGGGGGCGGGACGATGCCCCTTCGGCCAGTGCGCGCACGCGCTCCGGCGAGACGGCGGCCTGGCGACCCCAGGCGAAGGCCGCCTTGTTCATGGCGACCGCCTCGCCATTCACCTCGATCGCCCGCATCAGCGAGTCGTGCGCCAGCGGCACGGCCCCCGTCTGCCAGGCAAGGCCCAGCAGGAACAGGTTGGCGCCGATCGTATTGCCAAGCAGGGCGAGCGCCAGTCGGTTGGCGTCGGTGAAATGGCAGGCGTCACCACCGGCGGCACCGATCAGGGCCTGCTTCACCCGCTCGACCGGCAGGTTGAAATCGGCGTCGCGGGTGAACTCGCCCGGCATCACTTCGGCAATATTCATCACCACCCGGCTCCGGCCGCGTTCCAGGGCGGCCAGCGCCTTGGCGGTTCCGGCCACGGCGATGTCGCCGCCCAGCAGCAGGTCGGCCCCGCCGGCGCCGATGCGGATCGCCGTGATATCGGAAGGTGTCGCCGCGAGGCGGATATGGGAATAGACAGCGCCGCCCTTCTGGGCGAGGCCGGCCATGTCGATCACGCCGAAGCCCTTGCCCTCGAGATGGGCCGCCATCGACAGGATGGCGCCGACCGTGACCACCCCGGTGCCACCGACCCCGGTCACCAGGATATTGTAGGTACCGTCGATCGCGGGCGGCACGGGCTCGGGCGGGGCCGGCAGGTCGGCCGCCGCGCCCGCCGGCTTCGGCTTGCGCGGGCTGGCGCCCGAGACCGAGACGAAGGACGGGCAGAAGCCCTCGACGCAGGAAAAATCCTTGTTGCAGGCGGACTGGTCGATGCGCCGCTTGCGGCCGAGCGGCGTTTCCACCGGCTGGACGGCGACGCAGTTCGATTGCACCCCGCAATCGCCACAGCCTTCGCAGACCGCTTCGTTGATGATCACGCGGCGGTCGGGATCGGGAAAGGTGCCGCGCTTGCGGCGGCGGCGCTTCTCGGCGGCGCAGGTCTGGTCATAGATCACCACGGTCACGCCCGGCACTTTCGCCAGATCCGCCTCGACCGGGAGCAACTGGCCGCGGCGGTGGATGGTGGTGCCCGTGGGCCAGGGCGTGCCGGCCGGATATTTTTCCGGTTCGTCGGTCACCACGGCGATGCGGGAGACGCCCTCGGCGGCGACCTGGGCGGCGATCTTCTGCACCGTCAGGCCGCCGTCATGGGGCTGGCCGCCGGTCATCGCCACGGCGTCGTTGAACAGGATCTTGTAGGTGATGTTGACCCCGGCGCCGACCGCGAAGCGGATCGCCAGCGAACCCGAATGATTGTAGGTACCGTCGCCCAGGTTCTGAAACATGTGGCGGCGCGTCGAGAAGCCGGACTCGCCGACCCAGCTCGCCCCCTCGCCGCCCATCTGGCTGTAACCCTCGGTCGAGCGATCCATCCATTGCGCCATGTAGTGGCAGCCGATGCCGGCGTAGCCGCGCGCGCCCTCGGGCAGGCGGGTGGAGGTGTTATGGGGGCAGCCGGCGCAGAAATAGGGCGTGCGGCTGGTCACGTCGCCGGTCTCGGTCAGGCGCTGCTGGGCCGCCTCGATGACCGCCAGGCGGTTGGCCAGGGCGGCCGTGCCGGCGCCCAGGCGGCGGCCGATGGCAATGGCGATCTCGTTCACATCAAGCGCGCCGTGCGCGGCGAAGAGCCGGGCGCCCCGCTCGTCGTGCTTGCCAAGGATCACCGGGGCCTGATCCCGGCCATAGAGGATCTCGCGCATCTGGCCCTCGATCAGGCCGCGCTTTTCCTCGACCACGATCACAAGATCGAGGCCGAGGGCGAAATCGGCGATGCCCCGGGGCTCCAGCGGCCAGACCACGCCGACCTTGTAGAGGGACAGGCCGAGGGCGGCGGTCGCGGCTTCGTCGATGCCAAGATCCTGCAGCGCCTGGCGCACGTCGAGATAGCTCTTGCCCGTGGCGACGATGCCGACGCGCGGCCGCGCGCCGCCGGTGAAGATCAGGCGGTCCAGGCGGTTCGCCCGGGTGAAGGCTTCGACCGCCGGCCGCTTCGCCTCGTGCAGCCGCTCCTCCATGGCAAGGAAGCCGTCGCGCGGGCGGATGCCGAGGCCGCCTTCGGGCAGGGCGATATCGTCCGGCCGGATGATCTCGACGCGCTCGACGCGGCCATCGACCGCGACCGTCGATTCAACCGTGTCCTTGACGCATTTGAGGCCGACCCAGCAGCCGGAATAGCGGGACAGGGCAAAGCCATAGAGGCCGTAGTCGAGGATTTCCTGCACCCCGGCGGGCGAGAGGATCGGCATCATGGCGTCGACCAGGGCGAATTCGCTCTGATGCGCGGTCGTCGAGGATTCGGCGACATGATCGTCGCCCAGCAGGGCCAGCACGCCGCCCTTCGGGTCGCTGCCCGCGAGATTGGCGTGACGGAAGACATCGCCCGTGCGGTCGACCCCGGGCCCCTTGCCGTACCAGACGGCGAAGACGCCGTCGACGCGGCCTTCGCCGCGCATGGTCGCTTGCTGGGTGCCCCAGATGGCGGTCGCCGCCAGATCCTCGTTGAGGCCGGGCTGGAAGCGGATATCGGCCGCCGCCAGCACCTTGCCGGCGCGGGTGAACTGGGTGTCCACGCCGCCAAGGGGCGAGCCGCGATAGCCCGAGACGAAGCCCGCGGTGGCAAGGCCGGCCCGCCGGTCGCGCTCGCGCTGCATCAGGCACAGGCGCACCAGCGCCTGTGTCCCGGTCAGATAGACCTGGTCCGTGGCCAGGTCGTATTTGTCGTCGAGCGATACCGATCGCGCCTTGCGTTCCATCCCCGGACTTTCTTTTATTTATATGTTCCGAAGCCCTCAGCGGGCGGCGACGATCTGAATTTCGACCGTGAAATCCGGCGCCGCCAGTTTCGATTCGACGCAGGCCCGGGCGGCGGTGTGACCGGCCGGGACCCAGGCGTCATAGACCGCGTTCATCTCGGCGAAAGTCGCGACATCGGCGAGCCAGATGGTGACCGACAGGATATTGGTCTTGTCCGTGCCGGCACGCGCCAGCAGGGAGTCGATCCGGGCCAGGATGTCGGTGGTCTGCGCGGTGACCGACTGGCCCGGGGCGCCTAGGGCGACCTGGCCCGCCAGATAGACGGTATCGCCGTGGATCACGGCCTGGCTCATGCGGGGGCCCATGTCGAGGCGTTCGATGACAGTCATGCTCTTCTCCTTGGTCGAAAGCGTCAGACGGCGGCGCCGCCGAGATAGAGCTGGCGGATCTGGTCGTCCGCCAGCACGGTTTCGGCCGATCCCTCGAGGGCGACCTGGCCGAGCACCAGGACATAGGCCCGATCGGAAATCGCCAGCGCCTCCGCCGCGTTCTGTTCGACCAGCAACACGGCGATGCCGAGCTTGCGCACGATCTCGCGCACCGCGAGGAAGACTTCGTGCAGCATCAGGGGCGACAGGCCGGCCGAAGGCTCGTCGAGCAGCAGGTAGCGGGGCGAGGGCATCAGGGCACGGGCCAGCGCCAGCACCTGGCGCTCCCCGCCCGACAGCGTATAGGCTTTCTCGCGCCGCTTGCGGCCCAGCAGGGGATAGGCGTCGATCAGCTCGTCCATGCGCTGGCGGCGTTCCGCCGAGGGCAGGAAACCGCCGCCAAGATCCAGGTTTTCCCACACCGTCAGCGCGCCGAAGACATTGTTCGATTGGGGCACGATGGCGATGCCGTTGCGCCGCACCCGCTGGTCGACCGGGCGGGTCTGGACCGCCTCGCCATCCACCGTCACCGTGCCGGTATGGGGCAGAAGGTAACCGGAAGCGACCTTCAGGCAGGTCGACTTGCCCGAGCCGTTCGGCCCGATGATGGTGACGATTTCGCCCGGGGTCGCGGTCAGGCTGAGGCCCCGCAGGATGTCGACCCCGGGAACATAGCCGGCGGCGACGCCACTCAATTCCAGCGCCATGTTCAGGCCTCCGCCGCGTGGGGGTGGGCGACGGGCGGCATGGGCCGCCTCTCGCGCTTGCCGAGATAGGCCTCGACCACCCGCTCGTTTTCCATCAGCTGCTCGGGCTTGCAGTCGGCGATGAAGACGCCGCGATCGAGCACGACGCAGCGGTCGCACAGGCGGCCGATGAAGCCCATGTCGTGTTCGACGACGACCAGGGTGACGCCCTGGCGGCGGATTTCCTGCAAGGTCTCGACCAGGCGCAGCCGCAGGGTCGGATTGACGCCCGCGGTCGGCTCGTCGAGCAGCAGCAGGCGAGCCCCGCCGAGGATCGCCGCGCCCAGCGCCAGCAGCTTCTGCTGGCCGCCGGAAATGCCCGAGGCCGGCTGGTGGGCGACCCGCGTGAGTTCCAGGCGCTCCAGCATCTCGAAGGCGCGGCGGCTGGCCTCGCGCGCCTCGGCGCGGGCCTTTCCGGGGCGGGAGAAAAGCCGTGTCCCCACCGGTTGCGGGACCGCGGTCAGCAGCAGCTCGGCGCAGGACATTTTGTCCGGCATACGCGGCAGCTGGAAGGTGCGGCGCATCCCAAGGCGGGCGATTTCCTCCGGCGGCAGGCCGGTGATGTCGCGTCCGTCGTAACGGATGCGCCCGGCCGACGAGCGCAGGAAGCCCGACAATATGTTGAGGAGCGTGGTCTTGCCCGAGCCGTTCGGCCCAAGCAGGCCGACGATCTCGCCCTGGCCGACCGTGAGGTTGACGTCCGACAGCACTTCGAGGCCGCCGAAATGCTTGGCGATGGCTTCAGTCTTCAGCATTGATCTTGCGCAGTCTCTCGGGCACCAGCCCGGCCGGTCGGATCATCAGGAAGGCAAGCAGCAATACGCCGACGATCAGCATACGCAGCGCACCCGCGAGTTCGGAGGGAATGCCAAGCCCGTCCTTGAGGAACAGGGCTCCGACGAAGATGAACTGGACGGCGAAGGCGCCAAGCACGGCACCGCGATGGTTGCCGATGCCGCCGATGATCACCATGGTCCAGAGCAGGAAGGTCCCGAAGGCGACGAGGTCGCCCGGGCTGATATAGGCGATGTAACTGGTGGCGAGCGATCCGCCGAAGGCGGCGACGCCGGCCGCCATCGCCATGGCCTTGACCTTGTAACGGACAATGTCATGACCGAATGAGATGGCCAGATCGGGCTGTTCGCGGGTCAGGCGCAGAATGCGGCCGAACTGTCTCTCGGTCAGGTCGCGCATGACGAGAAAGGACAGGGCAAGGCCGATGACGGCGACGCCGAGCATGGCCCAGATCGCCGATTTTCCCGAAAGTCCGGGGAACAGGGAGAGGTCGCCGCCGATACCGCCCGCGCCGCCGGTCGCCCAGCCTTCGTTGATCAGGACGGTACGGAAGATCTCGGCGATGCCGAGGGTGGCGATCGCCCAGTATTCGGCCTTCAGATTGCGGCCCAGCCGGCCGACCAAGGCGCCCGCGAGGGCCGCGACAAGAACCCCCAGCGGGATGCCGGCGAGGGGCGGCAGCCCGGCCCGCACCGCCATGGCGACGGCATAGCCGCCGATGCCGAAGAAGGCGATCTGGCCGAAATTCATCAGGCCGGCGACGCCGATCTGCAGGTTCAGGCTGACCGCCGCGATGCCATAGGTGGCGGCGATGATCAGAACGTGGACGATGAAATCAGACACGGCTGCTCTCCTTGAAGAACAGGCCGTTCGGCCGGACGATCAGGGTCAGCACGAGGAGGCAGAAGCCCGCGGCCGGGCCATAGGACAGGGGGACATAGAGGAAGTCATCCCCGGTCAGGAAGCCGAAATTGAGGTTGATCACCAGGGTCTCGACCAGCGCCAGGGCAAGGGCGCCGAAGATGGCGCCGACCGGGCTACCCAGCCCGCCCACGATGGCGGCGGCGAAGACCGGCAGCAGCAGGTCCTGGCCGAGGTTGAAATGAACCTGGCTGCCGACCGCGAGCAGGATGCCGCCGAGGGCGGCGAAGGCACCGCCCAGGAATCCGATGATGTCGACGACGCGGCCGGAATCGATGCCGCAGGCCCGGGCCAGTTCGGGCTGGGTCGCGACCGCGCGCATCGCCCGGCCAAGGCCGCTGCGATAAAGCACGATGAGGAAGCCCGCGACGAAGGCCGCCGTCACCACCATGATCACGATCTGGGTCGTGGTCACGGCCGCGCCGAGCACCACCATCGGCACCTCGATCGGCAGCTCGAAGCGGGTCGAGCGGGTGCCGGCGATCGCCTGGATGAGCGACCGGATGATGATCGCGACAGCGAGGGAGCCGATCATGGCGATGACCGGCGAGACCTTCAGCAAAGGCGCGAAGGCCAGGCGATGGAGCGACACCGCCAGTCCCCCCGTGACGGCGGCGGCGGTGAGCGCCGCCAGCCACAGGGGCAGGCCGAAACCGGCGAAGAGCAGGCCCAGGAAGGCCCCGACCGTGGCATATTCCGTCTGCGCCAGGTTCGGAAAGCGGACCAGGGCATAGACGGTGCTGAGGCCGAGTGTGATCAGCATCAGGTCGCCCGCGCGCAGCAGGGCGTCAATGATGAACTGCATGGGTGCTTTCCCCGGTTTCGGATGCGGTGCGTTACAGGGGGGCGAGGCCGCCGTCTTTGACGGTGGCCAGCAGATATTCCTGTCGCGAGCGTTCGCCATCGGCGTCGAGCTTGATCGGGCCGGTGGCGCCATCATAGTCGAGCCCATGGGCCGCCTTCAGGATCGCCGCCGCATCCGCGCTGCCGGCGGCATTGACGGCCTGGGCCGCCAGGGTCACGGCATCGTAGAGATAGCCGTTGAAGGCCGAGCGGAAGGCTTCGCCATATTTCTTCGTATAGGCCTCCTGATACCAGGCGCTGTCCGCGCCGATGAAATTCACCTCGGCGCCCAGCTGGCCCTCGACCGTTTCCTTCGGCGCATCGCTGATACACATGGACAGATAGATGCCGAACCACGGCGTCTTCTTCTGGCCCAGCTCGAAGGCTTCGCGATTGATGATCGCCGCCTCCTGGCCATAGGCCGAATAGACATAGATATCGGGCTCGAAGCGGGCGATCTGCTGCAGCTCGCGGCGATAGCTCGACTGGCCTTCGGTATAGAGCAGGCTGTGCACGACGGTGCCGCCGGCCGCAGTGAAGGCCTTGGTGAACTCGCCGCTCATGCTGTCGCCGTAAGCATTGTTGGGCAGGATCACCGCCGCCTTCTTGTAACCCTTGGCGCTCAGGGCCGTGGCGGCGAATTTCGACATCACGTCGTCGAGGCCGATGACCGAGAAGGCGAGGCCGCCGCCGGGTTTGCGCAGCTTGACCGAGGACGAGCCGCAATTGATGTGGACGACGCCGGCCTTTTCCATCGCCTGGCGCAGCGGCACGGTGACGCCCGACGAATACTCGCCCATCACCACCTTGGCGCCATCGATCGAGACCAGTTTCTTGGCGGCGTCGAGGGCGGTCTGGGCATTGCCCGCCGAATCCTCGACCATCACCTTCAGCGGCCTGCCGAGGACGCCGCCGTTGGCGTTGATCTTCTCGACCGCGAGTTCGATGCCGCGGCGCTGGTCCTCGCCGATCGAGGCGCTGGCCCCGGTCAGCGGCAGCACGGCGCCGAAGACGACGCCGTCGGCGGCGGCGAAGGCGCGTCGCCCGCCGAGGGCGGCCGCGAGGCTGCCCATGGCGACGGTGGCCATGAAATGACGGCGGTTCAATCCATTCATCGCAAGCTCTCCCTTTGTGTCCCCTTGGACGTGCTGATGAGACAGGTGATCAGACGGGTGACGGCAGCTCGAACAATCGGCCGACGCCCGGAATGCGCTCGTCGATGCCGGCGAGACGCAGGCAGTGCCAGGCCAGGGCATGGTCGCTGGCGGTCACGGGAAGGCCCGTTGCCGCCTCGATCTCGGCCGCCTTGTCGGCGAGGCGCAGGCTGGTGCAGGAAATGAAGACCGCGTCGAGATCGGCCTTGTCGGCCATGGCGGCGATACCATCGGCGATCGAGCGGGGCGAAATGCGGGCGGCCTCGCGGTCGTCCAGCTTCTCGAAGGAGCCGAAGGCGGCAACCTCGACCCCCTTGCCCTCGAGGAAGCGGCGCACGATCTCGTTGACCGGCTTCGCGTAAGGGGTGATGACGCCGATGCGGCGGGCGCCGAAGGCTTCGAAGGCGGCCAGCGCCGCCGTGATCGGCGTGGTGCAGCGGATGCCGGGGCGGGCCTTGCGGATCTCGTCGAAGACCACATCCTCGCCGAGGGTCATGGTCGCCGAGGTACAGCCGAAGCCGACGACGTCGAGCGGCAGGCCGGGCAGGATCAATTCGGTCGCCGGCGCGATGCGCCCCTTGATGGCGCGCAGCGTATCCGGCGTGATGTCGGCGTCATTGTAGAGGCGCGCGGCATAGAGACCGATGCCGTCCAGCGGCAGCAGGCGGCGGAATTCATATTCCATGGTCTGGTCGGTCGCCAATACCAGAAGGCCGATGGCGGCCCTCGCGGCGACGCCGCCATCGAGTTCGCAGGGCAGCAGCCCAAGGTCGAGACAGTCGCTCATGTCCGTCTCCTCAGGCGGTGATTTCGTCGATCGGCAGGGCGGGCTTTCGCCCCGCGATCAGGTCGGCGAGGATGCGGGCCGAGCCATGGGACATGGTCCAGCCGATATGGCCGTGACCCGTGTCGTACCAGAGGTTGCGGTGCTTCCTGCGGCCGATGATCGGCAGATTGCTCGGCGTCATGGGGCGGAGGCCCGCCCACATCTCGGCCTCGTCGTAGCGCGCGCCCTGCGGATAAAGCTCGCGCGCGACCTTGCTCATGAAGGCGAAGTCGCTCGGCTTGTGGCTGGTGTCGTAGCCGGCGAATTCGGCGGTCGCGGTCACCCGCATGTGGCTGCCGAAGCGCGAGATGGCGACCAGATTTTCCTCGTCGACCGAGCCGATGGTGGGCGGATGCGGTTGCTCGCCGATCGGAATGGTCAGGGAATAGCCCTTGATCGGGTAGATCGGCAGGTCGACGCCGATCCGCCGCGCGAGGCGGGGGCTCTCGTTGCCCAGCGCCATGACATAGGCATCCGCCTTGATCGTGCCCCGGTTGGTCCGGACGCCGGTCACTTCGTCGCCGCTGGCCTCGATGGCCTCGATCCGCTCGCCCAGGCGGAATTCGGCGCCGCTTCCCCTGCACAATTTGGCCATCTCACGGGTGAAGGCGGCGCAGGAGCCGGTCTCGTCGGTCGGGCAGTAGATGCCGCCGGCGATACGGTCGCCGACGGCGGCGAGAGAGGGCTCGAGAGCGAGCACGCCAGCCCGGTCCAGCACTTCGATCTTCTGGCCGTCATCGGCCAGGATCCGCATATGGGCGATGCCGGTCTCGAGCCGTGCCGCCTGGCGGTAGAAATAGAGGATGCCGCGATCGATCCGGTCGAAGGCGATCGGCACCTCGGCCAGCGTCTCCCTCAGCACGGCCTGCGAATATGTCGCCAGGCGATGCTTGCGGACGGTGTTGTATTCAGATCTGCTTTTCGTGCATTGGGCGAGGAATTTCAGCGACCAGGTCCAGAGCCGGGGATCGAGCGAGGGCGTGAAACGCAAAGCCTGATTCCGGGCGAACAGCGACTTCAGCAAGGTGAATGGGGCGGAAGGCGAGGACCAGGTGAAGGAATGGCCTGGCGCCACCATGCCGGCATTGCCCCAGCTGGTGTCTTCGGCAACGCCGGCGTGACGCTCGATCAGGGTGACCTTGTGGCCATCCTTCAGAAGCTGCCAGGCCGCGGTGACCCCGACGACGCCACCGCCCATCACCAGAATATGCATTGCCGCGAACCCCAGACGCATTTGAATCCGTATATGTAGACAGTAATGCATTCACATATTGATGCGTCAACAGATTCATGACCGGAAGAAGTTATTGGCCGATGGCGGCGGACGGACGGACGGCCGCCCCGCGCGGGGACTCGATCCTCGCGGGTGCTGGGATGGCGATGGCGGCGCGATCGCACCGGGACGGGCTAGGCGGGGTCGGCGGGGTTGCCAGGGGACGGCGGGATCATCGCCCGGCCGAACATGGGCGCGGAGCCACCGTCCACGGTGGCGACGCCGCGCTCGGCACAAAAAGTCAGGCCGCCTTGCGGCGGCCTGAGCTCTTGATCGGATCGACCAGATTTGGTCGGGCAAGCCGGATTTGAACCGACGACCCTCAGTCCCCCAGACTGATGCGCTACCAGGCTGCGCTATTGCCCGTCAAGACGAAGGTAAAACCCTCGCGAGGCGGCGGACTATAGCCCCTGAAGGCGGGATGGGCAATGGTCTGGCGCGGTTTTTTCGCCAGATCGTTCCGGGAGGTCAAACCTTTGATTTTCCGGCGAGAATTGTCCTGATCTCGATCAGTTCGCGGCGCAATTCCTCGACGAGGCCGCGCCAATGGGCGGCATCGCCCGGAGACTCCGGCGCGGCTTCGGCCAAAGGGACGGGGATTGATTCGCCGGCCTCGTCATCCGGCGCCGCCCCGATCGCCGCCCCGATCGCCGCCCCGATCGCCGCATCGTCGTCGGCGACATCGCCAAACTCGGCCTCGGTATCGGGGTCGAGCACCGGCCGTGGCAGGGCCACCACGGGATTATGCTCCCGGTGCTCGGCCAGGCGCTCGGACAGGGGCTTGGCCACCGCGATCACCGTCGCGGCGCCATTCTCGCGCAGGACCTTCTGGACGCCCTTGATCGTATAGCCGTCGCTGTAGAGCAGATGGCGGATGCCGCGCAGCAGGGCGACATCCTCGGGCCGGTAATAACGCCGCCCGCCGCCGCGCTTCAGCGGCTTGATCTGGGGAAAGCGCGTTTCCCAGAAGCGCAGCACATGCTGCGGCACGTCGAGTTCGGCCGCGACCTCGGAAATGGTGCGGAACGCACCGGGCTGCTTGACCGGAGCGCGGGCCTCTGCGCCTTCACCCTTCACCGCAGGCCCGGGCATGGCGCCTTATCCGCGCTGCCGACCCGACAGGCCGGTATTGATATGGTCCTTGAGAACATGGGACGGGCGGAACACCAGCACGCGCCGGGGCTCGATCGGCACTTCCTCGCCGGTCTTGGGATTGCGGCCGACCCGGCCGCCCTTCTGCCGCACGGCGAAGGTCCCGAAGGAGGAGATCTTCACCGCTTCCCCCTCGACAAGGCTGGCGGCGATGGCATCGAGCACGGATTCGACGAGTTCGGCCGACTCGTTGCGGGACAGGCCCACTTCCTGATAGACCGCCTCGGCCAGATGAGCGCGCGTGATCGTGGTCGACATACATCCCCCTGCGGGCTTGCCCGCGCGGGCGCCCATCCGTGCAGGCGCATCCATGGAGCCTAGGATGACGGAATAAGCCCGTCAATATCAAGGGGATAGCTGACGCTCAGATCCTGACGAGGCAGGAGCCCCAGGTAAAGCCGCCGCCCATGGCCTCGAGCAGGACCAATTGCCCGGGCTTGATCCGCCCGTCGCCCATCGCCTCGGCGAGGGCGAGAGGCACCGAAGCAGCCGACGTATTGCCATGACGGTCGACGGTGACGACGACTTTCGCCGTGTCGACGCCCAGCTTTTTCGCCGTGCCCTCGATGATGCGGTAGTTCGCCTGATGCGGCACGATCCAGTCGAGATCCTTGGGCGTGAGACCGGTCGCGGCCAGGGCCTCGTTCACGGCATCGGCCAGATTGACCACGGCATGGCGGAACACTTCCTTGCCGGTCATGCGCAGATGGCCGACGGTCTGCGTCGTCGACGGGCCGCCGTCGACATAGAGCAGATCGCGGAAACGCCCGTCGGCATGGAGATGGCTGGTCAGGATGCCGCGATCCGCGTTGGTCCCCGTCCCCTGCCCGGCTTCCAGCACGACGGCGCCGGCGCCATCGCCAAAGAGCACACAGGTGGTGCGGTCGGTCCAGTCGAGGATGCGCGAGAAGGTCTCTGCGCCGATGACGAGGGCGCGCTTGTGCTGCCCGGCCTTCAGAAAATTATCGGCCGTCGCCAGGGCATAGATGAAACCCGAGCACACCGCCTGAATGTCGAAGGCCGCGCCCTTGCGGATGCCGAGATTGGCCTGGACGATGGCCGCCGTCGCCGGGAAGGTGTAGTCCGGGGTCGCGGTCGCGAGGATGACCAGATCGATGTCGGCGGCGTCGCGCCCCGCGGCCTCGAGGGCGCGGCGGGCGGCCATGGTCGCGAGATCCGAGGTGGTCTCGCCATCGGCCGCGATATGACGCTGGCGGATGCCGGTACGGGCCACGATCCAGGCATCGTCGGTCGCGACCTGCTGCGCCAGTTCGGCGTTGGTCAGCACCCGCTCGGGCAGATAGCCGCCGCAGCCAAGAAGCAAGGATCGCGCGACGACACCACCCGGATTCATGATTGGACAGCTACCTGTTCTTCTGTTGAGTCTTCGGCCGACGCGAGGGCCGGGCCAATGCGCTTCAGATCGTCGAGCACGCGATCGACGAAACCGCCGATGGCCAGATCCGCCGCGATGCCGATGGCGGCGGCGAAGCCGACCGCGTTGGTGCCGCCGTGGCTCTTCACCACGAGGCCGTTGAGGCCAAGGAGCGCGCCGCCATTGTAGCGATTGGGATCGAGCCGCTCGCGCAGGGCCTGCAGCGCCGGCCGGGCCAGCAGATAGGCGATCTTCGACCAGATCGAGCGGCGGAAGGTGGCGGCGAGATAGGCCGAGATCAGCCGCGCCGTGCCCTCCTGGGTCTTGAGGGCGATATTGCCGGCGAAACCATCGGCCACGATGACGTCGGCCGTGCCCTGCGCGATGCCATTGCCTTCGACGAAACCGCAGAATTCAAAGGGCAGATCGGTCGCGTCGCGCAGCAGCTGGGCCGCGCCGCGTACCGCCTCATTGCCCTTCAGATCTTCGGTGCCGATGTTGAGAAGGCCGACCTTCGGCCGCGGCAACCCGAGCGAAGCCCGGGCGAAAGCCGCGCCCATGAAGGCGAATTCGACCAGATTGCGCTCGTCGCAGCCGACATTGGCGCCAAGGTCGAGCATGATCGACTCGCCCCGGATCGTCGGCACGAAGGAAGCGATGGCCGGCCGGCTGATCGCCGGGGCCTTGCGCAGCAACAGCATGGCGATCGCCATCAGCGCGCCGGTATTGCCGGCGCTGACCGCGGCCTGCGCCTTGCCGTCGCGCACCGCTTCGCAGGCCATCCACATGGATGTGCCCTTGCCGCGGCGCATGGCGACGCTCGGCTTCTCGTCGGACGAGATCGCCGTCGTGGTATGAATGATCTCGCTGCAGTCGGCCAGCAGCGGCTGCCCCTTCACAAGGGGCGCCACCGCGGCCTCGTCGCCGAAGAAGACGAAGCGGACCTGGGGAAAACGCTCACGCGCGATGGCGGCACCATCGACGATCACCGAGGGGCCATTGTCGCCCCCCATGGCATCGACGGCGATCACCATCGGGGACATGGTCGCCATGCCCCGGTCGCTCCCGTCGTCAGGCCGCCGTGGTCGAAGCGACGACCTCGCGGCCGTCGTAATAGCCGCAAGCGCCGCAAACGTGATGCGGCAGCTTCAGCTCGCCGCAATTCGGGCACTCGTTCGACGCGACCGGGGTCAGCGCATGATGGCTGCGGCGCATGTCGCGGCGCGAGCTGGAAGTACGTTTCTTGGGAACAGCCATTTTATCAACTCGTTCTGGTTACGGGGACCAGCCCCGCCCGGGAAGCGGAGAACATACACGGAAAGTTCTCGAACTCAAGTGTCTCGCCCACCCTTGAGCACGGCAAAGGGGCGATGGGTGCCCTGCGCCTTCGTGGACTCGGCCTTTTCGGCCGCGTCTTCCGGCTCGGCGCGGTATTGCGCCGGGATTTCCGCCCCGGGCGCCCGCGGATAGGGATCGAGCGACAGGGCAAGCTCCTCGGCCACCACCTCGCCCAGATCGACGATACCATCGATCAGCGGCTCCGGCGGATCTTCCGCGTCGGGATCGAACAGATCCTCGACCGAGAAGCCGGCCTCCGGGTCTTCGGCGCCAGGCTCGAAGACACGCTCGAACGCGACCTCGACATGGGCGGGCACGGGTTCGAGCGAGACGACGCAGGCCTGGGTCACGTCGGCGACCAGCCGGCCGGTGAGGGCAAGGCCATCGCGCCGGTGCGGGCGGAGTTCGATCTCGGCCCGCAGCGATTCGACCGAGATGATGTCGAAGCGCCGGGCCAGGGCCGCGCATTCGGCCGGCGTCGCCACCAGTTTCTCGGTCCGGCCACGGACATGGACGCTTTCAGCCCGCAGGGGCCGGGAAAATTCGTAATTCGGGCTATCGGTGGTCATGACAATGTCTCCTGCAACGCGGGAGCGGCCGGCAAATCGCCAGCCAGGAAAACTTCAACCGGTGTCGCGGCGTAAAGCGCCGCGATCCGCCGGACGTGAATGGCGAGTTGCCGCACGAGTTCAGGCTCGATCTCGGCACCGCGATAGAGATTGCGAATCAGCGCCTCGGTCAGCGCCGTGTCGTCCGGCGCGGCCAGGGCCGCATCATAGGCCGAAAGCCGGCCGTAGAAAGCCTGGGCCATCTTCTTCACCCGGTGCGGCACGCCCTGATCGCCCACCCCCAGTTCGCGCAGGGTGCGATCCATGTCCGTGAACATCGAGTCGAAGACATTCTGCGACAGGCGGGCGACCCGCTTGTCCGACAGGCCCTTGAAGCGGTTCAGCAGCAGGATCACCTGCAGGGTAACCATGTCGAAGCGGCCGTCGATCGTGTCGGCGACGCCGAAATGGCGATAGAATACCGGCGCCCGCGCGCGATCGACCGCCGACGCATAGAGCGTGGCCGCGATCCGCTGGTCCTGCCGATGGAACAAGCGCGACAACATGCGTCCGATACCTTCCTGCCGCTTCATCCCGTCGAATTGACAGGTCTCGCCCTCAATGACAAGGTGCCACGTCTCTATTTCACGCCCGGCGCGGCGTCGCGCCGGCCGTATTCGTGATGGACAAGTGTCACCCATGGCCGTTGAACGCTTCAACCTGCCGAGCCTCGCGGCTGCCGCCGCCCTTGTGGCCGGTCTTTCCCTCGGCGCCTGCGCGCCGCAGGTCGACGAACGCGGCTGGCGTCCGGACGATGTCGCGGTCACCGCGATCCGGCCCGGCGTCGACAACAAGGAATCCGTGATCCGCCTGCTCGGCACGCCGTCCACCGTCTCCAATTTCGACGATCAGTCCTGGTATTACATCTCGGCGACGACGCAGCGCCTGGCCTTCCGCCGCGACGAGCTGACGAATCAGGCCGTGCTGATCGTCAGTTTCGATCAGGCCGGCAATGTCACGGAAGTCTCCCGCCTCGACACCGAGGATGGCAAGGACGTGGCCATGAACCCGGACCGGACCCCGACCCTCGGCAACGAGCTGACGATCTGGCAGCAGCTGTTCGGCAATCTCGGCCGCTTCAATTCGCCG
>JAOZVS010000019.1:15625-18728 GCA_025869435.1 Zavarzinia sp.
GGAAAGGCCCCGCCGGTCGCGACCGGCGGGGCCTTTTCGTTTCAGAAGCGCGAGAGAATCGCCAGCAGCAGCAGCGCGACGATATTGGTGATCTTGATCATCGGGTTGACCGCGGGACCGGCGGTGTCCTTGTAGGGATCGCCGACCGTGTCGCCCGTCACCGCGGCCTTGTGGGCATCACTGCCCTTGCCGCCGTGGTGGCCTTCCTCGATGTATTTCTTGGCATTGTCCCAGGCACCGCCGCCCGCCGTCATCGACAGCGCGACGAAGAGACCGGTGACGATCACGCCCATCAGCATGGCGCCGACCGCCGAGAAGGCCGCCGTCTGGTCGGCGACCGCGAGGATGACGAAATAGAGCACCACGGGCGCGAGCACGGGCAGCAGCGACGGGATGATCATTTCCCGGATCGCCGCCTTGGTCAGCAGGTCGACGGCGCGGCCGTAGTCCGGCTTGGCCTTGCCCTGCATGATGCCCTTGATTTCCTTGAACTGGCGTCGCACCTCGACGACGACGGAACCCGCCGCCCGGCCCACCGCCGTCATGCCCATGGCCCCGAACAGATAGGGCAACATGCCGCCGACCAGAAGGCCGACCACGACATAGGGGTTGGACAGGTCGAAGGTCACCTTCAGGTCGCCGAAGAAGACCCTCAGATCCTCGGTATAGGCGGCGAAGAGCACCAGCGCGGCGAGCCCGGCCGAGCCGATGGCATAGCCCTTGGTGACGGCCTTGGTCGTGTTGCCGACCGCGTCGAGCGCATCGGTCGTCTTGCGCACGTCCGGCGGCAGGTTGGCCATTTCGGCGATGCCGCCCGCGTTGTCCGTGACCGGGCCATAGGCGTCGAGGGCGACGATCATGCCGGCGAGCGCGAGCATGGTGGTCACCGCGATGGCGATGCCGAACAGGCCGGCCATCTGGAAGGTCGCGACGATGCCGACGCAGATGATCAGCGCCGGCACCGCCGTCGCCTCCATCGAGACGGCGAGGCCCTGGATCACATTGGTGCCATGGCCCGTGGTCGAGGCCTGGGCGACGGAACGCACGGGCCGGAAGGCGGTCGAGGTGTAATATTCCGTGACCCAGACCAGAAGGCCGGTGACGGCAAGGCCGACCAGCCCGCAATAGAACAGATGACGGCCGTCGAACGTATGGCCGCCCGCGGTCATCGGCGCCGTCATGTCGCCGAGCACGACCTGCGTGATCGGCCAGAGCGCGGCCGCCGACAGCACGCCGGTGACGATCAGGCCCTTGTAGAGCGCGCCCATGATGTTCTGCGAGGCGCCCAGGCGGACGAAGAAGGTGCCGATGATCGAGGTGATGATGCACACCCCGCCGATCGCCAGCGGATAGAGCATCATGGTCTTGGCGAGATCGCCCGCGAAGAAGATCGAGGCCAGCACCATGGTCGCGACCAGGGTGACGGCATAGGTCTCGAACAGGTCGGCCGCCATGCCGGCGCAATCGCCAACATTGTCGCCCACGTTGTCGGCGATCACCGCCGGGTTGCGCGGATCATCCTCGGGGATGCCGGCCTCGACCTTGCCGACGAGATCGGCGCCGACATCGGCGCCCTTGGTGAAGATGCCGCCGCCCAGGCGGGCGAAGATCGAGATCAGCGACGCGCCGAAGCTGAGCGCCACCAGGGGATCGATCAGGTCACGGCCGGTCGCGCCGATCTGCTGCAACACCAGGTAATAGATGGCGACCGCCAGCAGCGCGAGGCCGACCACCAGCATCCCGGTGACCGCGCCCGCCTTGAAGGCGATGCCGAGGGCATTGGCGAGCCCGTCGCGCGCCCCCGCCGCGGTGCGGACATTGGCCCGGACCGAGACATTCATGCCAAGGTAACCCGCGGCGCCCGAGAGCACGGCGCCGATCACGAAACCGATGGCGACGAGAGGCCCGAGCAGGCCCCAGAGACCGGCCACGACGACGATGCCGACGATGGCGATGGTGCGATACTGGCGGTTCAGATAGGCGCGGGCGCCTTCCTGGATCGCGGTGGCGATTTCCTGCATCCTGACGGTGCCGGCATCGCGTGACAGGACGGATTTCGCCGCCCATACGCCATAGAGAAGCGCAAGCACGCCACACCCGATGACGCTATAAAGGCCGATGGTTGTGTCCATGATCTCCCCGCTCGTTTCCTCGGGTCGCCTGGGATGGGCGCCCCGCACCCTCGGTCCCCGGCTCTTGCCCGTGTCGACGGTGACAGAGAAGAGCCGGAGCCGCAATCAAGGTTAATCTACTCGCCGCGGTCGCAGCCCCCGCCACAGCAACAGGCATGAACCGGGACCGCCGGCACCGGCGCCGGACGCGCCCCGCCCCGGGCCGCCAGCGGCAGCGCGACAAGGGCGATGACCGCCAGCGGCAGGGCCGCGACCGGCACGCCATGCCAGCCGGTCCAGTTCAGCAGGACGCCCGACATGAAGGAAGCGATCGAAACGACGCCGAAGACGAGAAGATCGTTGGCCGCCTGGGTCTTGGCCCGCTCCGCCGGCGTGTAGCAGGTGGTGACGAGGCTGGTGGCGCCGACGAAGGCGAAATTCCAGCCAAGGCCGATCAGCACCAGGGCGGCCCAGAACTGCCCGAGACTGACACCCGAGAGCGCGACGGCGGCGCAGCCGAGAATGAGGACAAGCCCCGCCCCGATCACCCGGGTGACGCCGAAACGCTCGATCAGGCGGCCGGTGAAGAAGGAGGGCAGGAACATCGCCAGCGAATGCCACTGGATGACGAAGGCCGCGTCCTCGACCGTCAGCGAACAGGCGACCATGGCGATCGGCGTCGCCGTCATGACGAGGCTCATCGAGGCATAGGCGGCGATGCCGGTCGCCAGCGCCGCGATCATGCGCGGCTGGCGCAGGATCTCGATCAGGGGCCGGCCGCTGGCATGGCGCTCCTCGGGGGCGAGATCCGGCAGGCGCAGGGCCGACAGCAGCGCCATGGACGCGAGCCCGAGCAGGATGACGACGACATAGGCCCCGACGAAGGGCAGGCCCAGCACCATGTCCTTGGTGAATTTCACCAGCTCCGGCCCCGCCAGCGCCGCGGCGACGCCGCCCGCCATGACGAGGCTGATCGCCCGCGCCCTGTGTTC
>JAOZVS010000020.1 GCA_025869435.1 Zavarzinia sp.
CCCCCGCCATCATCTTCATCGACGAATTGGACGCCCTCGGCCGGGCGCGTGGCGCCGCCAGCCAGATCGGCGGCCACGACGAGCAGGAGCAGACGCTGAACCAGCTCCTGTCCGAACTCGACGGCTTCGATCCGACCTCGGGCCTCGTCCTGCTGGCGGCGACCAACCGGCCGGAAATTCTCGATCCCGCCCTGCTGCGCGCCGGCCGTTTCGACCGCCAGATCCTGGTCGACCGGCCGGACCGGGCGGGCCGGGTGCAGATTCTCGCGGTCCACCTGAAGAAGATCCGCCTCGCCGAGGGGGTCGATACCGAGACCATCGCCCAGCTCACCCCCGGCTTCTCGGGCGCCGATCTCGCCAATCTCGTCAACGAGGCAGCCCTGCTGGCGACACGGCGGAAGGCCGCCTCCGTCAGTCTCGACGATTTCACAATGGCGGTGGAGCGGATCGTCGCCGGCCTCGAGAAGAAGAATCGCCTGCTGAACCCGAGGGAGCGGGAGGTCGTCGCCCACCACGAGATGGGCCATGCCCTCGTCGCCCTCGCCCTGCCCGGCGTCGATGTCGTGCACAAGGTTTCGATCATTCCGCGCGGCATCGGCGCCCTCGGCTACACGATCCAGCGCCCGACCGAGGACCGCTACCTGATGACGAGGACGGAGCTGGAGAACAAGATCGCCGTCCTCCTCGGCGGGCGGGCGGCGGAGCGGCTGATCTTCGGCCATCTGTCCACCGGCGCGGCCGACGATCTCGCCAAGGCGACCGACATCGCAAGGTCGATGGTCACGCGCTATGGCATGGACGAGACCCTGGGCCAGGTCTCCTACGACAACGACCGGCCGAATTTCCTCGGCCAGGGCGGGCAGAGCCTGTTCGACCGGCGCTACAGCGAGGCGACGGCGGAAAAGATCGACAATGCGGTCAGGACGACGATCGACGCGACCTTCACCCGCACCCTTGCCATCCTCGCCGACAATCGCGACATATTGGAACACGGCGCCAGGATCCTGCTGGAGCGCGAAACCCTGGACGAGGCGGCGCTCGCCGCCCTGGCACGCGATCTTCGGCGCCCCCTCCCGCCTGTTCCTGAAGTTCATGAGGTCAGAGATTGAGTGACGATCCCTACAAGGTGCTGGGTGTCGCACGAGACGCCTCGCCCGACGCCATCCGCAAGGCCTATCGCAAGCTGGCGAAGGAACTGCACCCCGATCTTCACCCCGGCGACAAGGCGGCGGAAGAGCGTTTCAAGATCGTCTCCGCCGCCCACGGCCTGCTGAGCGACGCCGAGAAACGCGCGCGCTTCGATCGCGGCGAGATCGACGCCAGCGGCCAGGAAAAGCAGCCGGAACATCCCTCGTATCGCCATTACGCCGAAGGCGATCCGACCGGACGCTATACGTCCCACGGCGCCTACGGCGATTTCGAGGATGTCTCGGACATTTTCTCGGGCCTGTTCGGCCAGAAGGGCGCTGGCCGGCAGGGCTTCGCCGCCCGGGGCAGCGACCTGCGCTTCCATCTCGAGGTCGACTTCCTCGAAGCCGCCAATGGCGCGACGAAGCGCATCACGATGCCCGAGGGCGGCACCCTCGACCTCACCATTCCGGCTGGCGCGAAGGACGGCACGGTTCTTCGCCTGAAAGGCAAGGGCGCCCCCGGCCTCGGCGGCGGCCCGAGCGGCGACGCGCTGGTCGAGATCGCGGTGCGGCCCCATCCGCTGTTCCGGCGCGAGGGTGACGATATCCTGCTCGACCTGCCGATCGGCCTCGACGAGGCGGTGCTGGGCGCCAAGGTGGAAGTGCCGACCCTGACCGGCCGGGTGAAGATGACCGTGCCAAGAGGCGCCAGTTCAGGCGACGTGCTGCGCCTCAAGGGCAAGGGGATCAGGCCGGCGGGCGATCAGCGCGTGACGCTGAGGATCGTCCTGCCCGAAGCCCCCGATGCCGCCCTCGAAACCCTGATGCGCCAGTGGCAGTCGGAAGGAAAGCCGGACCCGCGGGCCAGACTGTGGAAGGTGATGCCGTGACCCGATATACCGAAACCGAAGTCGTCGCCACGGCCGCCGGCCTGACCCTGACCGAGCTGCGCACCTTCGTCGCCGAAGGCTGGGTCCTGCCCCGGGGTGATGACGCCGAACCCGCCTTCGACGATTTCGATCTCGCGCGTATCCGCCTCGTCTGCCAGCTCCGCCACGATCTCGACCTCGATGCCGGCGCCCTGCCGGTCGTGTTGTCGCTGCTCGACCAGATCCACGGGTTGCGGCGGCAGATGCGCCTTCTGGCGACCGCCCTGGCGGCGGAGCCGGAAGAAGTCCGCCGCCGGATCGAGACCACCATCAGGACGATGACGGACTGATCAGGGCGCGGCCGCCGCCACCGCCGAGGTGGTGCCGGTGTAGCGCTCGATGTTCTGGCGCATCAGGCGCAAGGCGCTGTCGTAATTCGCCTTGTCCTCGGGCCTGATATCCATCGGCACCACCCGGGTCGGCTTCACGCCGCTCTGCCGGGCCGGGAAGAAACGCCGGGCCTCGGTCGTGCCCGCCGCCGCCGTCTCGGCGGCCCCGGCGGTCGCGGGCAGCGCCGCATCGGCGACCGCCGCCGTGCCCTCGGGCTTGCCGCCGACCGAACGGATCAGGACATCGAAGGCCGCCGAACTCAGCTGGGGCGTGCCGGCCGCCGCGGCCGTCGCCGGAGGTGCCGCGCTGGCCAGGGTGGTATCGGCGGCCCGCGTCGCGGGCGACGTCGTCGCCTCGGCGATCAGACCGCCCGGGCCGGTCCCGGCCGAGGCCAGCGCCGTCGCCTCACCACCGCCCTCGAGGCCGAGGCCGCGCAGGGCCAGGGTTTCCACCGGCGCGCCCGCCGACTGCTCGACGATCGCGCCGGCCATGGCGACGCCCGCGCCGAGCGGACCACCATAAAGCGCGCCGCCGACAATGCGGGCGGCGGGGCTGATGGTATCGCCGGTCAGGCTGCGATAGAGGGTCGAGACCAGGGGGATATGCTGCAGGGGATTGATCACGTCGAGCACCTCGCCGAAGGTCAGGTCAGGGTCGCCCGGTTTCGAGGGGGCGAAGAAATCGGCCTCCCCGGCGCTCATCTCGCCCCGTTTTCCCGGCAGCAGCCGGGGCGGCCTCGCGGTGTCGCGGGCATTCGTCTCGGTCGTCGTCGGTGCTACGGCTGTCATGATGGGCTCCTCCCGGTCCCTTGGGGCGCTGCAAGCCCCGGGCCAGAAGGGGTTCCAATCAGATCAAAGGCTTATCCGAAGGCATGACGGCACCCGGCAGCTTCTGCCGGGCGAAAACGTCACAGCAGATGGCCGCTCTTGGCCTTTTTGGTCGCGAGATAGAATTCATTGTGATTGTTGGCGGGGAAGGCGTGGGGCACCCGCTCGACCACATTGATGCCGCTGGCCTTCAGCCCGGCGACCTTCTCGGGATTATTGGTCAGCAGCCGCACGGCATCGAAGCCCATCAGCCGCAGCATTTCCGCCGCCGGGCGGAAGATGCGCTCGTCCGGATCGAAGCCCAGACGCTCGTTGGCCTCGACCGTGTCGAAGCCCTGATCCTGCAGGCGGTAAGCCTTCAGCTTGTTCATGAGGCCGATGCCCCGGCCTTCCTGCGCGAGATAGAGAAGGACGCCGCCGCCCGCCGCCGCGATGGTGCGAATCGCCCCGCGCAGCTGCTCACCGCAATCGCAGCGCAGGGAGCCCAGAAGATCGCCGGTGAAACATTCGGAATGCAGCCGGCTCAGCACCGGCTCGCGCCGGGGCGGATCGCCGATCAGGATCGCCAGATGCTCGATCCCGCCATCCGCCGGGCGAAAGCCGATGATCCGCGCCTGTTCGGCATCGGCCAGCGGCACCCGCGCGTCGGAGACGATGCGCAGGCCCCGGGCCGCCGCGTCGTCGTAATCCGTGACCGCCGAGGCTGAAACTTCCAGCAGCCCGTCGTCCGCCGCCGTCGCCTCGACGACAAGGGCGGCCGGCAGCAGGCGCGCCAGCTTCATCAGCTTCACGGCGGCGAATTCCGCCGCCATCGGCGCCCGCCGCAGGATCGAGAACGGCCCGCGCAGGGGATTGTCGAGATCAAGCGTCGGGTCCGCGAGGGAAGCGATGGTCGCGGCATCGAGCTGGCCCGCCAGCGGCAGGGCGATGGGATCGCCGACCAGCGGCCGCAGCTTCAGCGTGGCGGCCCGCCGGCTGGTCAGCAACAGCCGGGCATTCTCGCCCGCGAAACCGGCCAGACGGTCCGGCGTCGCATATTCGGCGGCGGCGATGCGCAGGCGCTGGCCGGCATCGTCGGTGACAACGACGTCGAGGCCACGCCGCAATTCGGAGACGGCGCGATCGACGACCACGAGGGCGGAAACGGGTGCGGGACCAAAGGGCGAAGACATGGCGCGCAGTCTAAGCACAAGTCGCACGCCGTTGCAGCCCGTGATGAACGACGCCCCGGCATGACTCTCCCGCGCCATCGGCAGATCCCGCCACACGCCTTACCCTCACCGGCGGCCTCGCCGCCGCAGGGCCTTCAACGTCGGCATCGCCGCCGCAGGCCTCGCTTGCAGCATCGCCCGACCGGCCGCAGAATCCCGGGGCATGACGAATCGCCCCCGGACCAAGGCCACGCCCCCTCGCATCCTCGTCGCCGTCGCCGACGAGGTGCTGGCGCGCGCCCTGGCCGATCCGCTGGCCGACGCGGGCTTCGCCGTCACCCGCCTGGGAAACCTGTCCGAGGTGGCATCGGTGCCGGCCGATCTCGTCGTCGTCGACCGGGCGGCCAGCCTCGAGGGCGACGACGCCCTGCTGACCGCGACCGGCTGTGCCCTGCCCATCGTCGCCCTGGCCGCCGCCGAAGATTCGCGGGCGCCGGCCGGGGCGGGCGGACAGGTCACCCTGCTGCGGAAACCCCTGCGGGTTCAGGCGCTGATCGATGGCGTGCGCGCCGGCCTCGCCGCCGGGGCCGGGGCGCTGCACATCGGGCCGTGCCGGCTGTTCGCCTCGTCCCGCACCCTCGTCGGCGCCGGGGGCGAGACCGTGCGCCTGACCGACAAGGAAACCCAGATCCTGACCCGCCTCGCCGCCGCCATCGGCCGCGTGGTGCCCCGGGATATCCTGCTGGCCGAAGTCTGGGGCTATGGCGCGGCCATCGCGACCCATACGATCGAGACCCATGTCTACCGCCTGCGCCGCAAGCTCGCCCAGGCGGTGGCCGGCGGCGCCTCGCTCATCCGCGCCGAGGACGGCGGTTATCTGCTGGCCGCCACGCCCTGAGGGCAGCGCTCCGCCCTGCCATGAGCAAGCGACAGGACCGGGGCGACAGGCTGCGCCTTGACAGTCGGCCTGCATCCGTCGAAGTTGCCGGCCCAACCTTCGGATCGGAGACCACTATCATGTCGGTATCGCTGACCCTGCCGGACGGCAGCCTGCGCTCCTATCCGGGGCCGGTCAGTGGCACTACCCTTGCCGCCGACATCGGTCCCGGTCTCGCCAAGGCCGCCCTCGCCATGCGGGTGGACGGCCTTCTGGTCGACCTCGCCCATGTGATCGAACGCGACGCCCGGGTCGATATCGTCACCCGCAAGTCCGACGACGCGCTCGACCTGCTGCGACACGACTGCGCGCATATCATGGCCGAGGCGGTGCAGGAGCTGTTCCCCGGCACCCAGGTCACCATCGGCCCGTCGATCGAGAACGGCTTCTACTACGATTTCGCGCGGGACGAGCCCTTCACCACCGCCGACCTCGAGGTGATCGAGAAGCGGATGCACGAGATCGTCGACCGCAACGAGACGATCGCGCGCGAAGTCTGGGACCGCGACGAAGCCGCCGATTTCTTCCTGAACAAGGGCGAGATCTACAAGGCCGAGATCATCCGCGACATTCCGGCGGGCGAGAAGATCAGCCTCTACCGTCAGGGCGATTTCATCGACCTGTGCCGCGGCCCCCACCTGCCGGCGACGGGCAAGCTCGGCCATGGCTTCAAGCTGACGAAGGTCGCGGGCGCCTATTGGCGCGGCGATCATCGCAACGCCATGCTCCAGCGCATCTATGGCACCGCCTGGCGCGACGAGAAGGAGCTGAAGGACTATCTCTTCCGGCTCGAGGAAGCGGAGCGCCGCGACCACCGCAAGCTGGGCCGCGAGATGGACCTGTTCCATCTGCAGGAAGAGGCCGCCGGCTCCATCTTCTGGCACACCAAGGGCTGGACGCTCTACCGCGTGCTCGAGAACTACATCCGCCGCAAGATCGAGGCGGATGGCTACGAGGAAGTGCGCACGCCCCAGCTGGTCGACAGTTCGCTCTACATCGCTTCCGGTCACTGGGAGATGTATGGCGACAACATGCTGAAAGTGCCGGTCGACGACGGCAAGCGCATGTTCGGCGTGAAGCCGATGAATTGTCCCGGCCATGTCCAGATCTTCAAGCAGGGCCTCGTTTCCTACCGCGACCTGCCGATCCGCATGGCGGAATTCGGCTGCTGCCATCGCAACGAGCCCTCGGGCGCGCTGCATGGCATCATGCGCGTGCGCCAGTTCGTGCAGGACGACGCCCATATCTTCTGCACCGCCGACCAGGTGGTGGAGGAGACGAAGAAGTTCTGCCGCCTGCTGGAATCGGTCTATGCCGACCTCGGCTTCTCGGACTTCAAGGTGATCCTGGCGACGCGCCCCGAAAAGCGCATCGGCACCGAGGAGGAATGGGACAAGAACGAGGGCGATCTCGCCGCCGCGATTTCCGCCGCCGGCCTGTCCTATGAAGTCTCGGTGGGCGACGGCGCCTTCTATGGCCCCAAGATCGAATTCCACCTGCGCGACGCCATCGGCCGCACCTGGCAGTGCGGCACCCATCAGCTCGACAGCCTGCTGCCCCAGCGCCTCGACGCCAGCTATATCGCCGCCGATGGCTCGAGGCAGCGCCCGGTGATGCTGCACCGGGCGATCCTCGGCAGCCTCGAGCGTTTCATCGGCATCCTGATCGAGCATTACGCCGGTCACCTGCCGCTGTGGCTGGCACCGACCCAGGTCGTGGTCGCGACCATCACCTCGGACGCCGACGATTACGCCGCCGAAGTCGCCCAGCTCCTGAAGGAGAAGGGCCTCCGGGTCGAGACCGATCTGCGCAACGAGAAGATCAACCTGAAGGTCCGCGAGCATTCGTTGGCCAAGGCGCCCTATATGCTGGTTCTCGGTCGCCGCGAGGCGGAGAGGCGTCAGGTCGCGCTGCGCAAGCTGCATGGCGGCGAACAGACGGTGATCGACCTCGGCGAGGCGATCACCCGCCTCACCGGGGAAGCCCTGCCGCCAGCCTGACCGGGAGAGAGCCCTTGCCCCCGCATGTCGTCGATGTGATTCCCTTCAAGGAACGCTATTCCGTGACGACGGCGGGGGCGATCGCCCTTTGCGTCGATCAACTCGCCGGGGTCTCCAGGGCGACGACGACCGTCTTCGGCACCGCCGTCGCCGACCCGCTGAAGGCCGCCCGGCTGCAACCGGTGCGGCCCTTCTTTTTCACCACGCGCCTCGCCGCCGCCTATGTCATGGGCTGGGAGGCGCTGTTCTATTTCGAGGGCGTGCGCCGCGCCCTGCGCGCGGCCAAGCCCGACGTGATCCAGGTCCACAACCGGCCCCTGCTGGCGGTCATGCTGCAGAAGGAATTCCCGGAGATTCCGGTGTTCCTGTTCCTGCACAATGATCCCATGTCGATGAAGGAATTGCGGCCGCCCAAGAATATCGGCGGCAGCCTGCACCGCCTCGCCGGCATCGTCGCCCTCAGCGACTGGATCGAGCAGCGCCTTTACGAGGCGGCGCCGGCGGTGCCGCGCGACCTCGTCCACCGCATCCCCAATGTCGTCGACTGCGCGGCGGCGGGCGAGACCGACGAGGCGATTTTCGCCGTCAAGGAGAAACTCGCCCTCTTCGTCGGCAGGATCAACGGCGGCAAGGGCGCCACCGCCTTCGCCGAGGCGGCGGCCCGCGTGCTGCCCGATTTCCCGGACTGGAAAGCGGTCGCCATCGGCGCGTTCCAG
Organism: Zavarzinia sp.; assembly: GCA_025869435.1. Classification (GTDB taxonomy): domain Bacteria; phylum Pseudomonadota; class Alphaproteobacteria; order Zavarziniales; family Zavarziniaceae; genus Zavarzinia. Next base: position 8,021 of record JAOZVS010000020.1, read on the forward strand.
ATCGGCACCACCGACTGCAGCCATCCGAGCGATTACCAGCGCGGCTTCCTGGCCGCGGTCGCCAGCCATCCGAATATCGCCTTCCTCGGCCCCCGGCCCTTCCCGGAGACGATGGACTGGATGCGCCGGGCGGCGATCCTGGCGATTCCGTCACGCCATGCCGAAGCCTTCGCCCGGGTCGCGGTCGAGGGCATGATGAACGGCGATGCGCTGATCGTGTGCAAGAAGGGCGGCGCCCTGCCCGAGGTCGCGCCGGAAGCGTCCGGCGCCCTTCATATCGACGACGCGACGGTGGACGAGATCGCCGCCGCCCTGCGGCTTCTGATGGCGGACGACGCGGATCGCCTCGCCCGGGCGCGGCAAGGCCGGGCCTATGCCGCCAGCCACTACGCCCCCGCCGCCGTCGCCGCCCTGATCGAAGACATGTACGCGGCCGGCAAGGCCGCCCTGAAAGCGAAGCGCTGAAGCCGCCCCCCTTATCGTCACCCCGGCGAAGGCCGGGGTCTTTCGACGAGTGAGACGCCCTTGGCGGCGCGAGATCCCAGCCTTCGCCGGGATGACGCAGTTGGAAAACGCCTCGTCAGCGCCCGCCTTCGCGAAGCCTGCGTTCCTCGATCCGGATCGCCTCATACATCTTGGCATCACGCAGCCAGCGGCCATAGGCGGCGGAAGCGGCGATGATGAAGCCATAGGTCCCGGCCCGGCACAGGCCGCGCAGGACATAATGCTTGAAGAAATAGAACGGCAGCGCGCACCAGATGCGGAACAGCAGCTTGCCCTTGGTCTTCCGCTTGCCGTCCCGCGCCCCCATGGTGCTGTAGCCATTCAGCTTGGCGACGACATGGGCGATGTCGCGGAAGGCGTAATGCATCAGGGTGGCGCGCAGGCGGCCGACCTTGGTGCCGGCCGGCAGTTCGAGCTGGTCCCAGACCTTGTGCCCCGGCATCGAGAAACGGCGGCGGTCGTAGAGCTTGCGCCGGAAGGCATGGTCGAAATCGTACCAGGGCTCGCCCACCGGCGGCATGCAGGTCAGATCGATTTCATAGACGCCGAGGGGCGGCTCGCCCTTGGCGAAGAGCGCCGCGATCTCGGCCGCGAGTTCGGGCGAGACCACTTCGTCGGCATCGAGGTCCAGCACCCAGTCGTTGGCACAGGCGGCCTCGCCCACCTGTTTCTGGAAACCGTTGCCCGGCCAGGGATTGACCACGACGCGGGCGCCCGCCGCCTCGGCCAGCGCCGCCGTGCGGTCGGTCGAACCCGAATCGACCACGACGACTTCGGCGACGACCCGGCGCGCTGCGCGCACCACGGCCTCGATATTGCGCTCTTCGTTCAGTGTGCGAATATAGCACGACAAGGGCGGGACAGCCTGCGGACCGTCCTTCTCGTTTGTCTTGCTCATGCGGTTTCCGCCCCTTTTGGAAATGGCGACTTTCAGGACAGTTCGGCGAGCCTGTCAAGCCGGCGCCTTGCGAGCCGGCCGGGACATTGAATGCCTTCCCTGATCAATGCAACCCGTGGGGCAAGCGGCGGGCCGCCGCCCACCACCGCGGAAGCGCCTCTGTTTCTCGTCGTCGATCATTACAAGACCGGGGATCGCGATAATGCGATCGGCCTCGCCTCGGCGCTGGCTGGGACCTGCGGCGGCGAGATCGTCATGGTCCGGGGCCATCTGCGCCTCGCCGCCCTCACGCTTCTGCTCAATCCCTGGCTGCGCTGGCGCCGCCGCTGTCCGGCCACGCCAAGCCTCGGTCGCCGCCTGTGGCCGCTGCTGTTCACCGGCGACGCGCCGCCGGCAAAGCGCGTCGCCGCCGTCGTCTCCACCCTCGGCCGGGGCGAGGCGGTGGGCGCCTTCATCGCCGCCCTGTGGCGCGTGCCGGCGATCCATCTCGGCACGCCGAAGCGCATGGACCGCGCGCTTTTCGCCGCCGTGGTCGCCCATCAGGGCCATATCGTCAGGCCGGACGAGATCGGCCTGCCCATCGCCTCCACAAGGCTGCTGCGGGCCGGTCTGCCGAACGCCAGCCCCGGAGACGGGCGACGCCGCATCCTGTTCCTCCTCGGTGGCGACAGCGACGAAATCCGTTACGAGGATGCCTATTGGCGCGACCTCGGCGAATTGGTCGCCCGTGGCGCCGAGGACCCGGCCCTGAACATCACGGTGCTGACCGCGCCCCGGACCGCCGCGCGCGTGGTCGAGGACCTGCGACGGCGGCTGGCGGATATGCCGGTGCGCCTTCTCGTCTTCGGCGAGCCTGCGGCAAAGGATCGCTATGTCCAGGAAATCGTCGACGCCGACACTGTGATCACCACCGCCGAAAGCGTCTCCATGGTCTCGGACGCGATCAATGCGGGGAAGCCGGTCTTCGTCCTGCTGGGCACCCAGGTGCCCTGGTCGCCGCGCATCGCTAGCTTTCTTTTGCAGCAGACCAAACAGCGCCGCATCTCGTTGTTCGACCTTCGCCCCGGCGCATCGCCCGACTTTCCGAGCGCGGCCATCGTGCTCTCGGAGCGGTGCTGGTCGGTCGACTTCCTCGAGGCCGCGCAGGCCGCGGGCCTGTTGGCCGAGACCCCGGCCAAGGCCCCCGACCATCCCTGAAATCGTCCCCCTCCCCCGGGTCCGGTCCCCCGTCCGCGCTGGCTCCACGGCTGGGTCGCCGCCGCCCTCGCTCTGGCAAGTTGGGGCGGAGCTTGGTAAGTTCCCGACCGAAGGGTGTTTACGGCCGGGCCCCTGGCGAGCCCGTCGCCGCCCGCACGTCTTGATCCGAAGAGAAGCAGAAATGAGTCCAGCACCCGTCGCCCAGAGCTCCTTCCGCAGCCCCCGCCGCTATCGCACCTTGCGCTTCCGGCTGACGGGCAAGAAGCCGGACCGGATCGCGGGCTGGCGCCAGCGGCCTGTTTCCGTGAAGCTGCCGCCCGTCGCCAGCGTGACGCCCAACGAAAAGCCGACCGTGCATATCTTCCTCGGGACCGAGCCGGAGCAATATCGGGCGGAGCGCGTCTTCATCTGGTCGGTGGTGAAGAACCGCGATCCCGCGCGCGCCTATGAGATCCACCTGATGAAGGATCTGGTCGGTTTCGACCGCAACAACTGGTGGACCGGCTTCACCAGCTATCGCTATGCCATTCCCGATCTCGCCGGGCGGACCGGGCGTGCGATCTACAACGACGTCGACCAGATCTATTTCGCCGACCCGGGCGAATTGTTCGACCTCGATATGAAGGGCGCGGCCGCCCTCGCGATCAGCGACGAGGAAAGCTCGGTCATGCTGATCGACTGCGCCCGCCTCGCCACCGTCTGGCACGAGGACGAGGCCCATCGCATTCACAGCAGCACCCATTTCCAGAAGGTGGCGGCGCAGGCCGGTCTGTGGGGCACCATGCCGGCCGGCTGGAATGCCCGCGATTTCGAATATGTCGAGGGCGAGTCGATGCTGCTGCATTACACCACCCTCTACAAGCAGCCCTGGCACCCCTTCCCGGAGCTGTTCAAATATCAGCACAATGACCAGGGCCGTTACTGGCTGGCGCTGGAGCGCGAGGCGGACGCGGCGGGCTTCACCGTCTTCACCGCGGAGGCACCCAGCCCCGATTTCGAGGCCCTGCGCGGCGCCAACGCCCCGGGCGAGACCAGGCCGCTGATGGACGGCGGCACCGCCGCCCGGCACGACCGCCGCGCCCGCCGCCTCGCCGCTGGCGCCGGTGCAGCCAGTCTGCGGACTGCCGCCGAGGTCTTCCCGGGCGTATTCCGGGGCGACGCCACGCGGGGCGAGACCGCCGACGGCATCCTGGCCATCGACTTCCTCGACCGTCTGCCCGAGGACGATATCCCCTGGGTCCTGGCCGGCCTGCTGCAGGCGGCCGGGAAATTCGTCTACATCGGGGTGACGGCCGCCGCCGCCGTGACCGTGCCCGGTCAGCCGCTGGCCGAGGGCCGCGCCAAATTGTCCGCCAAATGGTGGCGCGGTCAGGTCGAGATCGCTTCCCGCGCCCGGCCGGGCATCCGCGTCGCTCTGGTGATCGAGGAAGCGGCGGGTCCGCTGCGGCAGCTGTTGCCCGAGACGGTGCATATGTTCGGCGAAGGATCGGGCCGGACCTGAAACGGTGACCGTTATACCTCCGCCGCGCATCGCCTGGTGGGCGCAGCGCGTCGACGACAATATCGCCAGCGTCCGCCTGCGCTGCAGCCTGATCATCGAGGCCCTGCGCGCCAAGGGCATGAACGCCGGCTTCTATCGCAAGCAGGATCCGGCGCCCGCCGTGCTGATCCTGTCGAAGCTCTATGACGAGGCGTCCGTCGCCCATGCGCTCGAGGTCAAGCGGCGCCACGGCACCGTGATCCTCCTCGATCTGTGCGACAACCATTTCCACAACCCCAAGCAGTTGCAGAAGCTGGCGGGGCGTGACGCCGAGCTGCGCCATGCCGTCGCCAGCGTCGACGGCGTCATCGTCTCGACCCCGAAAATGGGCGAGATCGTGGCCGAGAATTGCGATAATCCGCCACCCATCCATGTCGCGGGCGATGCGCTGGACGATCCCCTCGACCTCGGCCCGCTGTTCACCTTCGAGCGGCTGAAGGCGGAAATCGCGCTGGGCGGCTTGCGCCGCGCGCTGGCACGGGACGGCGAGGTGGTTCGGCTGGTCTGGTTCGGCAACCACGGGGTTTCTTATGCCGAGGGCGGCATGACCGACCTCGGGCGGATTCGGCCGGCGATCGAGGCGCTGGCGCGCAAGGTGCCGCTGACCCTGACGGTGATCAGCAACAACAGGAAGAAATACGCGGACGTGGTTTCGGGCTGGTCGGTGCCGACCCATTACCTGCGCTGGCACCGGGCGACCATCGGCCGGGCACTGGAAATGCATGACATCAGCGTGATTCCGGTCGCGCTCAACCCGTTCACCGTCGTCAAATCGAACAATCGCATGGTGACGTCGATCGCCCATGGCCTCGCCGTCGTCGCCGATCCCCTGCCCAGCTACCTGCCCTTCGCGGCGGTCAGCGTCATCGGCGACTGGGGTCCGCGCTTCGAGACCCTTGTAACGGACGCGGGCGCGAGGCATCACATGGCCGAAGCGGCGAAACAATTCGTCGCCACGCATTATTCGACCGACGTCGTCGCCGAAGACTGGGCGGCCGCCATACGCGCCGTCTTCGGCCGCGCGATATCGGCGCAGGACGAGACCGCCGGCCCGTGATCGGGCCGGCCTGAGAGGACATATGGAACAGGGTTTGGAAACGCTCGATCGCTGCCCCCACTGCGGGTCGCCGGATCTCGTCGAATGGCTGCGGTCCTTCGACCATTTCGGCCTGAAGCCGGGCCGCCCCTTCCTCTACATGGAATGCCGGCCCTGCCGGCTGCGTTTCCTCGCCGCCCGTCCGAGCGAAGCCGATTCCGCCGCCTATTACACCGCGGATTACGAACCCTATCAGTCCTACAACAAGAGCCTCGGCGGCTTCGGCACCTGGTGGGTGCGCCGTATGGCCGACCTCGCCGAAAGCGCCCGCGTCACACGCGCCATCAGCGCGCGCTACAAGGCCGCGTTCCGGCGCAAGGCCGCCGTGCTCGACTATGGCTGCGGCTCCGCCTCTTTCCTGAACAAGGCCCGGAAGCGCGGCGCCCGGCAGACCATCGGCATGGATTTCGCCGACACGCCGCTGCAGACGGTGACCGCCGCCGGCCACATCGGGCTTCGCGCCAATGACGAAGGCTTCGCCCAGATCGCCGATGGCTCCCTCGATCTCGTCCGGATCAACCACGTCGTCGAGCACCTCTACCACCCGGTCGAGACGCTGGAAAAAATCGCGCGCAAGATGGCGATCGGCGGCGTCCTCAATATCGCCGTTCCCTACGCCCATGGCGGTACCGCCGAGCAGTTCGGTGAGAACTGGCTGGGCCTGCAGGCGCCGGTCCACATCATTTTCTACGACAGGCCGCATTTCATCGAGATTCTCAACCGCCTGGGCTTCGGCGACATCGAGATCTTCGACGAGGCGAAGCTGATCGACATGCTTCGCTCGAACCGAATCAAGGCGGACCGAAGCCGGCAAGCCGGCGGCGAGCCTTATGAGATTCCCAGCACCCTGACACAAGCCCTGCTGACACGCCGATACGCCGCCTCGGGGCGCCCCGATCGCCTGAATGTCTGGTGCGTCCGGAAAAAATGAACGAAAAGGCGGCGGCGGCGGCGAGACGGTCGCCGCGCTGCCCGTTCGGCAGGCTTTGTGTTGACCAAGCCCCGAGCGCACGGTTCTAATTGCCCAGTCTTGCCCATGACCCGCGAACGCCGGGTGGAACAGGCGGCAATCCGAAACCGGAGGCCCACATGTCTTTCTCGTTCAAATCCTGTCTTTTCACGGCACTGATCGCCTCGACGGCCTTCACGGGCATCGCCCGCGCCGAGGAAAAGGTCGTCAACGTCTACAACTGGGAAGAATATATCGACGACGCCACCCTGGCCGAATTCGAAAAGGAAACCGGCATCAAGGTCGTCTATTCCACCTTCGATTCGAACGACACGCTGGAGGCCAAGATCCTGGCCGGCAAGTCGGGCTATGACGTGGTCTTCCCCTCGGGCGCCTTCCTCGAGCGCCAGATCAAGGCCGGCGCCTATCAGAAGCTCGACAAGGCCAAGCTGCCGAACCTCGGCAACATGGACCCCGCCATCACCGAGAAGCTGGCGCTGTTCGATCCCGGCAACGAACACGCCATCGACTACATGTGGGGCATCACCGGCATCGGCTACAATGTGAAGAAGATCAAGGAAATCATGCCGGACGCCCCGGTCGATTCCTGGAAGATCGTCTTCGATCCCGCGGTTGCCTCAAAGTTCAAGGATTGCGGCATCGCCATCCTGAACGCGCCCGACGAAGTGATCCCCGCCGTGCTGCGCTCGATCGGCGAGGACCCCAACTCCAAGGACCCGGTGGTGCTGAAGAAAGCCCTGCCCATCCTCGAGAAGATCCGTCCCTTCATCACCCGTTTCGAAGGCTCGTCGATGATCGACAAGCTGGCGACCGGCGACATCTGTCTCGCCATCGCCTGGAACGGTGACGTCTTCCAGGCCAAGACCGCCGCCGATGCCGCCAATTCGGGCGTCGAGGTTGCCTTCTCGGTGCCGAAGGAAGGCGCCCAGCTGTGGTTCGACTCGATGGCGATCCTCGCCGATGCGCCGCACCCCGAGGCCGCCCATGCCTTCATCGACTACATGATGAAGCCCGAGGTGATCGCCCGGAATTCGGCCGCCACCCAATATGCCAACGGCAATGCCGCCGCGAAGCCGCTGATGGATGCCGCCGTCACCTCGAACCCCGGCATCTATCCGACGCCGGAAACGATGAAGACCCTCTTCCTCATCACCGCCTACTCCCAGAAGGAGCAGCGGATCCTCAACAAGATCTGGGAAACCATCAAACTGGGCGAGTGATCGCCTGATATCGGGGCCGGCGCCAGGACCTGACGCCGGCCTCTTTCGTTTCGTCTGCTTTGACCCGGAAGATCGGGCGTGGGGGGTTTGGGGCATGAACACGGCGAGCGCCGCCAGGGTACCTTTCGAGCCGTGGAACGACCCGAAAGCGAAGCCCTATATCCGTATCGTGAACGTCACCAAGACGTTCGGCGACTTCGTCGCCGTCGACAACATGAACCTCGACATCTACCAGCGGGAGTTCTTCTCGCTGCTCGGTCCGTCGGGCTGCGGCAAGACCACCCTGCTGCGCATGTTGGCGGGCTTCGAGCGTCCGACATCGGGCCGGATCGAGCTTGACGGCGTCGACATGTCGACCGTGCCGCCCTACGAGCGGCCGGTGAACATGATGTTCCAGTCCTACGCCCTGTTTCCGCACATGACGGTCGAGGATAACATCGCCTTCGGCCTCCGCCAGGACGGCGTGCCCAAGGAGGAACGCAAGCGCCGGGTCGAGGAAATGCTGACCCTCGTCCAGCTGACCAAATTCGGCAAGCGCAAGCCGCACCAGCTCTCGGGCGGGCAGCGCCAGCGCGTCGCCCTCGCCCGCTCGCTCGTCAAGAAGCCGAAGATGCTGCTGCTCGACGAGCCCCTCGGCGCTCTCGACAAGAAGCTGCGCGAACAGACCCAGTTCGAGCTGATGAACATCCAGGAACAGGTCGGCATCACCTTCGTCATCGTCACCCACGACCAGGAGGAGGCGATGACCGTCTCGTCCCGCATCGCGGTGATGAATCACGGCCGCATCGCCCAGGTCGCGACCCCGACCGAGATCTACGAATATCCGAACAGCCGCTATGTCGCCGAATTCATCGGCGACGTGAACATGTTCGAGGGCCGCCTCGCCGATGTCGCGCCCGATCATGTCATCATCACCTCGGCCGACGCGGGCACCAACATCTATGTCGATCGCGGCACCTCGGCGGCAGCGGGCGCCACAGTCTGGGTCGCCGTCCGGCCCGAGAAGATCGATGTCGGCCTGATCGCGCCCGACGATCCCGCCTACAACTGCATCAAGGGCACGGTCTGGGATATCGGCTACCTCGGCAATCTGACGATCTATCATGTGAAGCTGGAAAGCGGCCTGAAGGTCACGGCGGCGGTCGCCAACCGGACCCGCCTGCGCGACCGGCCGATCACCTGGAACGACGAAGTCTTTCTGACCTGGGCGCCGGACAGCGCGGTGGTGCTGGTGTCATGAGCGCGGGCGACGATACCGACGATCGGCCCTCCGCCGCCCTCATCAGCCATGACGCGGGCGGCTTCGCGGAATGGCTGCACTTCCGCCTGCATCGCGGCAGGCTGGCCTGGGCCGCGCCCTATATCCTGTGGGTGGCGACTCGCTTTTCCGGCCGGGGCATGGTCATCGCCATTCCCTATGGCTTCCTGCTGGCCTTCTTCCTGATCCCCTTCCTGATCGTCCTCAAGATCAGCTTCGCCGAGACGGCGCTGGCGATACCGCCCTATACCGATCTCATCGAGATGGTCGATGACGGCTTCGAATATTTCGTCAACATCAAGCTGAACCTCGGCAACTACTGGATCATCCTGTCCGAGGATACCTATGTCCGGGCCTATCTGAACTCGGCCAAGATCGCGGCGATCTCGACCCTGCTCTGCCTCATCATCGGCTTTCCCATGGCCTATGCCATGGCGAGGGCGGACGAGAGCATCCGGCCGACCCTGCTGATGCTGGTGATCCTGCCGTTCTGGACCTCGTTCCTGATCCGTGTCTATGCCTGGATCGTGATCCTGAAGACCGAGGGCGGGTTGCTGAACACCTTCCTGATCGCGATCGGCGTCATCTCGCCGGACGATCCGCTGCGCATCCTGTCGACCGAATGGGCGATGTATATCGGCATCGTCTATTCCTACCTGCCGTTCATGATCCTGCCGCTCTATGCCAATCTCGAGCGGATGGACATGTCGCTGCTCGAGGCGGCTGCCGACCTCGGCTGCCGGCCGATCAAGGCCTTCTGGGTGGTGACCGTGCCGCTGGCGATCCCCGGCATCATCGCCGGCTGTTTCCTCGTCTTCATTCCGGCGGTCGGCGAATATGTCATCCCCGAGTTGATGGTCGGCGACAATGTCCGCGTGATCGGCCGCAAGCTGTTCACCGATTTCGCCAGCGAACGCAACTGGCCGCTGGCGGCGGCGGTCTCCGTCATCCTGCTCGCGATCCTCATCATACCGATCGTGCTGTTCCAGCGTCAGCAGGCGCGCCTGCAGGAGGCCGGCCAATGACCAAGGGCCTGACCAAGATCAATCTGGCGGCGCTGACCTTCGGTTTCGCCTTCCTCTACATCCCGATCCTCATCCTCGTCTTCTTCTCCTTCAACGAGAGCCGGCTGGTGAATGTCTGGGGCGGCTTTTCGCTGAAATGGTATGGCGAATTGTTCCAGAACGAGGATCTGCTGGGGGCGGCCTGGGTCTCGCTGATCCTTGCCGCCTGCACCTCCACCCTGTCGGTGATCCTCGGCACGATCGCGGGCTTCGTCATGGCCCGTTTCACCAGTTTCCGCGGGCGCACCCTGTTCTCGGGCATGATCTACGCGCCGCTGGTCATGCCCGAGGTGATCACGGGCCTGTCGCTTCTCCTGCTCTTCGTCGCCGTCGACTGGGGCCGGGGCCTCGGCACGATGATCCTCGCCCATACTTCCTTCTGCATGTCCTATGTCGCGGTCGTCGTTCAGTCCCGCCTCGTCTCCTTCGATCGCTCGATCGAGGAGGCGGCGCAGGACCTGGGGGCGACGCCGTTCAAGACCTTCTTCGTGATCACCCTGCCGATTATCGCGCCGGCCCTGGTGTCGGGCTGGCTGCTGTCCTTCACCCTCTCGCTCGACAATGTGGTGATCACCTCGTTCACCTCGGGCCCGGGCTGGGACACGCTGCCGGTCAAGATCTTCTCGGCGGTGAAACTGGGGGTTAAGCCCGAGATCAACGCCCTGTCGACGATCATGATCAGCATCGTCGCCATCGGTGTGATCGCGGCCTCTCTCGTGCAGAAACGGGCGATGGTCGAGCGTCAGCGGTCGGAGCGCATGGCCGCCGCCGCCAACGAGTGAGAGGTTCAGGAACCGTTACCGGCCGTCGGGGGGACCCGCATCGCTGGGGTGCAGCCGATGCATGAGGCTTGGCGTTGAATCCCGCGGGGTTTGGTCCCATCTTCACTTCAACAGGACGGCGGCGGGATCCCCCCCAATCTGCCCGGCGCCGCCCCTGACGATACCTTCCCCCCCTCGGTATCGTCCGCGCCTCAAAACGCGACTGCGCCCGGCCGACCCCCCGTCG
>JAOZVS010000021.1 GCA_025869435.1 Zavarzinia sp.
CCGGCTGGTCGCGCAGGGGGCGCCCCGCGTCCTGGGCCTCGCCGCTGCGATCGCGGGGGAAATGGTGTGGGCGGGCCGGCGCCGCGCGCGCGCCCCGGCCGACGAGCCCAGCCCCAAGCACGGCCATCGCCGTGCCGAGAAGCTGGCGCCGGCTCGGCCCGGCCATCGCCCGGGCCTCAGTCCCCACCGCCGCCGCCGCCACCACCACCGCCGGTGCGGCGCTCGTTCGGCGGAAGGACCGTCGGGCGGACCGGGTTGGTCAGCGGGTCATTCCAGTTGCCGTAACCGCCGTCGCCGTCGTGGCGCGTGACCGAGTTCGGCCCGAGATAATTGTCCGAGGTCCAGGTCGAGACCGGCTTGCCCGCGCCGTTGGAAATCTGGGTCACCGTATAGGTGTGCAGGCTACCGTAGTCGACACCCGGCACCCTGTAACCGCTGTAGGTATAGACCTTGATGGTGTGGTCGGCCGGGATGTCGCCCTTGGCCTTCATGTCCTGCAGCGAATTGGCGATGGCTTCGCCCCGCCTCGTCGCGGCATCGACGCAGCTGCCGCCCGACAGGTTGAGGACATTGGAGTAGATCGTGGTGCCCGGGGTCTCGCCCGATGCCTTTTCGATCGCCTTGTCGACCTTGCCGAGATCGAGCGGCGGGGGTGGCGGCGGCGCCGGCGCCGGCTCGTAATCCCCGCTGCCCGAAGCGCAGCCGGCGAGGAGAGCGGTCGCGAGCGCGACCATGGCGAAGCGGGTGGTCAATCTTGTGTTCATGTCGGCCTCCTTCAACGGATGTCCAGGAAGGACACGGCGAAAGCGCCCCTGGCGCCGGAGCCGGCCATGGTGAACTCGAACAGGGCGATCGAAGATGCTCCCTGCCTTCGCGTCGAATAGGCCGCGATCATGAAGGCCCCGGGATCAACCGGTCGCGGCGAGGATGCCGTCGCGGCGACCAGTTCGTCGAAACTGGCGGGCCAATGGCCGTTCATGCGCTGGAAGCGCACGAGCGCATCGCGCACCACGGCGACGGCCGGATCATTGTCGATCTTCATGTCGCCGAGAATGGGCTTCTCGGCAGCGAATGCCGCGGACGTGGGCATCATGCCGCCCGTCGCGAGCAGGGCCGCCACGATGGCGGCCATCCCAATGCGTTTCCTCATGAGACGTTCTCCCACGGCAGCTTTTCGCGCCTTGCCTATCAGTAGGAGAGGACGGCCCCTTTCACCTTGCGTTGGGTCAATGGGCTAAAAAATAGACACAGGGGCATTCGCCACCGGCCGAAAACGAAAATGGCCGGGTCTCCCCGGCCATGTCCAGATCGTGATGCCCCGGCTCAGGCGCGCTTCAGCGCCGCCTTGTCCGACAGAGGATGGGCGAGGCGGTTGACCATTTCCTTCGGGCAGATCTGCCAGAAGCGATCGATCTCGCGCTCCCAGTCCGAGAGCAGGCGCTGGGCCAGCGGCGAGCCGGTCTCGGCCTGATGACGGACGACGAGATCCTTCAGCACGCCTTCCCAATGGGCGGAGGCGAGACGCTGGAACACCACGCTCTCGTCGTTGACGCGCAAGGGGAAGTGATCCTGCGGGTCGTAGATGAAAGCCATGCCGCCCGACATGCCGGCGCCGAAGTTGTCGCCCACCGGCCCGAGGATGATCGCCGTGCCGCCGGTCATGTATTCGCAGCCGTTGGAGCCGCAGCCTTCGATCACCGTCGTCGCGCCCGAATTGCGGACGGCGAAACGCTCGCCCGCCTTGCCCGCCGCGAACAGGTAACCGGCGGTGGCGCCATAGAGCACCGTGTTGCCGATGATCGTGTTCTCGTGCGGGACGAGCGGCGAGGAGGTCGTGGTGCGGACGACGATGGTGCCGCCCGACAGCCCCTTGCCGACGTAATCGTTAGCGTCGCCGTAAACCTTCAGCTTCACGCCCTGCACCGCGAAGGCGCCCAGCGACTGCCCGGCGGAGCCGCGCAGCGACACCTCGATGTGGCCATGGTCGAGGCCGGTCATGCCGAACTTGCGCACGACATGGGACGACAGCCTCGTGCCGATGGCACGCTGGGTGTTGCGCACCGTATAGGTCAGCTGCATCTTCTCGCCCCGGTCGAAGACCGCGGCGGCATCCTGCACCATCTGGGCGTCCAGCGTGTCGGGCACTTCGTTGCGGCCGACGATGACCGAATGGCGGGCATAGGGACCCGAATCCGGCGTGACCAGCAGCGGATTGAGGTCGAGGTCGTCGAGGTGGTGATGACCGCGGCTGACCTGGCGCAGCAGGTCGACGCGGCCGATCGCATCCTCGAGGGTGCGAAGGCCGAGCGACGCCAGGATCTCGCGCACTTCCTCGGCGATGAACGAGAACAGGTTCACCACCTTGTCGGCGTTGCCATCGAACTTCTCGCGCATCGCCGGGTCCTGGGTGCAGACCCCGACCGGGCAGGTGTTCGACTGGCACTGGCGGACCATGATGCAGCCGAGCGCGATCAGGCTGGCGGTGCCGACGCCATATTCCTCGGCGCCCATCAGCGCCGCCATGACGACATCGCGGCCGGTCTTGATGCCGCCGTCGGTGCGCAGCTTCACCGAATGGCGCAGACGGTTCAGCGTCAGCACCTGGTTGGATTCGGTCAGGCCCATTTCCCACGGCAGGCCGGCGTATTTGATCGAGGTCTGGGGCGAGGCGCCCGTGCCGCCGACATGGCCGGAGATCAGGATGACATCCGCCTTCGCCTTGGCGACGCCGGCCGCGATCGTGCCGATGCCCGAACCCGAGACCAGCTTCACGCAGACCTGGGCGGTCGGGTTGATCTGCTTCAGGTCATAGATGAGCTGGGCCAGATCCTCGATCGAATAGATGTCGTGATGCGGCGGCGGCGAGATCAGGGTAACGCCCGGCGTCGAATGACGCAGGCGCGCGATCTCGACCGTGGCCTTGAAGCCGGGCAGCTGGCCACCCTCGCCGGGCTTGGCGCCCTGGGCGACCTTGATTTCCAGCTCGCGGGCCTGGTTCAGATATTCGGCGGTGACGCCGAAACGGCCCGAGGCCACCTGCTTGATCGGCGAATTGGCGTTGTCGCCATTGGCACGCGGCACGAAACGCTCCGCCCCTTCGCCGCCCTCGCCGCTGTCGGCCTTGGCGCCGATGCGGTTCATGGCGATCGTCAGGGTCTCATGCGCCTCGGGCGAGAGCGCGCCGAGCGACATACCCGGTGTCACGAAACGCTTGCGGATCGAGGTGATGCTTTCCACGTCCTCGATCGGAATGGGCTTGCCCGCCGGCTTGAATTCGAGCAGGTCGCGCAGCGCGATCGGCGCCCGCGAATGCACCCCTTGCGAATATTTCTTGTACAGCGTGTAGCTGTCCGTCCCCACCGCCTGCTGCAGCATGTGGATGAGGCCGCCTTCCCAGGCGTGCAATTCGCCGTTCTTGCGGAAACGGTAGAGACCGCCAACCGGCAGGGCCGCCGCGTCCGCGTCGAAGGCGCGGCCGTGGAGTTCGAGCACCTTCTTCTGGATACCGGCGAGGCCGATGCCGGAGATGCGCGACTGCATCCCGGGGAAGAATTCGGCGACGAGGGCGCGCGACAGGCCGACCGCCTCGAAGTTGTAACCGCCCCGATAGCTGGAGACGACCGAGATGCCCATCTTGGACATGATCTTCAGGAGACCCTGATTGATCGATTCCTTGAAGCGGGCGATGCAGTCGGCATGGGACAGACCGGGGAACAGGCCCCGGGCCAGACGGTCGGCGATGCAGGCTTCCGCCAGATAGGCGTTGACGATGGTCGCGCCGCAGCCGATCAGCACCGCGAACATATGGGTGTCGAGACATTCGGCCGAACGCACGTTCACCGAGGTGAAGGTGCGCAGGCCGCGCCGCACCAGATGGCTGTGCACGCCGCCGACGGCGAGAACCATCGGAATCGCCACGCGGCTGTCCGAAATCTTCTCGTCGGTCAGGATCAGGTGGCCATAGCCCTGGCGCACCGCGTCCTCGGCTTCCTGGCGGATGCGGGCGACCGCGTTTCGCAGCGCGTCGGTGCCGCCATCGGCCGGGAAGGTGCAATCGATCTCGGCGACGGAATCGCCCATGAACTTCTTCAGTTCGATCAGTTCGCCGGAGGAGACCACCGGGCTTTCCAGCAAGAGCACGTTGGCCTGGCTGGAATCCTGGGCGAGGACGTTCTTCAGGTTGCCGAAGCGCGTCTTCAGGCTCATCACCCGATGCTCGCGCAAGGGATCGATGGGCGGATTGGTCACCTGGCTGAAGTTCTGCCGGAAGTAATGATGCAGCGGCCGATACTTCTCGGACAGGACGGCGAGCGGCGTGTCGTCGCCCATGGAACCGATGGCTTCCTTGCCGTCCTCGACCATGGGCTGAAGGATCAGCTCCATGTCCTCGTGGGAAAGGCCCGCGGCGAGCTGGCGCACGCGCAGTTCCTGCTTGTCGTAGGGCGTCGGCTCCTGCGCCGGGCGGATCTTCTCGTCGAGCTCGACGATCGACTTGGTCCACTCGAGATAGGGATGCTCGGCCGCCAGCTTGTCCTTCACCTCGCGGTCGTGATAGAGCCGGCCGTCACCCAGATCGACGGCGATCATCTGGCCCGGGCCCAGCGCGCCCTTCTCGACGACATTGGCTTCGGACAGCAGCACCATGCCGGTTTCCGAGCCCATGACCAGAAGACCGTCGCGGGTGATCGTGTAGCGCATGGGACGCAGGCCATTACGGTCGAGACCGCCGACGATCCAGCGCCCGTCGGTCATGGCGAGGGCGGCCGGGCCGTCCCACGGCTCCATCACCGAATTGACATAGGCATACATGGCGCGGTGCGCGTCCGGCATGGTCGACTTCTTCGACCAGGCTTCCGGCACCAGGAAGGTCTTGGCGAGCGGCGCCGAACGGCCGGCGCGCACCAGCACCTCGAAGACATTGTCGAGCGCGGAGGAATCCGAGCCGCCGGGCTGGATCACCGGCTTGATGTCGTCCGAATATTCGCCGAAGGCTTCCGAGACCATGCGGATCTCATGGCTCTTCATCCAGTTGACGTTGCCCCGCCAGGTGTTGATCTCGCCGTTGTGGGCCAGCATGCGGAAAGGCTGGGCCAGCTTCCACTTGGGGAAGGTGTTGGTCGAGTAACGCTGGTGGTAGATCGCGAAGGACGAGACGAAACGCTCGTCGCGCAGGTCCGGATAGAAATTCTCCAGATCGGCGGCGAGGAACATGCCCTTGTAGATGATCGACCGGCACGACAGCGTGCACAGGTAGAAATCGGCCGAGAGGTTGGATTCCAGCGCCCGGCGCTCGATCCGGCGGCGGATGATGAACAGCTTGCGCTCGAACTCGTCGGCGTTCAGATGCGCCGGGTGCTCGATCATGATCTGTTCGATCTCGGGGCGGGTGGCATTCGCCTTCTCGCCGATGACCGAGATGTCGACCGGCACCTGGCGCCAGCCGTAGATATAGAAGCCGAAGTTCAGGATTTCCTGCTCGACCAGGGTCCGGCAGGCTTCCTGCTGGCCGAAATCGGTGCGCGGCAGGAAGACCTGGCCGACGGCGAGGCCGCGCTCGGACGGGGCATGGCCCGTGGAGCGGACATGATCGGTGAAGAAATCCTGCGGGATCTCGATGTGGATGCCGGCGCCGTCGCCGGTCTTGCCATCGGCATCGACCGCGCCGCGGTGCCAGACCGCCTTCAGGGCATCGATGCCGGCGCGCACCACTTCGCGGCGCGGGCGGCCGTCGATGGCGGCGACGAGGCCGACGCCGCAGCTGTCCTTCTCGTCCTCATGGGCATAGAGGCCCAGGGCGTCCAGACGCGCGGATTCCGCCAGCCAGTGGGTGACGAATTCCGAACCGCTTTCGATATTCTTGCTCATGTCCGTCCCTCCGACGCTCAGGAGGCCTTGGCGAGGCCGGCTTCGGCCTTTGCCTTCAAGTAAAGGTGCATCTGGTCCGCGACGTCTCGGCCGTCGCGGATCGCCCAGACGACCAGCGAGGCGCCGCGCACGATGTCGCCGGCGGCGAAGACGCCGTCCAGATTGGTCATCATGGTCTTGAAATCGACCTTGAGGGTGCCCCAGCGCGACACGCCGAGTTCCGGCGCGCCGAACATCTTCGGCAGCTCTTCGGGATCGAAGCCCAGGGCCTTGATGACGAGATCGGCCGGCATGTTGACCGACGAGCCCTCGATCACCTCGGGCGCCTGACGACCCGAACTGTCGGGCAGGCCAAGGCGCATCCGGTGCGCCTTCACCGCCGTCACCCTGTCGTCGCCGAGGAAAGCCTGCGGCGCCGACAGCCAGACGAATTCGACGCCCTCTTCCTCGGCGTTCTTCACCTCGCGCATCGAGCCGGGCATGTTTTCCCGGTCGCGGCGATAGAGGCATTTCACCGATTTGGCGCCCTGGCGGACGGCGGTGCGCACGCAGTCCATCGCGGTGTCGCCGCCGCCGATGACGATGATGTCCTTGCCCTTGGCATTGAGATCGCCGCTCTCGTATTCCGGCACGGTATCGCCCATGCCGACCTTGTTCGAGGCGGTCAGATAGGTCATGGCCGGCAGCACGCCCTTGAGGCCGGCGCCCGGGACCTGAACGTCGCGCGCCTTGTAGACGCCGGTGGTGATCACCAGCGCGTCATGACGGGCGCGCAGTTCTTCCAGTGTCGCGTCGGTGCCGACGGCGAAATTCAGATGGAAGGTGATGCCCTGGTCTTCCAGCAGCTTGGCCCGGCGGGTGATCACGGTCTTTTCCAGCTTGAAGCCGGGAATGCCATAGATCAGCAGGCCGCCGACGCGGTCGTAGCGGTCGTAGACGTGAACTTCATAGCCCTTGGCGCGCAGCTGCTCGGCCGCGGCGAGACCGGCCGGCCCGGCGCCGATGACGCCGACCGACTGGCCCAATTCCTTCTTGGGCAGGCGCGGCTTCACCCAGCCCTGTTCCCAGGCGGTATCGGTCAGGAATTTCTCGACCGAGCCGATGGTGACCGAGTTGAAATCCTTCTCGATCACGCAATTGCCTTCGCACAGGCGGTCCTGCGGACAGATGCGACCACAGACTTCCGGCATCGAATTGGTCGCCTGCGACAGCTCGTAAGCCTCCTGCAGGCGGCCTTCGGCGGTCAGCTTCAGCCAGTCGGGAATATTGTTCGAAAGCGGGCAATGGACCTGGCAGAAGGGAATGCCGCATTGCGAACAGCGCCCGGCCTGATCCTGGGCCGAGGGCTGCACGAAGGTGGCATAGATTTCGCCGAAGTCCTTGATCCGCTCGTCCGCGGTGCGCTTGGGCGGCATTTCCTGCTCGCGCGACACGAACTTCAGCATCTTGTTCTCAGCCATGGGCCACTCCATCACGGCCAGTGTCTAGGCGCGGCCGGCGTCTGAACCAGACGGGCGCGCCATGGGGCAGTCCGGTGCTTGCGCCCGGGGGTCTAGGGTCTAGATACGCGCAAATTTTCTGATCGCAAAGCGAAAAAATGCAATTAGGACAGTTTTGCTGACCATTTTCCGCGAGGCCGCCTATATTCTTCGCATGACAGCATCGAAAATAGGCAAAAATAGGTCCGTTTTGATACCTATACCGCGCTGCGACAGCGCCACCCCATCCTCGATGCAGGGTGCGACCCGGTTGATTTGAAACGATTTTTCGATGTTCGTCGAGATTGATTCAACGTCGGCGCGTTCGCATCTGCGAAAGCCCACCCCTTTCCCCACCGACGGCAGCGCTCAGGTGTAGCTTGAACACAAAAGCACGTCACAGTAGCGTGCACCGACAGGGGGAAATTCATCATGCCGCTCGAACACGCCCATGCCGCAAACGCGCCCGAGATCGCCCTGACCGCGGACGAGGCGCCGGACGGCCTCTATCGGTGGTATCGGTGGGACGACACCCCCGGTGTCGACGGACCGGCCCAATGGGTGCTCGGCACTCCGTTTATCGACGACGTGACGAATACGCCGGGCACGCCCTCGGACGGCGAAACAGGGTCTGGCGGCGACGGGGAATTCTGGATCGTATCCTACGCCCAGACCGGCAACGCCCGAATTTCGGGCACACGGCTGGCCGACCGCCTGTCCGGCACCGCCAGCGACGACGAGGCATGGGGCAAGAGCGGGGCCGACCGGATCGAGGGCCGGGCCGGCCATGACCGGCTGAGCGGCGGCGATGGCGATGACGTCATCATCGGCGGCGACGGCGCCGACCGTCTCGAAGGCGGGCGGGGCGACGATCGGCTGAGCGGCGGCGCAGGCCAGGACTTGCTCTCGGGCAATACCGGCAATGATACGCTCAACGGCGGCGATGGCGACGACGTGATCATCGGCGGCGGCGGCGCCGACCGGCTGATCGGCGGGGCCGGCGCCGATCTCTTCGTGTTTCAGGCCCTGACCGACAGCCGCGCCACTGGCACGGGCCCCGACCGCATCATCGACTTCAACCGCGAGGACGGCGACCGCATCGAGCTGTCCGCCCTCGCCTCGGGTGCCGTCATCTTCATCGGCACGGAGCGCTTCAGCGGCACCGGCCCCGAAATCGGCTATGCCGTCAGCCGGCATGAAGTCGTGCTCTTCGGCGATTTCGACGGCGACGGCCGCGTCGATTTCACCCTCCGCGTCCATGGGGTCGAGGCGCTCTATGCCTCGGACCTCGTTCTCGCCTGAGAGGCAGCGCGAGCCCCTGTCGTCATCCCGGCGAAGGCCGGGATCTCAGGCCGGTAGGGGCGCCTCTTTCGGACAAAGGCTCCGGCCTTCGCCGGAGCGACGAGTGTGTTTATTCAATCACTTGACCGCCCCTCGACCCGCACCAGGGGTTGCGGGCGAAGACCGGCATGAGCACGGTGCAAAGGGCGAGCGCGGCGACATAGGCGCCGATCAGGCCGAGGGTGTCGAGGCCGGGCGTTCCCGTCGCGATCAGGCGGAAAGCCCAATGGGCGGCGGCGAAGCCGAGGCCATAGCCGATCAGGTTGAAACTCGCGCGTTGCAGGCGCGCGGGCAGGATCAGCAGGGGCGACAGCGCCAGAAAGGCGATGAAGCCGTATTTCGTCTGCGCCGCGATTTCATCGAAGGGCATCACCGCATCGAAGTCGAGACGCTCGTAGCCGGGCTTCGCCCGCGCGCCGCCGAAACAGAGCCGGGCCAGGAACAGGCAGAACATCAGGGCGAGCGCGGCCAGCAGGCGCGGGTCGACACCGCCGATGCTCGCCTCCGCCCCTTGCACGAAGGCGAGGACGAAGAACAGGACGGTGACGAACAGCGCCACCGCCAGCTCGGCATAGCGCTGCCCGTCGCCCCGCCGCTGCAGGCGCAGCATGACCCTTGTCCGCGCGTAGTGGCGGAAAGTGACGAGGTCGAGACCGAGGGCGAAGACGACGAAGACAACAGCCACCGGCCAAGGCCAGAGGCCGGTCACGGCGAGCGAGACGGCGAGAAGGGTCAGGAACGCCCAGGACGCCCCGGCCACGCCACGCGCCAACAGCCTGCTCATCCGCCCTCCGCCGAAAGCCGGGCGGGATCATCGCCGGGCTTTCAGCAGATGGTTGCGCCGCCGCCGGCTTTCAACCGGTCGAGATCAGTTCTCGACCGCGTCGCGGATCTCGTACTGGCCGGCCTTGCGGAAGCGATGCAGATAGGTCGGCACGATGGCTTCGACCGAGGTCGGGATGATGCCGAAGGCCTCGAAGCCCGGGGCGCCGGCCGCGACCACATTGTCCCGGCGCAGCAGCTTCACCTGGTCCGAGGTGATGGGCGCGCCCGGCAGCCAGCCGATGGCCGCCGCCTGCAGGCTGGCGACGGGGAAGGGAATCGGCAACAGCAGCGCCTTCCGCTCCGTCACCTTGAGGACGAGTTCCATCAACTGGCGGAAGCTGTAGACGACCGGGCCGCCCAGTTCGTAGGGCTGCGCCGCCGCGCCGACCGTGCCATTGACCGCGGCAGCCACGGCATCGGCGACATCGCCGACATAGACCGGCTGGAACTTCGTCTCGCCGCCGCCGATCAGCGGCAGCACGGGGATGTAGCGCGCCATGTTGGCGAAACGGTTGAAGAACTGGTCTTCCGGCCCGAAGATCAGCGACGGACGCAGGATCACCGCATCCGGGAAGGCGGCCTTCACCGCTTGCTCGCCCAGGGCCTTGGTCTTCGCGTAAGCGGCGCCGGACGCCGCGTCGGCGCCAATCGCCGAGAGCTGGACGAAGCGGGAGACGCCCGCGTCCCGGGCAGCGGCGGCGATGCGCTTCGCCCCTTCCGCCTGGATCATCTGGAACTTCTGGCTACCCGACTCGGACAGGATGCCGACGAGATTGACCACCGCCTCCGCGCCCTCGACCGCCTTTTTCACCGAAGGCGTATGGCGGACATTGGCCTGCACGATGACGATCTGGCCGACGTCGCCCATCGGGCGCAGGAAACCGGCTTCCTGCGGGCGGCGCACGGCGACACGCACGCGCCAACCCTGCTTCGCCAGCCGCTTGACGACATAGCGCCCCACAAAGCCCGAACCACCGAATACCGTCACCAGCCTGTCGGCCATGGGAATACCCCGCAAACGCATGAAGCCTGTTGGGCCGCACAATATAGATTCCGATCGCCCGCGCCAATGCCGCCGCATCCGACCTTTGCAGGGGTGCCGATGCTTTGGCATGATGCCGCCGTGTCCGACCTGCCCCGCCCCATCCTCGACATCGAGCATCTGTCCAAACGCTTCGGCCCGGTCGAGGCGGTGCGCGATGTTTCCTTCTCGATCGCGGCCGGGGCGATCACCGGGCTGCTTGGCGGCAATGGCGCCGGCAAGACGACGACGATCGCCATGATTCTCGGCCTGGTGAAACCCACGGCGGGCCGGATCCGGGTGGGCGGACTGGAGCTGTCGCGCGAGCCGGTCGCCGTGAAGGCGATGATGAATCTCTCCTCCCCTTACGTCGATCTGCCGCACCGGCTGACGGTGACCGAGAATCTGACGGTCTTCGCCCGGCTCTATGGCGTCGCCGCGCCGCGACGCCGGATCGAGGGCCTGGCCGCCGACCTTGATCTCGAGGGTTTTCTCGACCGGCCGGTTGGGCGCCTCTCGGCCGGGCAGAAGACGCGGGTCGCCCTCGCCAAGGCGTTGATCAACGAGCCGAGGCTCCTCCTCCTCGACGAGCCGACCGCCTCCCTCGATCCCGATACCGCCGACTGGGTGCGGCGCTATCTGCTCGACTATCAGCACCGCTCCGGGGCGGCGATCCTGCTCGCCTCCCACAACATGGCCGAGGTCGAGCGCCTGTGCGCCGACGTCGTCATGATGCGGGCCGGCCGCATCGTCGATCACGACACGCCCGCCGGCCTTCTGGCCCGCTATGGCCGCGACACGCTGGAGGATGTCTTTCTCGATATCGCCCGCGACCGCCGCCGGGGAGAGACGACATGAGCCCGCTGTCGGGCCGGCGCATCGGCGCCCTCATGCTGCGCCACTGGTATCTGCTGCGCTCGTCCTGGCCGCGTCTCCTCGACATGATCTACTGGCCGACGGTGCAGATGCTGACCTGGGGGTTCATCACCCTGTCGCTGCCCCAGCCGGCCGGGGCCGCCGGCCAGGGGCGTGGCGTCCTGCGGGGGGCCGCGCGGCGGTGGGACGTGCTGCTGCGCGCCCAGCTTGGCACCACCATGTCCTTCCTCGAGGAAATGTATGCCCGCAACCTCGGCCATCTCCTCGCCAGTCCGCTGCGCCCGATCGAGCTTCTGATCGCGCTCGCCAGCGTCGGCCTGCTGCGCACCCTCGCCGGCATGGTGCCGACCAGCCTGCTCGCCATCTGGTTCTTCGGTTATTCCGTCTATGACATGGGGCTTGCCCTCGTCGCCTTTTTCGCCGCGCTCGTCCTGATGGGCTGGGCCATCGCGCTGTTCATCTCGGGTCTCGTCATGCGGGTCGGCATGGGGGCGGAAGCGCTGGCCTGGGGCCTTGTCTTCGCCATCGCGCCCTTGTCGGCGGTGTTCTATCCGGTCTCGATCCTGCCGCCCTTCCTGCAGGGCGTGGCCTGGTGCCTGCCGTCCGCCCATGTTTTCGAGGGGATGCGGCGCCTGCTGCTCGAAGGCACCGTCGATGCCGCGTCGATCGGCATCGCCTTCGCGCTCGACGGGCTCTATCTGGCGCTTGGCATCTTCGCCTTCCTGCGATTCCATGATGGCGCGCGGGACAAGGGCCGGTTACTCCAGACAGGCGAATAACGGGAACCCGCGCGCCGACACCGGCATTGTTCACGCGGGGACGCGAGACAGAAGGAACGCCACGATGCAGATGATTTCCCGCCGCGAGCTGATGGGCGGCGCCATCACCGCCATCGCCCTTGCCGGCGCCAGCCGCGCGGCCCTGGCCTCGACCGACCAGCAGGAACTGGTCGACAAGGCCCGCATCACCATGGACAGCCTGGGCGGCGATCCCTCCTATGGCGACATGCGCGCCTATCTCGCCCGCTCGGTCGGTTGCCTGATCGTGCCCCAGCTGCTGAAGGCCGGCTTCATCATCGGCGGCTCGGGCGGCGACGGGGTCCTGGTCGGGCGCCGCAAGACGGACGGCAGCTGGTCCGCCCCCGCCTTCTACACCCTGGCCGCCGGCTCGGTCGGCCTGCAGATCGGCGCGCAGGCGTCGGAAGTCGTCCTCGTCATCAACAACGAGCGCGGCCTCGAGGCGATCTTCAAGGACGAGATGAAACTGGGCGCCGATGCCTCGATCGCGGTTGGCCCCGTGGGCTCGGGCGTCGAAGCGGCGATGACGACCAATTTCCGCGCCGACATCTATTCCTACGCCAGGGCCAAGGGCCTGTTCGCCGGCGCCTCGCTGGAAGGCGCGGGCATCCTGTCGGCCACCAGCTGGAACAAGGCCTATTACGGCAGGGCCGTGAACCCGCGCGACATCGTGCTGAACCGCATCGTCGACAACGCGGGCGCCAACAGCCTGAAGGCGACCCTCGCCCGCGTGGCCAAGGCGTAGACCGAACACCATCGCCCCGGCGAAGCGCCCTTGCCTGATCGAGACCCTGGCCTTCGCCGGGGTGACGACAGGGGTCGGGTCAAAACATGGTCGCTCCGGCGAAGGCCGGAGCCTCGCGACTGTGGAAGCGCGCTCAGACGAGGCCGGCGGCCAGCAGGCCGCCGATGATCAGGACCAGCAGCCACAGGGCATGAGCCCGGTCGACGAGGAGACGGGCCGCCGCCACCCGCTCTGCCGGGGCCGCCGCATCGAAGCCGCGCCTGAGCAGCGCCGCCCGCAGGGCATCGGCGGCGGGGTCGAGGCCGCGCACCGGCGGGCGGCCGAAGCCGATCAGCACCGCGGCGATCATCGAGGCCGGCAGGGTCACCAGCGCATGGCAGGCGCGGACGGCCCGGCCGAAAGCCCCATCCCGGTCCGTCTCGACACCGTTCACCAGCCATTGCCCGGCCTTCAGCATGAAGACCCCCGGCAGGCCGAGCAGCAGCCAGCCGAGGACAAGCGCCACCGGCCCATCGGCCAGACGGCCGGCCAGCCGGTCGCAGGCGACAGTGGCGACGGAAACCGCCCTCGCCGGGACAAGGCTGGCGACCCCTTCGGCCGCCCGCAGCGCCGTCGCGCGGGCCGCCGCGAAACCGATGCCCGCCGCCATCAGCGCGGCTTCCGCCAGGCTGACGGCGAGCGGCGGCAACCATTGGCGCAGCCCGTCGGCGACGGCGAGCCCGGCCCCGAGGGCCAGCAGGCTGACCAGGGACCACAGCAGGAAGCCCCGCATCTGCCGGGTCGCCGCCGGCCGGCCTTCCCGGTTCAGCCGCTCGACGAGCGACGCGACGACACGCGCCACCATCTCCGGCGGCCGGGCACTGGCGCGCGGCCACAGCCGATCGATCAGCAGGGCCGCGAGCGCGGGCACCACCGGTTGCGCGGCAAGGATGATCAGGAACTCGTCAAGCACAGGCTGCGCCGCCCCTTCGCGGAGAGATAGACTGTCGCGATTAGCCGAATCGCCGGAAGCGCCGTCAAGTGCCACAGCAAATTCTCGCGCCATGCGCCATCTCCTGCCGCGGCTGATCGCCGGCGTCATCCTGCTGTGCGCTCTCGGCGGGGCCACGCTGTGGCTCGCCCATGTCCGGGGCTGGCTGGCGCCGGGGGACGATCCCTGGGGCCAGCTCGACCTCGGCGCGCCGCCGGGTCTGTTCACCGCGCGCCAGCTTCACGCCCTGATCGAGGATCCGGTCGCCTGTCTCGCGGTGCTGAAAGCCGCCCGCGTCGCGTTCACGCCGATGCCCGACCGGCCGATCATCGAAGGCTGCGGCTTCGCCGACGCCCTGCGCCTTCAGGGCGAGAAGGCGCGCTTTCGCGAACCCGTGATGCTGACCTGCGCCATGGCCGCGGGCCTCGTCCTGTTCGAGCGCCAGATCCTGCAGCCGGCGGCGGAAAAGCTGCTGGGCAGCCGTGTGACGCGGATCGAGGATTACGGCACCTATAATTGCCGCAACATCGGCCGCGAGGAGAGCCGGCGGCGCAGCGAGCACGCCAAGGCGAACGCGATCGATCTCGCCGGCTTCGTGCTGGCGGACGGCAGACATATCACGCTGGCGGGCGACTGGGGCCGTCCGGGGGCGGAGGGCCGCTTCCTGATCCGCCTGCGCGATGGCGCCTGCGGATTGTTCAAGGTCGTGCTCGGCCCCGACTACAACGCCGATCACCGCGATCATTTCCACGTCGACATGGGGCCTTTCGATGCCTGCCGCTAACCGCTAGGCTGGCCGCCCCTTTACCGAGTTCCCGTCTTGCGCCCTGCCCCCTTCGCCGTCTCCGTTCTGGCCACGCTGCTTCTTGTCGCCGGCTGCGCCCGTCAGCCCCCCCGCGCCGCGGCGCCGGTCCCCGACCTGACGGCGCCGGCACGGGCCGCCTTCGGCGACCACATGGAGCTTTACCAGGGCAAGCCCGTCACCACCCTCGAGAAGGATTTCGGCCCGCCCAGCCGCCAGCGTCCCGCCTCGGACGGCGGCACCATCGCGATCTGGTCGCGCAAGGGCGAGGCCATGGTGGACGGCAAGGCGGTCGCGCAGGATTGCGAAGTCACCGCCTTCGTCGACCCCGCCGGCATCGTTTCGGGCATCTTCGGCGGCGGCAACATCATTTATTGCGCCAAGGTCTTCGTACCGCCCGCCGCCGTCCGCGATTCGGCCGGCGGGCTTTACAGCGGCCCGCAGGTCGGCACGCCCGGCACGCCGCCCCCGCCAGGCTTCTGACGATCGCCTATTCGGCGGTCGGCGCGATCAGCGTCGGCGCGTCGATCGGCTGCCCGCCGATCCGGGTCGCGATGCGGGCCAGAACGAGGGCGCGCAGGGTCGGCTCGGTCAGGCCCCGGGCCGCTTCCAGCCCGGCGAGCGTGTTGCCGGCGGCCAGTTGGGCCAGGGCCAGATTGGCGGTGCCGATCTCGCGGTTGTCCGTGCTCTGCACTTCGGCGACGGCGCGCCGCACCGCCTCGACATCGCCGCTGTCGGCGAAGATGCCGGCCAACTCCAGCGCGACATCCTCGCGTTCGGGCGATTCGGTCATGCGGGTCAGGGCCGCGAAGGCACCGTTCACGTCGCCATTGCGGGCGAGGCGCTCGGCCACCGCCCCGGTCGCCGATTGCCGCGCCTGCTGACCCACGATGGCTTCGGCCGCCGCGGCGGCGACCTGGACATTGGCGGCTTCCGCCGCGCCGTTCACGACATATTGGAGCGCGGCATCGCGGATCTGGCCATCCTGGATTTCACCGGCGATCGCCTGCGCCTCGGCCAGGCGGCCGCCATCGACCAGCCCGGCGACCGCCCCCCGCAGGGCGATGTCGCGGACCACGATGTCGGGCAGGGCGCGGGCGAATTCGATGCCAAAGCCCACCAGATTGCCGGCGATGGCCGCGCCGGGGACATAGCCCTGGATTTCGCCCAGGGTCTCGGGCGTCAGGCCGCGCACGGCCTCGACCGCGCCGGCGAAGGCCTGGCGCGCCCGGTCACCGTCACCCGCGAGGCCAAGCGCCGTGCCGAGATCGAGCAGCACGAAGGCCTGTTCCCGGGCATCCGGGGCATCGCCCAGATGCTCCAGCGCCCGGTCGGCGGCGGCGACGGCGCCCGCCGTCTCGCCCGCGCGGGCGAAACCGAGGGCGGCGTTGCGCAGCACCTGAAGCCGGCGGGCGGAATCCGCGATACTGTCGGCGATGGCGAGGGCACGGGGCACGTCATACATGACTACCGCCGCCTGGGCCGCCGTCTGGCGCAAGCGGCCAAGGAGGCCTGGATCGCTGATCTGGCCGAGCACGGCCACGGCATCGTCGAGCACGCGGCCGGCCGCGGGATCGCGCCTCACGCCCATGGCCCGCGCGACATCGACCAGGGCGCGGAAACGCTGCTCGGTATCGTCGACGGCCCGGGCGAGGCCGATGCCGACCGAGACCGAACCCTGCCGCACGAGGGCGGAGGCGACCGCCGAGGTCGCGTCGCGCCGGCCATCGGCATCGGACAGACGGGCGACGAGCGCGGTCGCCCGCTCCGCCTCCCCGGCCGAAGCGGCGATGACGGCGGATTGGGTCAACGCATCGTCGCGAACGGAGATATCGGCGATGTCGGCGAGAATCCGGTCGACGGCACCCCAGTCACCGGCCTTGGCCCGTTCCTCGGCGATCGAGGAGACGACCATGCCGCGCTCGTTGGCATCGGGAATCTGGCCGGCGCTGGCCAGCGCCGCCTCGATCAGATCGTCGGCGGAAACCGCAGCCCGCGCCGGGGCGCCTTCAAAGGCCAGCCACAGCCCGGCAAGGCCGACGGCGGCGGCGGCGAAACGGCGAAACCCCGAAGGATGGATCAGACAAAACATGAGGATACGGAACCGCGGGACCGGAGTCGAATTCGGGGCGCCATCATGCCCATTGCCCCGCCCGTTGACCAGAGGGGCAGAAGAGGTAATTCAGCACGCAGGAATAGGCTCGAATTATCGGCGGAAACAGGTCTAGTCTTGATGCCGGCGGGGGGACGCGCCACCAGGTGCCGCGGGCCCGCACTTCTGATGGAGGCATTCATGAACGTGCGATCGGGGACAATGCGAACGAAGATGCGCCGGCTGGCCCTGGCCACCGCGGCGGCGACCACGCTTCTCGCCGGCCTGGGCGGCCCGGCCCTCGCGGCGAAGACACTCGTCTATTGTTCGGAAGGCAGCCCCGAGAATTTCAATCCGCAGCTGAACACCACGGGGACCTCCTTCGACGCGGCCCGCCCCGTCTATGACCGTCTGGTCGACTTCGTGCCCGGCACGACGCAGACCCGTCCCGGCCTCGCCGAATCCTGGACCGTCTCGGAAGACGGCACGACCTATGAATTCAAGCTGCGCCGCGGCGTGAAATTCCACACGAGCAAGAGCTTCACGCCGACCCGCGATTTCAACGCCGACGACGTATTGTTCTCGTTCAACCGCATGTGGAAGAACGACAACCCCTATCACGGCGTCTCGGGCGGGGCTTACGACTATTTCGGCGACATGGGCATGAACGACATGCTGAAGTCGATCGACAAGGTCGACGACTACACCGTCCGCTTCGTGCTGACCGCGCCCAACGCGCCCTTCATCGCCAATCTCGCGATGGATTTCGCCACCATCCTGTCGGCCGAATATGCCGATGCCCTGCTGAAGGCCGGTACACCCGAGAAGCTGGACCAGGAGCCGATCGGCACCGGCGCCTTCAGCTTCGTGCAGTATCAGAAGGACGCGATCATCCGCTTCAAGGCCTTCGACGCCTATTGGGCCGGCAAGCCGAAGCTGGACAATCTCGTCTTCGCCATCACGACCGACGCCTCGACCCGCTGGGCCAAGCTGAAGGCGGGCGAATGTCAGGTCGCCCCCTATCCGAACCCGCAGGATCTCGACGTGATGAAGGCGACGCCCGGCGTCGTCCTGATGCAGCAGCCCGGCCTCAACGTCGGCTATCTTGCCTTCAACACCCAGAAGGCGCCCTTCGACAACAAGCTGGTGCGCCAGGCCCTGGCGATGGCGATCGACAAGGCCGCGATCATCAAGGCGGTCTATGGCGCCGCGGGCCAGCCGGCGGTGAACCCCATTCCGCCCACCATCTGGTCCTACAACAAGGACATCACCGATTACCCCTATGACCCGGAAAAGGCCAAGGCGCTGCTGGCCCAGGCCCAGGTCCAGTTGCCGCTCGACACCGACATCTGGGCGATGCCGGTGCAGCGCCCCTATAACCCGGACGCCAAGAAGGTCGCCGAACTGATGCAGGCGGATCTCGCCGCCATCGGCTTCAAGGCGAAGATCGTCACCTATGAATGGGGCGAATATCGCAAGCGCTGCCAGAACGGCGAGCACCAGATGTGCCAGCTGGGCTGGACCGGCGACAACGGCGACCCGGACAATTTCCTCTACACGCTGCTCGGCTGCGATGCCGCGCGTCCCGGCGGCGGCAATCTCGCCAAATGGTGCAACAAGGAATTCGACGACCTGGTGCGCAAGGCCCAGCAGGTCTCGGATATCGCCGAGCGCACCAAGCTCTACGAACAGGCCCAGGTCATCTTCCACGAGGAAGCACCGTGGTTCGTCATCGCCCATTCGCTGGTCTCGGAGCCGGTGAGCGACAAGGTGGTGAACTACAAGCTCAGCCCCCTCGGCAGCCATGAGTTCAAGGAAGTCGACCTGAAATAACACGAAGGGC
>JAOZVS010000022.1 GCA_025869435.1 Zavarzinia sp.
CGGGGTGAGGTGGGCGGCGCGGAGACCGCGCCATGATCCGACTTCGTCTCGAACAAAGGGCCACGACACCCGCCTGGTTCTATGTCGCGCTGCCGGTCGCCGCGATCCTGGCGACGCTTGTCCTCTGCGCCGGTCTCGTCATGCTCGCGGGCGGGCATGTGCTGGAGGCTTATGGCACGCTGTTCCTCTCCCCCGTCGCGTCGCGTTTCGCGCTGGTCGAGACGGCGGTGAAGGCGGCGCCGCTGATCTTCACCGGGCTCGCCGTCGCCATCGCTTTTCGGGCGAGGTTCTGGAACATCGGTGGCGAGGGGCAATTGCTGATGGGCGCCATGGCCGCCGCCTTCATCGGCGGTCGGGAAAGCCTGCCGGAATTTTCGCTGATCCCGCTGATGATCCTCGCGGGCGCGCTGGCCGGCGGGATCTGGGCCATGGTGCCCGCCCTCCTTCGCACCCGTTACAAGGTGGACGAGGTGGTGGTCAGCCTCCTCCTCAATTTCATCGTCTTCTACGGCATGATGGCCCTCCTCGACGGGGTGTGGAAAGACCCGCTGTCCGGCTATCCGGATTCGCCGGACATCCGGGAGGAAGCGGGCTTTCCCATCCTGCTGCCCCGGACGCGGCTGCACCTCGGGGTCGGCCTCGCGCTGCTCGCCGCCCCCCTCGTCTTCATCCTGATGCGCAAGACCGTGCTCGGCTTCGCCATTCGCGCCGTCGGCGAAAATGCCCAGGCCGCCGCCTATGCCGGTTTTTCCACCGCCCGCGTCACCATGGCGACGGCGCTTCTGTCGGGCGCCATGGCGGGGCTTGCCGGGGTCGGCGAAGTGGGCGGGCTGCATTATCAGGTGATGGCCGGGATCTCGCCCGGTTACGGCTATACCGGCATCGTCATCGCCATGCTGGCGGGGCTGAACCCGCTCGGCGTCGTGCCGGCGGCCTTCTTCTTCTCCATCGTCATCACCGGGGCCGAGGCGATGAGCCGGGCGACCGGCATCCCGGTCTATCTGTCCGACGTCATCCAGGGCACCGCCCTGATCACCATGCTGATCGCGCTGCTGTTCACGCGCTATCGCCTGCGTCTCAAGGGGGTGGCCCATGGATGACATCTGGGGCCAGATCTTCCAGATCGGCTTTTTCGCCGCCCTGCTGCGCATCGCGACACCGCTGATCCTCGCCTCGCTCGGTGAGATGTTCGCCGAACGGGCGGGCGTCCTCAATCTCGGGATCGAGGGCATCATGCTGCTCTCGGCCATGACCGGCTTTTCCACCGCCTATTTCACCGGCTCGCTGTGGCTCGGCCTTCTCGCCGCCATGGCGACCGGCATGGTCATGGGCGCGCTGATGGGCCTGCTCACCGTCACCCTCGGCCTGTCGCAACATGTCTCCGGCATCGGCGTCACCCTGCTGTGCACGGGTTTCGCCTTCTTCTTCTATCGCCTGATCTTCGGCCAGCCGGGCGTGCCGCCCTCTATCGAAGCCTTCGCCACCGTGAAGGTTCCGCTGCTGTCCGATATTCCGGTGATCGGCGCCGTGTTGTTCGACCAGTTCGCCCTTGTTTATATCGCCCTTCTCGCCGTGCCCGTCGCCGCCTTCGTCCTGTTCCGCACGCCCTGGGGCCTGTCCTTGCGCGCCGTGGGCGAAAGCCCGCGCGCGGCGGATTCGGCGGGGGTGAATGTCGCCCTCACCCGCTATCAGGCGCTGATCCTGGGCGGCGCCTTCATGGGCGCGGCCGGCGCCTTCCTCAGCATGGCGCAGTTCAACGCCTTTACCTTCGGCGTGATTTCGGGGCGCGGCTGGGTCTGCATCGCCCTTGTCGTCTTCGGGCAGTGGAGCCCGTGGAAATGCGCCATCGGCGCCCTGATCTTCGCCGCCATCGATACGCTGCAATTGCGCCTGCAGGCGTCCAATGTCATCGATGTGCCCTATCAGGTCTTCCTGATGCTGCCCTTCGTCCTGACCATCGTCGCCATGGCCGCGGTTTCGCGCAATGCCCGCGCCCCGGCCGCGCTCCTGACCCCGTTCCGCAAGGAAGAGAGATGAGTATCGACCTCCTGATCCGCGATATCGCCCTGCCCGATGGCCGCAAGGGCATGGACATCGCCATCCATAAGGGCGTGATCGTCGAGGTCGCCCCCGGCATAGAGGCCGAAGCCGGCAAGGTGATCGAGGGCGAGGGTTTCCTGGCGACGCCGCCCTTCGTCGACAGCCATTTCCACATGGATTCGACCCTGTCGCTGGGAATGCCGCGCATGAACCAGTCGGGCACGCTGCTCGAAGGCATCGCGCTGTGGGGCGAGTTGAAACCGCATCTGACGGTGGAGGCGATCAAGCGCCGCGCCCTCGAGTTCTGCAGGCTGGCGATCGCCCGGGGCACCCTCGCCATCCGCAGCCATGTCGATATCTGCGACGACCGGCTGCTGGCGGTCGACGCCCTGCTGGACGTCCGGGCCGAGGTGAAGCCCTGGCTCGACCTCCAGCTCGTCGCCTTCCCGCAGGACGGCTATTTCCGCTATGCCCGCTCGGCCGACAACCTCATCCGCGCCCTCGACAAGGGCGTCGACGTCGTCGGCGGCATTCCCCATTTCGAGCGGACGATGCAGGACGGCGCCGCCTCGGTGAAGGCCCTGTGCGAGATCGCGGCCGAACGCGGCCTGCTCGTCGACATGCATTGCGACGAATCCGACGATCCCTGGTCGCGCCACGTCGAGAGTCTCGCTTATGAGACCACGCGCCTCGGCCTGCGCGGGCGGGTGACCGGATCGCATCTGACCTCGATGCATTCGATGGACAATTACTATGTCTCGAAGCTGATCGGCCTGATGCGCGAGGCGGAGCTGCATGTCATCGCCAATCCGCTGATCAACATCACCCTGCAGGGCCGCCACGACACCTACCCCAAGCGCCGGGGCATGACCCGGGTGAAGGAATTGATGGCGGCCGGGCTCAACCTCGCCTGCGGGCACGATTGCGTGATGGACCCGTGGTATCCCCTCGGCAGCCACGACATGCTGGAAGTCGCCAGCATGGGCCTGCACGTCGGCCAGATGACCGGCGTCGCCGAAATGGACGCCATGTTCCAGTCGGTCACCACCAATGGCGCCAGGGTCCTGCACCTCGATGGTTACGGCATCGACAAGGGCCGCCGGGGCGATCTCGTCATCCTGCAGGCGCGCAGCCCCTTCGAGGCCCTGCGCCTGAAGCCGGCCCGCCTGTTCGTCATCCGGGGCGGGGCGGTGATCGCGCGCACGCCAAAGGTGGAAGCCCATCTCGATCTGGCCGGCGCCACCAGCCGTCTCGACTTCACGAGGCCCTGATCATGGCGCGCGGCTTCTGACCGGGCGCCCTATTCCGCCGCCTGCCGGCTGGCCCGGAAGGACTCGTCCCGGTATTTGGTCGCGTCGGTCGTATATTCGGCATGGCCATATTCGATCAGCAGCCGGTCGAGCTTGGCGATCAGCCGCCGGTCGGCGATATCGCCAAGGACCGGCATCCGCAGCGCCAGCTTGTACAGCCGCTCCCGCCCATAGATGAACAGGCCGAGGGCGATGAAGACGAACGTGTCATAGGGCCGAAGCGCGACGCCCATCAGGGCGGCCTTGCCCGTGGTGTCGCCCGCGAGGAAGGAGCGGTTGAAGAACACCCGGGCGAAGCTGCGCTCCAGCCCGTCGAAGATCCGGGCGGAGAGTTTCCGGCTGGAGGGGAAATAGGCGGCCATGGTCGCCCGCACCAGGGCGCCGCAGGTTTCATCGTCATAGCCGTCGCGCAGGGTGCCGCTGTAGAGGCTCATGGCCTCCTGAATGCCTTCCGGCGTCACCGGCAGGAGATCTTCCGGCAGGCCCAGCAGCCAGCAGCGATAGCGGTTGAATTCGACGAAGGCGCGTTCCCGCGGCGTGAACTGCTTGCGGCCCTGGCGCATCAGCTTGAAGGCCAGCAGGAAGACAGCGATGGTGCCGGCCGGCATCTGGTCGACCTGCGGCACCGGAATGCCATAGACCGAGACATCCCATTTCGCCGAGCCGCGCAGCACGTTGAAGCGCACCATGGAATGCATCAGCCGGACCATGGCCGCCGCCTTGAAGCCCGAACCGAAACGGCCGAGCGCGCCGGGCAGCGCCGTCGTCGTGAAGAAGGCGGCGGTTTCCTTGATGCGCCGGACCGCCGTCTCGTGGGACAGGGTGCCGGTCAGGGCCATGGGCAGGGCCGAATATTTGTTGAGGAAGGTGGCGACGAAGGCCCCGCGCACGACGAAGGGCGCGAGATTGGCCGAAGCATTGCGGCTGTAGCGCGCGCCATCCTCGATCAGGCTCATGTCGATCCAGTCCGGCGTATCTTCCATCGCGCGGATGAAGGCGACCAGTTCGGGCGGGGCGTCGGGCACCGCCTCCAGCCCCTCGTCGCAGGCCTTGGTCAGCAGGGCGACCAGCCGCTTGAAGCCGTATTGCGGCATCAGGGCGGCATAGGCATCGGCGACATTGTCGCCCAGCATCGTATAGGCCCTGGCCCGGGCGACAATTTCGGGATCGGCCAGGAAGCGGCGGCGGGCGGCCTCGCCCTTTTCGCCATGGATCGTGCTGGGGATGTCGGGGCTGCCGGCGAAGCGCTCGGGCGTGATGGAGAAATCGACCTTGCCATAGAGGGCCGGCAGACGCTCGCGCTGCGCCGCCACCCGCGCCGTCAAGGCCTCCAGGCTTTCCATCGTCCCCTCCGCTAACTTGCATTTATTAAGTTATATTTTGTAAGTTATCCTGCGCGGGAGGTGAGGACAAGCATGAATCGGACGGCCAGGACAGCGGACAGGGCACCCCGGCGGCGCATGAGCGTCGACCGGCGGCGCGAGCAGATCCTGGATGCCGTCCGCGCGGTGGTCGACGCCGAAGGCTTCCACGCCGTCACCCTCGAGCGGATAGCCGCGACCTGCGGCATCACCCGCACCCTGATCTATCAATTGTTCGGCAATCTGGCCGATCTGCTGCTGGCCATGGTCGACCGGGAATTCGCCCTTGCGGCGGCGGGCTTCCTCGCCGCCGGCCAGCGGGCGCCGGCCCCCGGGCAATCGCGCTTCGCCGCCGGTGTCGCCGGTGTCCTCGACGCGGTCGATGCCGCCCCGGCGACCTGGCGCATGCTGCTGATGCCGGGCGAAGGCGGCCCGCCCGAACTTCACGCCCGGCTGGCCGAAGCCCGCGCCCTGACCCGCGCTCATATGAACGAGGCCTTGCAAACGGCGGATCCCGCGCTGGCCAGCCTCGCCAACCCGGACCGGGAACTGGCCATCGCCCTGCTGCACACCATGTCCGAGGAACTGGTCCGGCTGCGGCTGCAGGACCCCACCACCTATACGGTCGAGCGGTTGCTGGCCCAGGCGGAATTCCTGGCGCGGGCGATGTTCCGCAAGCCCCTTGCCGCAGGACCCGCCCGCCCCTAGGCTCGGGTCCCGAGCAAGACGAGTCTGATCGTGTCGACGCCTGCACCAGCGCAACGCGCCAAATCTTCTTCCAGCCGGCCGGGTCCGCGCCGTTCCGCGACCCGCAGCGAGGAGTTGCGCCTCGTCCTCGCCGACGAAATCGTGCAAGGGCGCCTGACCCCGGGCACCCCCCTCGAGGAAGTCGAGATCGCCACCCGCTTCGGCGTCTCAAGGACGCCGGTGCGCGAGGCCATTCGCGAACTCGCCGCCTCGGGCCTCGTCGAGGCGCGGCCGCATCGCAGCGCCCTCGTCGCCTTGCCGTCACTTGAGCGGCTGCGCGGCATGTTCGAGGTGATGGGCGAGCTGGAAGCGATCTGCGCCGGCCTCGCCGCCGTCCATATGACCAGCGCCGAGCGCCAGGCCCTCGAGACGATCCACGAGAATCTGGCCGAACTGGTGCGCAAGGGTGATCCCCAGCGTTACCACGAGCTGAACGAGCATTTTCACAGCGCGATCTATCACGGCAGTCACAACGACTATCTGACCGAGATCACACTGGCGACGCGGGCGCGCCTGTCGCCTTTCCGCCGCGCCCAGTTCCGCACCCTGGGCCGCCTGCCCCTGTCCCATGCCGAGCACGACCAGGTGGTGACCGCCATCCTGCGCGGCGACAAGGCCGGGGCGGAGGCCGCGATGCGCGGCCATATCACCGTGGTCGAAGAGACTTACGAGCGTTACAGCGGCGTCCGCTGAGGCTCAGCCCATGCGCTCGACCGCGCTGGGCGCCGTCGCTTCCGCCACCCTTCGCACCGCGTCGTAATAGGACGGGAAGACCGGCCGGTCGATGTAACGGCCGGCGCCCCGCACCGTCCGGACCTCGCCGTCCTGCCACACCACCTTGCCATTGGCGATGGTATGCGTGTTGATGCCCCGCACCGTCATGCCCTCGAAGATGTTGAAGTCGATCTTCTGGTGGTGGGTGTTCTTCGAGATCGTCCGCTCCCGCGCCGGGTCCCAGATCACGATGTCGGCGTCTGAGCCGGGCGCGATCACGCCTTTCCGCGGATAGATGTTGAAGATCTTGGCCGCGTTGGCCGAGGTGATGGCGACGAATTCCGAGGGCGTCAGGCGGCCGGTGTTGACGCCGTGATGCCACAGCACATGCATCCGGTCCTCGACCCCGCCGGTGCCATTGGGAATGCGGGTGAAATTATTGTGGCCCATGCGCTTCTGCGGCGTGCAGAAGCAGCAGTGATCGGTCGCCGTCGTCTGCAACATGCCCGATTGCAGGCCGTGCCACAGCGCCGCCTGATGTTCCTTGGGGCGGAACGGCGGGCTCATCACGTGATGCGCGGCATAATCCCAGTCGGTGCTGCGATAGACCGCGTCATCGACCAGGAGATGGCCCGCCAGCACCTCGCCGAAGACGCGCTGGCCGTCGTTGCGCGCCCTCGTGATCGCCTGCAGGCTTTCGATGCAGGAATTATGAACGATATAGAGGGGCACGTTCAGCACCTGGGCGATCCTTATCGCCCGGTCCGCCGCCTCGCCCTCGACCGCGCTGGGGCGGGACTGGGGATGTCCCTCCGGCCCGGTGATGCCCATGGCGATCAGCTTGTTCTGGAGATGGGCGACCAGCTCGCCATTCTCGGCATGGACCGTGCACAGCGCGCCCAGCTCGCCGGCGCGGGTGAAGGAATTCACCAGCACCTCGTCGTCGCACATGATGGCGCCCTTATAGGCCATGAAATGCTTGAAGCTGTTGACGCCGAAATCGCGGGTCAGCGTGCCCATGGCTTCGCGCACGCTCTCGTCCCACCAGGTGATGGCGACGTGGAAACTGTAATCGGTGGAGGCCTTCTCGGCCCAGCCGCGCCAGGTGTGATAGGCTTCGAGAATATCCTGCTGGGGGCTCGGGATGACGAAATCGATGATCGTCGTGGTGCCGCCGACGGCGCCCGCCGTGGTGCCCGAGAAGAAATCCTCCGACGCGACCGTGCCCATGAAGGGCAGTTCCATATGGGTGTGGGGATCGATGCCGCCGGGCATGACATAGGCGCCCCCTGCGTCGATCACCTCGGTCCCCGCCGGCACGTCGAGGCCGGTGCCGACGACGGCGACGGTGCCGCCCTCGATCAGCACATCGGCCTGCCGCGTGTAATCGGCGTTGACGACCGTCCCGCCCCTGACCAGCAGCGTCATGATCCTGTCTCCACTTCGTCTGCCTTGGCGGCGAGAGCCGCTTTTTTGAATGATCGAACCATGGCCCTCGTCGCCCCGACGCAGGCCGGGGCCTTGGAACGAGAGAGGCGCCCTTGCCGGCCCGAGATCCCGGCCTTCGCCGGGATGACGACGGAGGGGGCGCCGTGCTCCCCTCTCCTCCAAGGAGGAGAGGGAGAATGCCCCGCTTACATCTTGTCGGTGACCGCGTGGGTCCAGGCGCCGACAGGCGCCTTGGTGATCACGGGGTCGGAGCCGCCGGTCATGATGGTCTTCACCGTCCGCTCGTAGTCGGCCGGGTCGAGGACGCCGGTCGAGCCTTCGGTGAGCTTGTTCACCTCGTCCATCATGGTCTTCTGGTGGCCTTCGGTCTGGGCGCCGGTCGCGTCATTGTCGAGCACGATCTTCACCGCCTCGTCCGGATGCGCCCGGGCATAGTCCCAACCCTTCATCGAGGCCTTGACGAATTTCGCCATGGTCTCGACGAACTTCGGATCGGCCAGCTTGGCTTCGAGGACATAGAGACCGTCTTCGAGGGTGGCGACGCCCTGATCCTCGTATTTGAAGACGACGAGGTCATCCGGCTTCACCCCGGCCTCGATCACCTGCCAATATTCATTGTAGGTCATGGTCGAGATGCAGTCGGCCTGCTTCTGCAGCAGGGGATCGACGTTGAAGCCCTGCTTCAGGACGGTGACGCCCTTGGCCCCGCCCTCGGTCGCAATGCCCAGTTTCGACATCCACGACAGGAAGGGATATTCGTTGCCGAAGAACCAGACCCCCAGGGTCTTGCCCGGGAAATCGGCCGGCGACTTGATGCCCGTTTCCTTGCGACAGGTCAGCATCATGCCCGAGCGCTTGTAGGGCTGGGCGATGTTGACGAGGGGCACGCCCTTCTCGCGCGAGGCGAGGGCGGAGGGCATCCAGTCGACGACGACGTCGGCGCCGCCGCCCGCGATCACCTGCGGCGGGGCGATGTCCGGGCCGCCCGGATTGATGGTGACGTCGAGCCCGGCTTCCTCGTAGAAGCCCTTGTCCTTGGCGACGTAATAGCCGGCGAACTGGGCCTGGGTCACCCACTTCAGCTGAAGCGTGACCTTGTCGGCCGCCTGCGCGGCGAAGGCGCCAAGGCTGACGGCCATCAGGGCCGCACCTGCGATCAGTCTCTTCATGCCCCTAAACTCCCCTGTTAACGCTGCCGCAAAGAAGGATGCCAGAAGGTCACGCGCCGCTCGGCGAGGGCAACGGCCCCGTAGAAGAGCGAGCCCGCCACCGCCGCCAGCACGATTTCCGCCCAGACCATGTCGAGATTCATGCGCCCGACCTCGGTCGAGATGCGAAAGCCCATGCCGACGATGGGCGTGCCGAAGAACTCCGCCACGATCGCACCGATCAGGGCGAGGGTCGAATTGATCTTCAGCGCGTTGAAGATGAAGGGCATGGCCACCGGCAGGCGCAGCGCCAGCAGACTCTGGCCCCAGGTCGCGGCATAGGTGCCGAGCAATTCCCGCTCCTGATGGCCGGCGGCGGCAAGGCCGGCGACCGTGTTCACCAGCATGGGGAAGAAGGTCATGATGACGACGACCGCCGCCTTGGACGGCCAGTCGAAGCCGAACCACATGACCATGATCGGCGCGACGCCGACGATGGGCAGGGCCGAGGCAAGATTGCCCAGCGGCAGCAGTCCCCGTTGCAGGAAGGGCACCCGGTCGGCGATCAGGGCGACGAGAAAGCCCGAGCCGCAGCCGAGCAGATAGCCGATCAGCACCGCCTGCAGGAAGGTCTGGCGGAAATCGGCCAGCAGGATATCGGCCGAGCCGAAGATGCGGGCGACGATCATGGAGGGCGGCGGCAGCAGGACCTGCGGCACGCCGAAGCCGATCGTCACCGCCTGCCACAGGAACACGATCCACAGGCCGAACAGCACCGGCACCGAAAGATCGGCCACCCGCTGGCCCCGGCCATCGGCGAAATGGGCATTGGCCAGCAAGGTCAGCCCCCGCCAGCCGAGCAGCGACAGGGCCAGCAACGACAGGGCGAAACCCGCCCCCGCCGCCCCGCCGGTATGGGCATCGAGCATGGCGAAGGCACCCGCGAAGGCGATGCCGAGGAACAGCAGGGCGGGGCGAAGCCCGCTCATGGCCGCGCCCCCATCAGGCGGGCGACCTGCCGCTCGATCCCGCCCATCAGCGCGACGAGCAGCGCCGCCATCAGGGCGGCGGTGACGAGGGCCGACCAGATCTGGATGGTCTGCCCATAGTAGGAACCGGCCAGCAGCCGCGCGCCGAGGCCGGCCTGCGCCCCCGTCGGCAATTCGGCGATGATGGCGCCGACGAGACTGATCGAGATCGCGACCTTCAGCCCGGCGAAGAGGAAGGGCAGCGCCGTCGGCCAGCGCAGGTAGAAGAAGGTCTGGCGCGCGCTGGCGCTATAGGTCCACATCAGGTCGAGTTGCAGGAGATCGGGCGCCCGCAAGCCCTTGACCATGCCGATGGCGACCGGAAAGAAGCAGAGATAGGTCGAGATCACCGCCTTGGGGATCAGGCCCTTCAGGCCGATGGCGCCCAGCACCACGATGACCATGGGCGCGACCGCGAGAATGGGAATGGTCTGCGAGGCGATGATCCAGGGCATCAGGCTCTTTTCCAGCACCCGGACATGAACGATGCCGACCGCGAGCAGGATGCCGAGCAGCGTGCCGGCGGCAAAGCCGAGCAGGGTCGACGACAGGGTGACCCAGCCATGAAACACCAGGCTGCGCTTCGAGGTGATGCCGGTCTCGGCGATGGTTTTCCACATTTCCGCCAGCACCTGATGGGGCGCGGGCAGCAGCGGCCGCTCCTGCGCCCAGGTGCCCGCGACGAGGTCGGAAAAGCCCCAGTCGGTGCCGGCCCGGGCGAAGGCGTCGATCTGCAGATCGGCGTTCAGCCAGACCGCGCCTGCGTACCACAGCCCGAGAAAGGCGAGGCCGAGCACGGCGACCGGCCCGGCATGGCCGGCCAAGAGGCGCGTGATCGGTGTGGTTTTCGCCGCCGCCATCGCCCTCAATCCTCGTAGGCGTGGCCGGCGCGCAGACCCTCGCGCACCCGGTGGGCGATCTTCAGGAATTCCGGCGTCTCGCGGATGTCGAGGCTGCGGTCCCGAGGAAAATCGGTCTCGATCACGTCGATGATGCGGCCCGGCCGGGGCGACATGACGACGATCTTCGAGGACAGGAACACCGCTTCGGGGATCGAATGGGTGACGAAGACCACGGTCTTTTCCGTCTTGTCCCACAGGCGCAGCAATTGCTCGTTCAGATGATCGCGCACGATCTCGTCCAGCGCCCCGAACGGCTCGTCCATCAAAAGAAGGTCCGGCTCGAACGACAGCGCCCGCGCGATGGAGGCCCGCTGCTGCATCCCGCCCGACAACTGCCAGGGAAATTTCCGCTCGAACCCGCCGAGGTTGACGAGGTCGAGATATTTCCGCGCCCGCGCCTGTCGCTCCGCCCTGGGCATGCCCATGATCTCGAGGGGAAGCGTCACGTTCCGCTCGATATTCCGCCAGGGATAGAGCGCGGGGGCCTGGAAGACGTAACCATAGGCGCGCTGTAACCGCGCGTCCTCGGGCGACAGGCCATTGATCGCGATGCTGCCGCCGGTCGACTTTTCGAGATCGGCGATCACCCGCAGCAAGGTGGTCTTGCCGCAACCCGACGGCCCGATGAAGGAGACGAATTCGCCGCGCCTTATCGTCAGATCGATCTCGGACAGGGCATAGACCGGCCCGTCCTTCGTCGCGAAGGTCAGGGACAGGCCCCGGATATCGACAACCTTGGCCGCCATCGCCACGTCCTCCGCCCGAGGCGCGGTCAATTCACCTGGCCCGCTTTTTCCAGAATGGCGCGCAGCAGCACCTGGCCACCGGCCGAGACCCATTCGGGCGTCGCATCCTCGATCTCGTTGTGGGATATGCCGTCGATGCAGGGGATGAACACCATGGCCGTAGGCGCCACCCGGGCCAGATAGCAGGCATCGTGCCCGGCGCCCGAGACCATGTCGCGGGCGGTGAAACCATGTTCGGCCACGCCCTTGCGCACCGCCTCGATACACGCGTCGTCGAAATGGACCGGGGCGTAATAGAAGATCTGGTCGATCTCGACCCCGAGGCCGATTTCGTCGCAGATCTTCGTCACGCCGTCGCGCATCGCCTTGTCCATCTCGGCCAGGGTCGCGTCCTCCGGGTGGCGGAAGTCGATGGTCATGAAGACCTTGCCGGGGATGACGTTCCGGGAATTGGGATAGACCTGCATCATGCCGACGGTCGCGCAGGCGCGGGGCGCGAACTGGTGACCGATGCGGTTCACGAGATCGACGATGCGGGCGGCGCCCAGCAGGGCGTCCTTGCGCCGTGTCATCGGCGTCGGGCCGGCATGGCTCTCGACCCCGGTGATATTCAATTCGTACCAGCGCTGTCCTTGCGCGTCGGTGACGACGCCGATGGTCTTGCCTTCCGCTTCCAGGATCGGGCCCTGTTCGATATGGGCCTCGAAATAGGCATGGACCGGGCGGCCCACCGGAGCATCGCCGGCATAGCCGATGCGGGCCAGTTCCTCGCCCATGGTCTTGCCGTCGGGATCGGCGCGGCTCAGACCGTAGTCGAGGTCGAACACCCCGGCGAAGACGCCGGAGGCCACCATGGCCGGGGCGAAGCGCGAGCCTTCCTCGTTGGTCCAGACCGCGACCTCGACCGGGTGCTCGGTCTCGAGGCCGAGATCGTTCAGGCTGCGCACCACCTCGAGCCCGGCGAGCACGCCGTAGACGCCGTCGAAACGCCCGCCCGTGGGCTGGCTGTCGAGGTGGGAGCCGGTGACGACGGGGGCGAGGTCGTTGTTCCGGCCGGGCCGCCGGGCGAAGATATTGCCCATGCGGTCGACCGTGATGCTGCAGCCGGCGGCCCGGCACCAGTCGACGAAGAGGTCGCGGCCGGCCTTGTCGACATCGGTCAGGGCGAGGCGACAGACGCCGCCCTTCGGGGTCGCGCCGATCTTCGCCATGTCCATCAGGCTCTGCCACAGGCGGTCGCCATTGATCGAAAGATTGCGCTGCTCGCTCATGCCCCTGACCCCGACCATCAAACCGAACCTGACCGTTTGGTCAGATCAGTATCGAACCCGCCCATGGCGGCAATCAACAAATTTTAAGCACCCTTTTGGTCGCACGGCCAGCGCCGCCCAAGGATTGGGCAGCGCCGCGCCTCCCCCTCACTCCGCCGCCTTGCGGTTCGGGTTGTTCGGGTGGGTGGTCCAATTGCTGTAGCCGTGGCCGACCTCCCGCCCGGTGCGGGGATCGATGCCGGCGATCGGCTCCATCGTGATGCAGTCGGCGATCGGGCAGACGCTGGCGCAAAGGTTGCAACCGACGCATTCCTCGTCGATCACCTCGAACCTGCGCTTGCCGTCGACCATGGCGGTGATCGCCTGATGCGACGTGTCCTCGCAGGCGATGTGGCAGCGGCCGCAGGAAATGCATTTGTCCTGATCGATGCGCGCCTTCACCGCGTAGTCGAGGTTCAGATATTGCCAGTCGGTGACATTGGGGATGGCCCCGCCGACGAAATCCGCGGTCGACGTATAGCCCCTGCCGTCCATCCATTCGGACAGGCCGGTGATCATCTCCTCGACGATGCGAAAGCCATAGACCATGGCGGCGGTGCAGACCTGCACATTGCCGGCGCCCAGGGTCATGAATTCCGCCGCGTCACGCCAGGTGGTGACGCCGCCGATCCCCGAGATCGGCAGGCCCCGTGTCTCGGCGTCGCGGGCGATTTCCGCCACCATGTTCATGGCGATGGGCTTCACCGCCGGGCCGCAATAGCCACCATGGGTGCCCTTGCCGTCGGTCGAGGGCGCGATGGTCATGGCGTCGAGATCGACGCCGATGATCGAATTGATCGTGTTGATCAGCGAGACCGCGTCGGCGCCGCCCCGCTTCGCCGCCCGCGCCGGGGCGCGGATGTCGCTGATGTTGGGGGTCAGCTTCACGATGACCGGCATCCGGCTGTGCTGCTTGCACCAGCGGGTGACCATCTCGACATAATCCGGCACCTGGCCGACGGCGGAGCCCATGCCGCGCTCCGACATGCCATGCGGGCAGCCGAAATTCAGCTCGACGCCATCGGCCTCGGTCTCCTCCACCTGGCGCAGGATGGCTTTCCACGCCTCCTCCTCGCAGGGGACCATGAGGGAGACGACGAGGGCGCGGTCCTTCCAGTCGCGCTTCACCTGCTTGATTTCCCGCAGGTTCAGCTCCAGCGGCCTATCGGTGATCAGCTCGATGTTGTTGAAGCCGATCACCCGGCGGTCGGCGCCGTGCAGGGCGCCGTAACGCGGGCCGTTCACATTGACGACCGGCGGCCCCGCCTCGCCCAGGGTCTTCCAGACAACGCCGCCCCAGCCGGCCTCATAGGCACGGATGACGTTATAGGCCTTGTCGGTCGGCGGCGCCGAGGCCAGCCAGAAGGGATTGGGCGACTTGATGCCGGCGAAAGTGGTGGTCAGATCGGCCATGGCTTCGTCCCCCGTCAGGCGCGCAGGTAGCTGTCGATGGAGAGGGCGGCGATCTTGCCGTCCTCGACGGCCGTCACGGTCAGGTCCTGGCCGCCGGCCACGCAGTCGCCCCCGGCGAAGACCCCGGGCAGCGAGGTCGCCCGCCCCTCGTCGACCGCGATCCGCCCGCCTTCGAGGGCAAGGGTCGAGGCGCCGTCGCCCGCGAGGAACCTCTGCCCCACCGCCTTGAACACCTGATCGGCCGGGATCGTACAGGTTTCATCCCGTCCGTCGGCATAGGTGAATTCGACCGCCGTCACCTTGCCCGCTTCGCCCAGGATCGCCTTCGGCCGCAGCCCGGTCTTGATGCGGACATCGCGGACGCGCGCCACCTCCCGCTCGTAGGGACTGGCCTTCATGGCGCTTTCCGCCCCACGGTAGGCGATGGTGACATCTTCGGCGCCCAGCAATCTCGCCTGCACCGCGACGTCGATCGCGGTCATGCCGCCGCCGATCACCACCACCCGGCGGCCGACCGGCGCCGGCACACCCTGGCGCAGCGCGGCGATGAAACCCACCGCGTCCTCCACCCCAGCCAGATCCTCACCCGGGATACCGATCGCATTCACCCCGCCCAGCCCCATGCCGAGGAAGACCGCGTCGAACTGGCTGCGCAGGAGGTCGAGGCTGATGTCCCGGCCGAGGCGCGTGTCGTGTTTCACCTCGATCTCGCCGACGCCCAGGATGTAATCGACCTCGCGCGCGGCGATGCCGCCCACCGCCTTGTAGGCGGCGATGC
Source organism: Zavarzinia sp. (assembly GCA_025869435.1). Lineage (GTDB taxonomy): Bacteria > Pseudomonadota > Alphaproteobacteria > Zavarziniales > Zavarziniaceae > Zavarzinia. The sequence continues at coordinate 14,947 of JAOZVS010000022.1, forward strand.
CATATTCGTTGAGGCCGCCGGATTTCGCCCGCCCCTCGAAGATCGTCACCGCATGGCCGAGCCGGGCGAGGGCATGAGCGCAGGCGAGGCCCGCCGGCCCGGCGCCGACGATGGCCACCCTTTTGCCCGTGGGCGCACCGGCGGCATAGAGCTGGCGGCCGTCGTTCAGCAGGACATCGGTCGCGTGGCGTTGCAACAGGCCGATGGTGACCGGCTTGTCCTCCGCCGTGTTGCGGACGCAAGCCTGTTCGCACAATTGCTCGGTCGGGCAGACGCGGGCGCACATGGCGCCCATGATGTTGCTGTCGAGGATGGTCTTGGCCGCGCCCAGGTCGTTGCCGGTCGAGATCTGGCGGATGAACAGGGGAATGTCGATCGAGGTCGGGCAGGCGGTGGTACAGGGCGCGTCATAGCAATAATAGCAGCGCTCCGCCTCCACCCTCGCCTGATGGCCGGTCAGCGGCGCGTGAAGATCGAATTCGATGGGCGAGGCCTTCGCCCCCTTGGGACAAGCGCCCCCGACCTGCTCCGCCATCGCCATGGAACGCCCTTCCCTTGTGAGCCTTGTGTTTTCAGCTCACCAAAACCTGATCAAATGGTCAAGTTTTATGATCGGCAAAGGCCATCATTTTTCGTGAGGGGAAAACTCAGCCGGTCGCCAGAATGCGCGCCAGCCGGTTGTGCCGCTCGATCACCAGCGGCAGATCGAGGCTGGCCAGCTGCCCGTCCCGCACCACCACCTTGCCATTGACTACGGAGAGGGCCGCCCGTTCCGGCGCGCAGAAGACGAGGGCGGCGACGGGATCGTGCAGGGCGCCGGCGAAGCCGACTCCCGACAGATCGAAGGCGGCGAAATCCGCCGCCATGCCGGGGGCGAGGGCGCCGATATCGTCCCGGTTCAGTACCCGGGCCCCGCCCAGGGTGGCGATTTCCAGCGCTTCCCGCGCGGTCATGGCGGCGGGGCCGAAGCCGACCCTGGCCAGCAGCAGGGCCTGACGCACCTCGCCCAGCATGTTGCCACCATCGTTGGAGGCGGAGCCGTCGACGCCGAGGCCGACGCAGACGCCCCGGTCCCGCATCTTGCGGATGGGCGCGATGCCCGAAGCGAGGCGCATGTTGGAACAGGGGCAATGGGCGACGCCCGTGCCGGTGCGGGCGAAGAGATCGATGCCGGCATCGTCGAGCTGGACGCAATGGGCATGCCAGACATCGGGTCCGACCCAGCCCAGATCCTCGGCATATTCCGCCGGGGTCATGCCGAAATTCTCGCGGCTATAGGCGATGTCGTTCACATTCTCGGCCAGATGGGTGTGCAGCGAGACGCCGTAGGCCCGCGCCAGTTTCGCCGCTTCCCGCATCAGGTCGCGGCTGACCGAGAAGGGCGAGCAGGGCGCGACCGCGATCCGCAGCATCGAGAAGCGGGCGGGATCGTGCCAGGTCTCGATCAGGCGGGCGGCATCCTTCAGGATCGCCTCCTCCTCCTCGACGACGCTGTCGGGCGGCAGGCCGCCCTTGGAGACACCGACGCTCATGGCGCCGCGACAGGCGTGGAAGCGCATCCCGATATCCATCGCCGCCTCGATCGAATCCTCCAGCCGGCAACCATTCGGATAGATATAGAGGTGATCGCTCGAGGTCGTGCAGCCGGAGAGCAGCAACTCCGCCATGGCCAGCCGGGTCGAGACCCGGATCATCTCCGGCGTCAGCCTGGCCCACAGCGGATAGAGGCTGGTGAGCCAGCCGAAAAGCTCGGCGTCCTGCGCCCCCGGCACCACCCGCGTCAGGCTCTGATACATATGGTGATGGGTGTTCACCAGGCCGGGGATAAGGATGTGTCCAGCGAGGTCGATCACTTCGTCCGCCGTGGCCGGCAATTCATCGGTCGGGCCGACGGCGGTGATGCGGCCGTCTTCGGCGAACAACCCGCCCCCCGCGATCTCCCTTCGTGCCGGATCCATGGTCACGAGGACATTTGCGTTCCGGATCAGCAGGGTTTTCGCCATGAAATTACAAACTCCATACGACTTTGGTCAAAATCATGCAGGGATGCACCAGAGCCATGCGATAGCGCAATGTGCGCTGGCGCCGTGTCCGCGCTAACTACGGCAAGGGCCGTACCCAGCGCGGCCCGTCCAGTACGCATGGAGCATGGCATGGTCAGCGATCGTATCAGAATGGCGAGCCTCCGGGACAAGATCGTCTCGGCCGAGGAAGCGGCGAGCTACATCAAGGACGGCATGGTCGTCGGCATGAGCGGCTTCACCCGCGCGGGCGAAGCCAAGGCGGTGCCCATGGCCCTGGCGGATCGCGCCCGGCGGGAGCCGATGAAGATCACCCTGATGACCGGCGCCTCGCTCGGCAATGATCTCGACAAGACCATGGCCGAGGCCCATCTCCTGTCGCGCCGCCTGCCTTTCCAGTCCGACCCCGCGCTTCGCCGCGAAATCAACGACGGCGAGGTCATGTTCATCGACCAGCATCTGTCGGAAACCGTGGAATTGCTGCGCTCGCGCCAGATCCGGCCGATCGATGTCGCGGTGATCGAGGCGATCGCCATCACCGAGAGCGGCGGCATCGTGCCGACGACCTCGGTCGGCAATTCGGCGACCTTCGCCATCCTGGCGGAAAAGGTCATCGTCGAGATCAACGTGAACCAGACCATGGCGCTCGAAGGCGTGCACGACATCTATATCCCGTCGCGCCGGCCGCACCGCCAGCCGATCCCCATCACCAACCCGGACGACCGGCCGGGGCTCGGCTATATCCCGGTCGATCCGGCCAAGATCGTCGCCATCGTCGAGACCGGCAAGAAGGACTCGACCTCCAACATCCTCGACCCGGACGACGAGACCGAGGCCATCGCCCGCCACCTGACCCGTTTCTTCGAGGGCGAGGTCGCCGCTGGCCGTCTCGGCCTGTCGCTCCAGCCGCTGCAGGCCGGCATCGGCACCATCGCCAACGCCGTGCTGCACGGCTTCATCGACAGCCCCTTCAAGGACCTGACGATGTATTCCGAAGTGTTGCAGGACAGCACCTTCGACCTGATCGACGCCGGCAAGATGCTCTTCGCCTCGGGCTCCTCGATCACCCTGTCCAAGGCGCGGGACGAGGCGGTGATGCCGAATTTCGCCCGCTACCGCGACAAGCTGGTGCTGCGGCCGCAGGAAATCTCCAACCATCCGGAAGTCATCCGCCGCCTCGGCATCATCGCCATCAACACGGCGCTGGAAGCCGATATCTACGGCAATGTGAATTCCACCCATGTGAACGGCACGCATATCATGAACGGCATCGGCGGCTCGGGCGATTTCGCCCGCAACGCCTATCTGTCGGTCTTCGTCACCAAGTCGATCGCCAAGGGCGGCGCGATCTCGTCGATCGTGCCCTTCGTCTCCCATGTCGATCACTGCGAACACGACGTCGACCTGATCGTGACCGAGCAGGGCCTCGCCGATCTGCGCGGCCTCGCCCCGCGCGAGCGGGCGAAGCTGATCATCGAGAATTGTACCCATCCCGATTACCGCCCGGCCCTGCAGGCCTATTACGACGAGGCGGTGAAGCGCGGCGGCCAGACCCCCCATTGCCTGGAAAAGGTCTTCGCCTGGCACCTCGCCTACAAGGACAA
>JAOZVS010000023.1 GCA_025869435.1 Zavarzinia sp.
CTCCTCCAGTTCCACCGTGCGGGCGGCGAGATTGTCCTTGGCGTGTTCCTCGCGGTCGATGGCGCGCAGGCCAAAGAGGGTCAGGCCGCCGACCAGAAGGCCGGAGCCGAGCACGAACAGGAGGCCGATACCGGCGTTCTCCCGCCAGTTCTGCAAGGCCGCGTCCCGGTCGATGGTGGCGAGGGTGACGAGGGGCAGGCCGTTCATCCGGCGATAGGCGATGATCGAGGGCGTGCCGTCGACGATCGCCGGGGCCTCGACCGAGGCTTCCTCGCGGCCGCCCGACAGATGCTCGTGGAAGAAGGGCGTATAAAGGAAATCGCGCCCCACCATGTCGTCGTTGATCGGCCAGCGCACCACCAGCCGGCCGTCGGTGCGGAACAGCTCCAGCGCCGTGGTCGAAGGGACATGCAGCCCGCCGTGGAACTGGGCGAAATAGCGCATGTCGATCGCCGCGAGGACGACGCCGGCGAAACGTCCGCCCCGCTCCAGCCGGCGGCTGACGCTGAAATAGACCGCGTCGGTCAGCCGGCTGCGGTTGGCCGGCGTGATATAGAAATCCTCGCCGTTCTGATGGGCCATGAAGAAGTCGCGATCGGCGAATTCGGACGGCGGCTTGCGGCCCTGACTGGTCGAATAGACCACGCGGCCCTTCTCGTCGAAGAACCACAGCGAGCCGATCTGCGGCAGCAGCCGGGCCATGCCGATCAGGCGCAGGCGCTTGGCCTCGGTCGAGAACTGGGGGGCGAGGCCGTCTTCCGCCACCATCTCGACCGCCTGCCGCAGCACGAGGTCCGAGCCCTTGATCGTCCACTGGAAATGCTCGTCGACGACGCGGGACAGCAGCCGCGCCTCGGCCGAGGCGGCGCCGAGGGCACGCTCGTGGTTGGCCCAGGTCAGGCCGAACCAGGTCAGGAACCCGGCCCCGAGCAGGATCGAGATGATCGACAGAAGGATCGTGCGCGGCTTGCGGCCCGCCCGCTCGATATCCTCGAGCAGGGCATGGCCGCGCCTTGCGAAAGCGTCCGGGCGCGACCTGATGCCGCCGCCGACCTCGGGGGATACGCTCAACCTTCCAGTCCTAGCCGATGACGATGCGTGGCGCCGGGCGGCCATTGTCGCCGCTCCGCTCCAGCCGCGCCAGTACCTTCCGCGCCAGCTCGAGATAGGCGGCGGCCTGCGGGCTGTCCGGCGCGGTGGCGACGATCGGGCGGCCCTCGTCCGACGTCTCGCGGATCGCCATGTGCAGCGGAATCTCGCCGAGAAAGTCGACGCCGAGGTCGTCCGCCGTCTGATGCGCGCCGCCATGGGCGAAGATGTCCGAGCGCCCGCCGCAATGGGGGCAGAGGAAATAGCTCATGTTCTCGACGATGCCGAGAACCGGCACCTCCACCTTCTGGAACATGGTGAGGCCCTTGCGGGCATCGATGAGGGCGATGTCCTGCGGGGTCGAGACGATGACCGCGCCCGAGAGCGGCGCCCGCTGGGCGAGGGTGAGCTGGGCATCGCCGGTGCCCGGCGGCAGGTCGATGACCAGAATGTCGAGCGGGGCCCAGGCGACATCGTTCAGCAGCTGGCCGATCGCGCTCATCACCATCGGCCCCCGCCAGATCACCGCCTGGTCCTCGGGCACGAGGAAGCCGATCGACATGGCCTTGAGGCCATGGGCTTCCATGGGCACCAGTTTCTTCTCGGCGGTCGTCTTCGGCTTGCCCGACAGGCCGAGGAGGCGCGGCACCGAAGGGCCATAGATATCGGCGTCGAGCAGGCCGACCTTCAACCCCATGGCCCGCAGGCCGAGGGCGAGATTGACCGCGGTCGTCGATTTGCCGACCCCGCCCTTGCCGCTGGCGACGGCGATCACCTTGCCGACGCCGGGGATGGCGATGCCGCGCGGGCTGGCCGGCGCGGCGGGGGCGGGGGCGGGGCCATCGCGATGGGCGGTCAGCACGGCGTTGACGCTGATCACGCCGCGCAGGGCCATCACCGCCTTCTCGCAGGCGGCGCGCAGGGGCTCGAAGTCGGCGGCCTTGCGCGGGTCGATCTCGAGGCCGAAGGCGACATGGCCATCGCGCAGCATCAGGCCCTGAACACGTCCCGCATCGATCACGCTGCCGCGTTTTTCCGGGTCGGGAATGCGGGCGAGGGCGGCCAGAACGTCTTCGCGGGATATCGATGTCATTGCTTCAGTCCTTGAATTACCCGGCATTTCGCCCACATTGCGAGGGGCGACGGATGGGTGCGGCTGAATCAGGGAATAGACCGCCCCGGCCTTGCGTATGTCTGGGGTATAGCGCATCGCGGTCCGACACCCAACTGTCGGACGGGGATGCGGGTCTTGGTTGGGAGATAGCGACAGTATGCCATGGCAGAACAATGGCGGCCCCTGGGGTGGCGGCGGCGGCGGTAACGGCGGCAACCGCGGTCCCTGGGGACAGGGTCCACGGGGTTCGGGCGGACAGCCGCCCAATCTGGAAGATCTGCTGCGGCGTGGCCAGGACCGTTTCAAGGAAATGGTGCCCGGCGGCAGCTGGGGCAAGCGCGGGCTGGTGCTCGCCGGCCTCGTCCTGCTGTGCGGTTGGGCGGCGACCGGGTTCTACCGGGTCGAGCCTGACGAACTGGGCATCGTCACCCGCTTCGGCAAATGGGTGGAAACCACGGAACCCGGCCTGCATTACCATCTGCCCGCCCCGATCGAGAGCGCGCAGACCCCCTCCGTCACCAGCCAGAACCGGGTCGATGTCGGCCTGACCACCTCGCTCGACGGGGCGCGGCCGCTGCGCCGCGATTCGACGGACGAAAGCCTGATCCTGACCGGCGACGAGAATATCGCCGATGTCGCCTTCTCGGTCTTCTGGGTCATCGACGACGCCGGCAAGTTCCTGTTCAACATCCAGGACCCGGCCGAGACTGTCCGCGCCGTCTCGATCTCGGCGATGCGCGAGGTGATCGGCCGTTCGCGCCTGCAGGATGCCCAGACCGAAGGCCGCGAGAAGATCGCCCGCGAAGCGCGCGAGCTGATCCAGCAGGTTCTGACGACCTATGGCGCCGGTGTCCAGGTGACCCAGCTCCAGCTGCACCGGGTCGATCCGCCTTCGGCCGTGATCGAGGCGTACCGCGACGTTCAGGCGGCCCGGGCCAACCAGGAACAATATCGCAACGAGGCGGAAGCCTATTACAACGACAAGGTGCCCCAGGCGCGCGGCATGGCCGAGAAGATCCTCCAGGAATCCGAAGGCTATCGCCAGCAGGTGGTGGCCGATGCGCAGGGCCAGGCCTCGCGCTTCCTGTCGGTGCTCAAGGCCTATGACCTGGCCAAGGACGTCACCATCCAGCGCATCTACATCGAGACGATGGAAGGCATCCTGCGCAACATGAACAAGATGGTGCTCGACGCAGGCGGCAATACTCAGGGCGTGCTGCCCTATCTGCCGCTGCCGGAACTCGTCAAACCGGGCGCCGGCCAGGCGGGAGGCACGCCATGAACAACCGTATCATCGCCGGCCTTGTCGTCCTTTTCGCGCTGTTCGTCGCGGTCAGCTCGTCCTTCTTCACCGTCGACATGACCCAGCAGGCGATCGTCCTGCAGTTCGGCGAACCCAAGCGGCAGATCAGCGAACCCGGGCTCTATTTCAAGATCCCGATGGTCCAGAACGTCGTCTATGTCGACAAGCGGGTGCTGAACGTCGATGCACCGGCCGAGGAACTGATCGCAGCCGACCAGAAGCGGGTGGTGATCGATGCCTTCGCGCGCTGGCGCATCGTCGATCCCCTGCGCTACTACCAGCGCCTGCGGACCGAGGATATCGCCCGGCGTCAGCTGGCGACCTTCATTTCCTCGACCTTACGCGACGTCGTCGGCCGCGAACCCCTGACCGCGCTGCTGCTCGATCCCCGGGCGGAAGGCCATGCCGGTGGCCGCCGGGCCGAACTGATGCGCAACATCAGCCAGCTCGTCAACGACAAGGCCAAGGAAAACGGGCTCGAGATCGTCGATGTCCGGATCCGCCGCGCCGACCTGCCCGAGGCGAACAGCCAGGCGATCTTCCAGCGGATGCGCACCGAGCGTGACCAGGAAGCCAAGCTGATCCGGGCGACCGGCCAGGAAGCCGCGCAGAAGCGCCGCGCCGAGGCCGACCGTGAAGCGACCGTGATCATCGCCAATGCCCGGCGCGACAGTGAAATGAAGCGCGGCGAAGGCGATGCCGAGGCCAGCCGGATCTTCGCCGATGCCTTCGGCTCGGACCCGAAGTTCTTCGCCTTCTACCGCTCGATGCAGGCTTACCGCGAAGCGCTCAGCGACAAGACGACGACGATGGTGCTGTCGCCCAACAGCGACTTCTTCCGCTTCCTCGACAATGTCGCGGGGGCCATGGCGCCCGCGCCGGCCGCGCGCTGACCCGAACCGGACGGCCGCCAGGCGTTTCCCGCCTCGCGGCCGTCCGATCGCGGCCTTAATGCCTCCACATTCCCCGCCTACATCGCGACCAGAAGCGGCGGGCCATGACCCGTCCTTCTCGAATCAATTGCAGGATCGGCCGCGACAGCCAATCCTGCAGGGCGCATATTCAGGAGCCGTCAGGTGATGGAACCGACTCAATCCAGTGGCCGCACCCGCGTCGCCCCCCGCACCCTGGTGCTGGCCCGGGCGGACGGGGATGCCGTGCATCGCCGCCTCTTCGTGATCTTCACCGCCCTGCTCATGCTCGCCGTGATGCTGGGCGGCCGTGTCGCCGAGGCGCGGGCCGCCCCCGAGAGCTTCGCCGATCTGGCCGAGAAGCTCAGCCCGGCGGTGGTCAATATCTCGACCACCCAGACCGTGACCGGCGCGCCGGAAGGCGAAGACGGCGAAGTGCCGATGCCCCAGTTCCCGCCCGGCTCGCCCTTCGAGGAATTCTTCAAGGATTTCCTCGAGCGTCAGGGCCGTGGCAATGGCGAGCCGCGCAAGGTCACCTCGCTCGGCTCGGGCTTCATCATCGATGCCTCGGGCGTGATCGTGACCAACAATCACGTCATCCAGGACGCCGAGGAAATCACCGTCACCCTCGCCGATGGCACCAAGCTGCCGGCGGAGTTGCGCGGCAAGGACCCGAAGACCGATGTCGCCGTTCTCATCGTCAAGCCGTCGAAGCCGCTGCCCTTCGTCGATTTCGGCGACAGCGACAAGGCCCGCGTCGGCGACTGGGTGCTGGCGATCGGCAATCCCTTCGGCCTCGGCGGCTCGGTCTCGGCGGGCATCATCTCGGCCCGCAACCGCGACATCAACGCTGGCCCCTATGACGATTTCATCCAGACCGACGCCGCCATCAACCGCGGCAATTCGGGCGGTCCGCTGTTCAACATGGACGGCGAGGTGATCGGCATCAACACGGCGATCTATTCCCCGTCCGGCGGCTCGGTCGGCATCGGCTTCTCGGTGCCGTCGGCGCTGGCGCGTCAGGTCGTCGCCCAGTTGCGCGAATTCGGCCAGACCCGGCGCGGCTGGCTCGGCGTCCGTATCCAGTCGGTGACCGACGAGATCGCCGAAAGCCTCAGCCTGCCCAGGGCTTCGGGCGCCATGGTCGCCGGTGTCGACGAAAAGGGTCCGGCGGCGGAGGGCGGCATCGCCGCCGGCGACGTCATCCTGTCCTTCGACGGCAAGCCGGTGCCCGACATGCGCAGCCTGCCCCGTGTCGTCGCCGAAACCAAGATCGGCACCACGGTCGATGTCGTCATCTGGCATGACGGTAAGGAAAAGACGGTCCGGGTCAAGGTCGGCCAGCTGGACGAGGCGGCGACCGAGGTCGCGGATGCGGGCGGCAAGGGCGGCACCGCGCCGTCCAAGGCCCAGGTCGTGCTGGGCATGAGCCTCGCCGCCCTGACCGACGATCTGCGCGGCCGGCATTCGGTGCCCGAGGATGTGAACGGCGTCGTCGTCACCGATGTGAAGAGCGACAGTTTCGCCGCCGAGAAGGGCATCCGCCCGGGCGACGTCATCGTCGAGATCGCGCAGGACAAGGTGACCAGCCCGGCCCAGATCGCCGACAAGGTGAAGGCCGAGAAGGATGCCGGCAAGAAATCCGTGCTTCTCCTCCTCAGCCGGGCGGGCGATCTGCGCTTCGTCGCCATCCGCGTCGACAAGTAAGGCCATCTCAGGCCCCTGATCGGGCGCCGCTCCCTCCCGGGGGCGGCGCCTTTTTCTTGTCTTACGCGCTGCGCGCCGGTTTCGCTTTTCGGGCGAGGGCGGCCTCGAGTTCGGCCAGGGCTTCCGGCATCAGCTCCATCATGCGTTCGATGTCCGGCACAGCCTCCCGGTCGGCGGTCAGGCCGATGGCGACCTCGCTGCGGTAGGACATGATGGTGATGTTGAGACCGATACCCTCGACCGCCAGCGAGATCGGGTAGGAATGCAGCAATTCCGCCCCGGCGAGATAAAGCGCGAAGGGCGGCCCCGGGACATTCGAGATGATGACGTTGTAGGGCGGCCGGTGCAGGTCGGCGACCTTGTAGCGGGAATAGAGCCTCGCGGCCTGGGCGGCGACGAGCGGGGCGGCGAAGGCGGCCCAGTTGGTCAGGGCGCTCGCTGGCAGGGCCTTGTGCGCTTCCTTGGCATCGACGGTGGAGGCGCGGATCGCCTCCAGCCGTTCCAGCGGATCGGCGATATCCGTCGCCAGCGACACGAACATGGCGGAGACGGCGTTGGACGCCCCGGCATCCGTCCCTTCCGCGCGCACCGAAACCGGGCAGACCGCCAGCAGGGGCTTGTCCGGCAATTCGCCCGCGGTCTGCAGATAGCGCCGCAGCGCGCCCGCGCACATGGCGAGGACGATGTCGTTCACCGTCGCCCCGGTCGCCTTGCGCAGCGCCTTGACCCGGTCGAGCGAGACCTCGCCCACGGCATAGCGGCGGTGGGGCGTGAGGGCGCGGTTGAAGGGCGTGCGCGGCGCCTGGAACGGGGCGGTGGGCACGGGTTCGCGCCGGGCCAGCGCCCGCCGGCCGAAGGCGACCCCGGCGGCGATCACCCGGGGCAGGCGGCGCAGGGAGCGCAGGGGCGTGACGATGCCATGGACGGAGGCCCGCAGCAGGATTTCCGCGTCGGTCGGCGCCCGCTCCGGCACCCAGGGTTTGTCCGGCGGCGGCACATGGCGCGGCTCGGGCGTGAAATCGAGCAGCGAGACCATCATCTCGGTGCCGGAGATCCCGTCGATGCAGCAATGGTGGATCTTGATGTAGACCGCCACCTGATCGTCGGGCAAGCCTTCGATGACATACATTTCCCACAGGGGCCTGGTGCGGTCGAGGGCGCGGGAGTGCAGCCGCGCCACCTGCTCCAGCAGCTTGTGGCGGTCGCCCGGCGGCGGCACGGCGATGTGGCGCAGATGGAAATCGAGATCGAAATCCGGATCCTCGATCCAGATCGGATGATCGATGTCGAGTGGCACCGGGATCAGACGCCGCCGGTAGGTCTTCGACAGATGCAGGCGGCTTTCGATCAGGTCGCGCACGGCGGCGAAATAGCCGGTGCCGATCCCGCCTGGCTTTCGCAATACCCACAACATGCCGACATGCATGTGGTTGCTGGGCGTTTCCATGTAGAGAAACGTGGCGTCGATGCCCTTGAGGCGTTCCATGGGGGATCTCCGTGTGAAGGGGGGCCGTCTCGGCTACACGTCACACGCCGATGTCCTGGGCAATCTATCCGGGCGGAACAGCCGGCGGATCGACCGAATGGACTAGCGGCTTCCCGACCGGATGCTAGACTGGCGAGGGTGCAGAGGGGACGGAATGTTGGGTTACAGCTTGGCGCCGGTTCCAGGGGGCGCGTCATGACGCAGGCACCCTTCACCTGGGGGCCGCGAACCTATGAAGCGGCGGAATTGCGGGCCGATCGCATCATTCATTTCGTTGGCATCGGCTTTGCCGTTCTTGGTGGTCTGGTGCTGCTGGTCCTTGTCGGTCTGCGCGGCACCGGCGGGGCGCTGGCGGCGACGCTGCCCTATGTCGTCGGCCTCAACGCCATGCTGCTCTGTTCTTCAGCCTATAATCTGACCCGGCCATCGGCCCGGCGCGAATTCCTGCGCCGGCTCGATCATGCCGCCATTTTCGTCATGATCGCGGGGACCTACACGCCCTTCACCACCCGCTATCTCGACGGCGCCTGGGCGATCGCCATCACGACGACGATCTGGGGCATCGCCGCCATCGGCGTCTATGTGAAGGTCGCCTTTCCCCGTAGGTTCGAGAGGACTTTCATCGGCATCTATCTGGCGCTGGGCTGGATCCTGGTCATTCCGCTCCGCCAGTTGCTCGACGCCCTCGAAATCTCGACCTCGATCCTGATCGGTGTCGGCGGCCTGCTGTTCTCGATCGGGACGGTTTTCCACGTCTGGAACCGTCTGCCGTTCCAGAATGCGATCTGGCATGGTTTCGTGCTCGCGGCGTCCATCTGTCACTATGCCGCCATCATGCGGGCGATGGCCTTCGGTCTGGGGGGTGGCGGGGCATGAGGATTCGAATGCCCCAGAATGGGGTTATAAGTCCGGCCGATTCACTCTCTCGTTTAAGTTTATTAACCAGTGTCGGATCAAATTGAACCTGAAACGGTGTGAACGTGGCCTGTATCGGGGATAAGGTCTCGGCGTTCACCAATGGGGTCGGTTCTATGAGTGAAGCCAGGACATCAGGGCGGAAACGCGCGCCAGCAGGCGGCGAGCGCGGCGCGGCGGCCATCATTTTCGCGGTGGCCTTGCCCATTCTGCTGCTGATGGCCGGTTTCGTCGTCGATTTCGGTTACGCCCGCTACGAGAAGCAGCGGTTGCAGGATTCGCTGGATCTGGCGGCGATGGCGGCGGCGCGCCAGTTGGACGGCACCACGACCGAGCGGGCGGAAGCCCGCACGGCCGCCATCACCGTCATGACCGAAAATGGCTTCGACGCCGAAGCGATCAAGGCGATCGAATTCGGCCGCTATGACCGCACCCATTCACCCCTTGATCGCTTCGTCGTGGAATCGGCCAGCGGCTCGACGTCGCCGACGGCGGTGCGCCTGACCGGCAGCGATCCGTCGCCCCGCTTCTTTTCGCGCATCATCGCGACGGATTCTCTCGATGTCGCGGCGCGGGCGACGGCGGTGACCACCGGCCGCTATGCCACGGTGCGCATCGGCAGCGGTCTTGCCGGGCTCGACAACGGCTTGCTGAACACCATTCTTGGCGCGCTGCTCGGCAGCAGCGTCAACCTGACCGCGCTCGACTACAACGGGCTGCTTGGCGCCAATGTCGATCTTCTCGGCTTTCTCGACGCCTACGCGGTGCGGGCCGGGCTCAATGTCGGCGATTACGATGGTCTTCTGGGGGCCGATGTTTCCGCGCTCGGCGTGATCGGCCTCGCCGCCGAACTGGCGCAAAATGCCGCCGCCGGCGATCCATCGGCGCTCGGTCTGGGGCTGGGACTGGGCGATGCCTTTCCGGGCATTTCCAAACTGCCGCTGGTGGGGCTCAGCGATGTCACCGTGAAGCTCGGCGATCTCCTCGGCGTTGGCCTCGGCACGGCGCAGAGCGGCCTCGCCACCACGCTCAATGTCTTCGACCTGGTCACCGCCGGCATTTTCGCCGTCTCGCCCAATGACACCACCAATGCGACGGGCGAACATGTCATCGCCGTCTCGCTCGGCACGTTTCTCGGCGCCAGCCTCGATGTCTCGGTGGTCGAGGGGATGCAGCAGCGGATCGTGACCGAAGGCGATATCGCCAGCGGCGATAATCTGCTGCGCACGGCCCAGATCCGGCTGTTGCTGCGGATCGATCTCGGTGGCCCGCTCGGCGGCGTGGTCAAGACGCTGAACGGGGTCTTGACGCTGTTGCAACTCATCGGCCTCCATCTCGAACTTCTACCCGGCGGCGACAATCTCTCGGTCGGCGTCGATGTCGCCCCGGCCGAGGCGCGGGTCACCAAACTGGGGTGCGAGGCGCCGGCCCAGGCCGATCGTTACGTGCGGATGGATATCGACACCGGCCTTCTCACCGCCGTGGTCGGCGAGGTCGACCGCACCGCCTTCCTGTCCAACAATCAGGCGGCGGTGGCGACGCCGCTCAGCGTTCTCAATCTCGATCTCTTCGGTATTCCGCTGCTCGATCTCACGCTGGGCGTCAATCTGCCGGTCGCCGCGCCGAGTTTCGCCAATACCGACATCACGAGCGGCGAAACCACCGACGAAGCGGCCTTCCCGGACCTGTATGCCAGTTTCGCCGAGGCCGGGCATCAGCCCGACACTGTCGACTTCCCGAGCAGCATCCATGTCGGCACGAAACAGATCATCTCGACCCTGGGGCAGGATCTGCAATCGAAACTCGGCCTGCAACTCGGCGGTCTGGTCGGCGGCCTCGTCTCCGCCATCCTCAGCCCAGTACTGACCATCGTGGAGTTCCTGCTGACCAGCGTGCTGGGGCCGATTCTCGACGGGATCGTCGACCTGTTGCTGAACACCCTCGGCATTCGCGTCGGGACGGCGGATGTGGCCGTCGTCAATCTGGAGTGTGGCAATGCGAAACTTGTTCCCTGATCGCTGGTGCCGGCGCGCCCGGGCCGCGGGCGAGCGGGGCGTCGCCATGATCGAATTCTCGATCGCCAGCGGCATCATGGTGCTGATCCTGCTCGGCGTCTTCGCTTACGGCGAGATCCTGGCCAATTACATCGAGCTGAAATACGCGGTTGGCGAGCTGTCGCGCCAGGTCGCGGTCGGCAAGGATGCGGCGGACCGGCAGACCCGCTTCAACGCCGCCCGCGTGCGCATCATTGACAACAGTGGCTTCGACCAGGCTTGCGTGGACTTTCCGTCGCCCAGCTTTACCTCGGGCACCGTGGTCGTGACCGGGACCTATGATTTCAATGCCGATGGCTGCCGGACCATGCCGACCTTCTTCCTGCCGACGCCGGATACGCTGTCGGCAAGGAACGAATTCACCGTGCCCTGAGCCTGAAAGGCGCGCCGCACCATGACCATCATACCAGGCAGCACGACGAGCCGGCGCCACGCGGGGGAGAGCGGTGTCGCCGCCATCCTGCTGGCCGCGTCGCTGGTCGTCCTGCTGGGCATGGTCGCCATGGTGGTCGATCTTGGCTTTGCCTATTTCCAGCGCCAGCGGCTGCAGGATACGCTCGATCTCGCGGCGATCTCCGCAGCCCGGGAATTGTCGGGGCAGGGCGCGACGGCGGCGGCTTATCAGAAAGCGTCCGCCGCGCTCGCGGACAATCTCGACAATGGGGAATCTCTTCCCCTTGGTTATGGCTGCTCGGTGCCGACGGCGGTTGGCAGCGTGAACATCTGCTTCGGCAATTATCATGCGGACAAGGACGATAACGGCAACCGGCCGGCCCTCGTCGACCGCTTCCAGAACGAAGCGACGAACTGCAACGGCTGTGACGCCGTGCGGCTCTACGGCCGTGCGCCGTCGCCCAGTTTCTTCGCGACGCTGTTCGAGATATCGGAACTCGATGTCGCCGGCGTGGCGACGGCGGTCAAGGCGGGCTCGCCCCTGGCCCAGCTGACCCTGAAAAGCACGCTGGTGACCGTCGACAGCACCAAGTCGCCGCTGCTGAACGCCCTGTTCGGCGGCCTGCTGGGCGGCAGCGTCAATCTCTCGGTCGCGAGCTGGAACGGGCTTGTCGGCACCAGTGTCAGCCTCCTCGACTATCTCGATGTGCTGGCGGTCGATCTCGGTCTCGGGGCCGGCAATTACGACGATGTGCTGAACGCGCCCATTCAGGTCGGCGATCTGCTGGGGGCGATGGCCGATGTCCTCGGGCAGGGGTCGCCGACCTCGCTGCAGGCGGACGCCATCGCCGGCCTCGTCGCCCTTCAGGCGGTGGTGCCGGCGGGCTGGAGCCTCGCGCTCGGCTCCATTCTGGATGTCGCCACCGGGACGAGCGCGGCCGGCCTCGATACCGGCCTCAACGTCTTTTCCCTGGTCCAGGCCACGATCGAGGCGGCCAATGGCCGTCATGGTCTTGAAGCCGGCGTGCCGATTTCGGTCCCCGGCGTCGGTTCGGTCACGCTGAAACTCTCGGTGATCGAGCCGCCGCAGCTTTCCGCGATCGGCAACCCTTCGCTGGCCAAGGCCGATCCGCTGGGCGCCGACCGGATCTTCGTGCGCTCGGCGCAGGTGCGGGCGGTCGTGTCGGTCAATCTCCCGGCGCTGTCGTCCGTCGTCGGCCTCGTCAATGCGGTGCTCGGTCTGGCGGGACCCGTGACGACGCTGCTGAACGACGTTCTCCACCTCAATCTCGTCTCGGCGCTGACCGGCCTCGTCGGCTCCCTCGTCGGCATTCCTTACCAGGTGACCGATATCCAGCTGGTGCCCGGCAACCCGATCCGCATCGACGTCAGTCTCGACGTTGGCGCGGGACAGGCCTGGGTGACGGATTACAACTGTCCCAACACGCCGGCCGATACCAAGCGCCTCAGCGTTTCCGCCCGGACCTCGGCCGCCAATCTGCGCGTCGGCCGGATCGACCTCGCGTCCGTCTTCTCGTCGACCAGCGTCCCCACGGTCAGCCCGATTCCCCTTGTCGATTTCGGCGTGAAGACCTGCAGGGTCTTCCTGCTCGTGGTCTCGACCTGCGAGCCGCGGCGGGCCTTCGAAGGCGGCGGCATGGGCCTTGCCGTCAATACCGATGTCGCCGGCTCGGACCGCAGCCTGGCCTACGCCGATCCCAACCTCCCCGATATCGGCCATACCCCTTACGAGCAGTCGACCTCGAGCACCGACATCGTCGCGAGCCTGTCGTCGACCCTCGCCCATGTGACCATCCAGTCCTATGGGCCCTCATCGCCGGCGGGCGGGCTCGGTGGTCTGCTCAATCTCGTCGGATCGGCGGTCAATACGGTGGTCGGCCTGCTGCAGACGGCGATTTCCAACTTACTGTCGCCGTTGCTCGACCCGATCGTGAATTTCCTGCTCGATTTCCTCGGGATCGACATCGCGAAGATTTCCGTCGGAGCCAATCTGACCTGCAATGCGGGGGCGCGCCTTGTCAATTAGGATCGTCCGGGCCGACGGCTCGCGGAAACCGGTGAAGCCATGCCGGCGACGGCGCTCGCGGGCGAGCGAAGGCGGCGAGCGCGGCGCGACGCTGATCGAATTCGCGCTGATCTCGAGCCTGATGTTCGCGATGCTGTTCGGTATCCTCTCCTACGGTGAAATCCTGGCCGATCAGGTCCAGCTGCGCCACCGTGTGTCGGAGATTTCCCGCCTGGTTTCGCTGGGCGAGGGGGCGACCGACCGGGAATTGATCTTCAACCAGATCAAGGGTGACCGTCTGGCCGGTTTCATGAACATCAACGGCTGCGCACCGGAATTCGAGGCGGACGGTTTCGCCGGCCCCGCCATCACCATCACGGCCCGATACCAGTATCAGGCCGATGGCCGTTGCCGGGTCATGCCTGAAGTCTTCACAGGCCTGCTGCCCGAGGGCATCGGGACCCGCGCCAGTTTCACGGTCGCGGACTGACCGGAAACCCCCGGATTCCCCGACGTTAACACCTTCTCCATAGTTTGAAGCCTTCAATTCGGTGACATCTCGGCCCCCAGGCGGGAAGCCGTGAATCCGGAGTGGGGGAGTGGAATGCGGTTGGCGAGGAACCTGAGATCGCCGGGCGAAGGGGGCATGGCCGCGCTTTTGCTGGTCGCCTGTCTGGTGCCGATCGCCGGCATGGTCGCGCTGATCATCGATGCCGGTTTCGCGTATTATTCAAAGCAGCGCCTGCAGGATGCGCTCGATCTCGCGGCCGTCGCCGCGGTTTCAGAACTGAAGGACGATGCCGGCAGCGAGGCGGCCGCGATCTCGGCGGCCCAGGCCGTCCTCGACTCCAATTACCAAAGCCTGGGGGAGCATCTGACCGTGGCCTCGGGCTGCGGGGGAGTGCCGACGCCGGGCCAGGTTCAGCTGTGTCTCGGCAATTTCGAGGCGCGCGACCAGAATGGCGCGCTGAAGCCGCTGGCGGATCGCTTCACGGCGAACGGCATCGACGCCAACGCCCTGAGCCTTGAAGGGCGAAGCCGATCGCCGGGCTTCTTCAGCCAGATCTTCAACATCGACGGCCTTGACGTCGCCGGTCGGGCGACGGCGGTCAAGGCCGGTTCGCCGGTCGCGCAGCTGACCATCAGCAGCACGCTGCTCAAGACCCACAAGGGTCTGGTCAATCAGGTGCTGGGTGTCCTTGGCGGCAATGCCAGTCTGAATTTCCTCGGCGCGAACGGCATCGCCAATGCCGAGGTCAACCTGCTCGGTTTTCTCGATGCCCTGGCCCTGTCGATCGGGGTCTCGGCCGGCGATTATGTCGCGGTGCTGGACAGCCCGATCCGCATCGGTGATTTCCTGGCCGCGGCGGCCACGACGGTCGGCTCCGACACGACCACGGGCCTTGAACTTTCGGGCCTCAATTCCGGCAATGGCTTTTCCGCCGATGTCCGCGCCCTGCAGTTTCGGATTTCCGATCTTGTCTCGGCGCAGACCGGCATGAACGCCGTTGGTCTCGACTTCGACATGAGCCTGTTCGAGATCGTCTATTCCGCCCTGCTGGTGGCCCATTCGAACCACGCGGTCAGCGGGGCGGTGGAAATCGATCCCGCCACGGTCTCCGGCTTCCCCTTCCTGAACATGGGCGGCGCCAACGCCACCATTTCCATCCGTTTCACCATTGTCGAGCCGCCGCAGATTTCCGCCGTGGGCAATCCGGCTGTGGTCGAGGCCCTGTCGGATGCGGACCGCAAGGATGTGAGCCGCGGCGGCATCTTCGTGCGCACCGCGCAGATCCGGCTCTATATCCGTATCGACATCCCGGCGCTGGCGACCCTGTCCAAGCTCCTGACCGACATGGCGGCCATGGCCTCGCCCCTGGCGCCGGTGCTGACATCGGCTGTCGGTCTCAATTTCGTGGGCTCGGTGCAGTCCCTGCTCAACCTGTTGAGCAATCTCCTCTTCATCGGGACCAGGACCGAACAGCGCGAGCTGCTGGACATCCAGCTGCTGACCCGATCGGAGGGCGATGGCCGTCCTCCGGGCCTCGACATCGTGGTCGATGTCGGCGGGGCCTCGGCCTATGTCACGGGCTATGGCTGTCCACCGACGGACGCCGCCAAGAGCCTCGATGTGCAGATCTCGTCGCAGGCGGCCAGCCTGCGGGTCGGGCGGATCAGCGACGTCGACGCCATCTTCTCGTCGACGACCGCGCCGCATGTCGAGCCCCTGTCCCTTCTCGACATCGGCTCCAAGCTCTGCACCACGACCAAGACCTGCCTGACCGCGCTCCTGTGCAGCCAGACCTATACGTGCGACAGCCGGGTGGCCATGAAGGGAGGCGGGCTCGGCCTCTATCTCGACACCGACATTCTGGGCACGGTCTATCCGGTCGATGTCTTCGCGAACCCGCCCGATGTCGGCTCCGACACGGCCGGGACCTGCTACAAGGGCAACGCGCCGCCGCCGCCCTATTGCGAACATCCGCGCAAGAACGAGCAGGGTATCATCGCTTCGGTGAAATCGACGCTGGCCGGTGCCCATTTCCACAGCTACAAACCGGACGGTCACGGTTCCGTCCTGAACGTGCTGATTTCGGCTGCGGATTCCGTCATCGGCACGACGGTGACGAATTTGCAGCCAATCCTGTCGTCAGTCTCGGGTATCATGGATCCGCTCGTGAACCATCTGCTGAACGCGCTGGCCATTGGCGTGGCCAATGTCGACGTGGGGGCGCGGCTGACCTGCACGACGGGGGGCAGGCTTGTCCGTTGAAGGGGGCGGGCCCGGGGCAATGTTGGAGAGCCAAGATGGGTGCAAGGCGTATGATCGACGGGGCGGCTTCACCGCAGGGTAATGGCGGCGAGCGCGGCGCCACGCTGATCGAATTCGCGCTGATCTCGAGCCTGATGTTCGCGATGCTGTTCGGCGTGCTTTCCTTCGGCGAGATCCTGGCCGATCGCGTCCAGTTGCGTCATCGCCTGTCGGAGATTTCCCGTCTGGTTTCGTTGGGCGAGGACGCGACCGACCGGCAGCAGATCTTCAACGACATCAAGGACGACCGGATGTCCGGCTTCATGAACATGAGCGGCTGCTCGCCGCAGTTCACGGCGGACAGCTTCGCCGGGCCGAACATCACCATCACGGCCAGCTACCAGTTCCGCCCGGACGGCAGCTGCCGCGTCATGCCCGAGATCTTCGTCGGGATCCTGCCCGATCACATCACGATGACCGGCAGTTTCACCGTCACCGACTGATGGCGCCGGCTTCGACCGTCTCGATCCGGGCCGCGATCTCGCGCCAGCAATCCGCCAGCCGGCCGGCCCACAGGGCCTGGCCCGCGGCATCGGCGACGCCGTCCTGGCGCATCTCGATCAGGACATGCAGCAGGCCCCGGCCCTCGCCATGGACCGGCATCGCGTAGTCGCCGGAATCCGTCACCGCATAGGGCAGGTTGTCGCCGACGCGGATCTCCGGCCAGCGCCGTTCGAGGGTCTCGATGAAGGCCCCGGCCAGCCGCCGGTCGCGGCCATAGGTGATGCCGATGTTCCAGGGCCGGGGCGCCCCGAGGTCGGGGGTGAAGGAATGGATCGCCAGCACGACGCTGCGCCGACCGGCGGCCCGCCGCCGGTCCAGGAAGCTGGTGATCGCCTGATGGTAGGGGTGGAACAGCGCCTCTTCCCGCGCCTTGCGCGCTCCGGCGTCGAGGCCGGCATTGCCCGGCACGGCGATGCCGCCCGTGACCTCGGGGATCGAGGTCGGCACCCCCGTTGGCCGGTTGCAGTCGATGGCGAGTCGGGAATAGCCGGTCAGCACCAGCGGCGCGTCGATCGCGGCCGAGAGCTGGCGGGCGACGGCGGCCGCGCCGATGTCCCAGCCGATATGCTCCCGCCGCCGCGCCTCGCTCAGACCGAGGTCGCCCAGCCGGCGGGGCAGCAGGGGGCTGGCATGGTCGCACAGCAGCACGGCGTCGCCGGCGCCCGACTCGTTCAGGACTTCGACCGGCGCCGGTTCGTCGGCAAAGAGAAGCAACATTTTTTCCTATCCACATTGGGATGAATGACAGGGTCCGCGCCTTCAGCTTTAGCAACGGGTTGCGTTCTCCGGCAACGGGGATGGCGGGATTCGGGCCAGATATTGTGGCAAGCCTCCCGTTCTGCCCCCGCCGGTCCTCCCGAACCCCGGGCGAATGCCGGTGGACATGATTATTTCGGTTTGTTACACCGGCTGGGCAGGGCAATTGGACTGAACGGCAGGGGGCAAGATGGTGACGCGTGCAGGACGGTTTGGTCGCGGCGTTATCGCGTCTCTGGCAATCGTGATTTCGCTTTCGGTCATGTCGCCCGCCAAGGCCATCGAATGCGTCCCCTATGCCCGTCAGATTTCCGGTGTGCAGATTTCGGGTGATGCCTGGACCTGGTGGGGCCAGGCCCGCAGCGAAGGCTACGGCACCGGTGTCCGCCCCAGGACCGGCGCGGTCATGGTGTTCAAGCGGGCCAACGGCATGCGCCGCGGCCATGTCGCCGTGGTCCGCAATGTGATCAATTCCCGCGAAGTCGTCGTCGACCACGCCAATTGGGCCACCCGCCGCAGCGGCCGCAAGGGCATGGTCGATCGCGGCGTTTCCGTGATCGACGTTTCGCCGCGCAACGACTGGTCGATGGTCCGGGTCTGGTATCCGGTGGTCGACGATTACGGCACCTCGGTCTATCCGCTCTTTGGTTTCATCTACAATGGCAACGGCAAGGGCCATGACGACGGCGACGTCGAGCAGGTCATGGCCAGCGCCGACAACACGCCCGTCCGCTCCGCCGTTCCGCGTCCGGCGAATGCCGGCATGGTCGCCGTCTCGGCGCCCGCGCGTGGCGCGGCCTCCGGCACGCTGGATGCCCAGCTGGCCGGCGGTTCGGTCCAGATCCGCGAAGGCAAGCCCGTGGTGATGGGACGCCCGGTGGTGTCGGCCGGCGATCCGGGCGCGCCGCTCGCCGAACTGGTGCCCACGCGCCGCCCGACCGAAAGGGCCGATGGCGCCCGCACCCCGGCCGCGAAACGCAGCGTGGTCGAGGTATCGGGGACGCCGGTTCGTCTCGTCGCGCTGAAGCCGGCGCGGGACAGCAAGGGGGGCGGTGCCGAGACCGTCAGCCGTCCGCCGGTTCTGCCGACG
>JAOZVS010000024.1:0-12020 GCA_025869435.1 Zavarzinia sp.
GTCATCACCTATGCCAACGATGTCTTCCTGGGCATCGCCGGCTATACGGAGGCGGAGGTTCTGGGCCAGCCCCACAATCTGATCCGCCATCCGGACATGCCGCGCGCCGTCTTCGCCCTGCTGTGGCAGGAAGTCCAGGCGGGCCGCGAAATCTTCGCCTACGTGAAGAACATGACGAAGACCGGCGATTTCTACTGGGTGCTCGCCCATGTCACGCCCAGCCGCGATCTGTCGGGCCAGGTGGTGGGCTACCATTCCAACCGCCGCACGCCCGAGCGCCGCGCGGTCGCCGCGGTCGGCCCGCTCTATGACACCATCCGCAAGATCGAACAGGCCGAAGCCAGCCCCAGGGACGGGCTCGCCGCCGGCCTGCGGGCGATCGAGCAGCATCTGTCCAGCCTGGGGGTGAGCTATGGCGAATTCCTCTTCTCTCTTTAACTTCCGCCGTCACCGCGACCCCCATGCCGTGACCGACCCCCGCGACGAGACCATCGCCCGGCTCGAGGCCGAGAACACCCGCCTGCGCGAGGCGATGGACAAGGCCACCGAAGCCTGCAGCCGCATCGCGGGTGGTGATTTCGAAGCCCGGGTCACCCGGATCGAACATCTGGGCGACGCCATCCCCTTTCTCAACCGCCTGAACCGCGCCTTCGACCTGACCGACGTCTTCATTCGCGAAAGCGTCGCCTGTCTCGAGGAGGCGGCCCATGGCCACTATCATCGGCCGTTCCTCGAAACCGGCATGACCGGCGCCTTCCGCTGGGGCGCCCGCACCATGAACGAGACCCGCAACCGCATGAAGGCGATGCAGGACGATGCCAGGGCCCAGCGCCTGCGCCTCGCCGGTGAATTCGAGGCCAGCGTCGGCGAGGTCGTCTCGACCATGGTCGGCGCCGCCTCGCGCATGACCGGCACGGCCGACGGCGTCGCCGACATCGCCACCGCGACCCAGTCAAGGGCCGGCGCCGTCGCCGCCTCCGCCGAACAGACGGCCGCCAGCAGCGAGGCGGTCGCCGCGGCGACCAACCAGCTCGCCGCCTCGATCAACGAGATCAGCCGCCAGGTGCATCTGACCTCCGACCTCTCGGGCGAGGTCGCGGGCGAAGCCGAGTCGGCCGGCCACAACATGCAGGAACTGGCGACCGCGGCCCAGTCGATCGACGGCGTCGTGAAGATGATCCAGCAGATCGCCAGCCAGACCAACCTCCTCGCCCTCAACGCGACGATCGAGGCGGCCCGCGCCGGTGAAGCCGGCAAGGGCTTCGCCGTCGTCGCCGCCGAGGTGAAGACGCTGGCCCGCCAGACCGCGGAAGCGACGGTGCGCATCGGCACCCAGGCCGAGGACATGAAGTCGCTGACCGACACCGCGGTCGCCGGCATCACGAGGATCACCACCGCGACCGAGCAGTTGCGCGACGCCGCGGCCTCGATTTCCAGCGCGGTCGAGGAACAGACGGCGGCGACCGGCGAAATCGGCCACAATGTCGAACAGGTCGCCGCCGGCAACCGCGACATCACCGCCAATATCGTCACCGTCTCCTCCGCCGCGACCGAGACCTCGGACGCCGCGACCCGCATGAGCGAGTCCGCCACGGCCCTGGCCGGCCTGTCCCAGCGACTGCAGTCGGAAATCGCGCGTTTCCTGACGGATATCCGAGCGGTCTAACCCGCGCGACCGCTTGACCAGGATCAAATTTCCCCTCGCGCATCTCTGCTATTCAGGAAGCACGGGAAAGGCCGAGATGCCGGGGGGAAAGGGCGATGCCGTTGCAGGAGACGATCCTCGAACGCCGGACGATGCGGGATTACGGCAGCGAGCCCCTCGACGACGCGACCATTCGCGACCTCATCCGGGCCGCCCGCCAGGGGCCGGGCACCGCGCCGCCTCACCGCTGGGCCTGCACGGTCATCCGTGACGCCGCCGCGCTGGCGCGCATTTCCCGGGAGGCCAAGGCCCATATGCTGGCCAGCCTGCGGACCAGCCCCCATTCGGCGCACTACCAGTCACTGCTGGGCGACCCCGCCTTCGACATTTTCTATCGCGCGCCGGTGCTGCTGGTGATCTCGGCCACCACCCGCTCGCCGTGGAACGTCGAGGATTGCACCATCGCGGCGGAGAACCTGATGCTTGCCGCCTCGGAAGCCGGGCTGGGCGCCTGCTGGATCGGTTTCGCCCAGGGCTTCATCGGCACCGCCGAAGGCAAGGCGGCGCTCGGCGTGCCCGCCGACTGGGTGCCGGTCGCGCCCATCATCGTCGGGCGGGCCGACAACGCGGCCCTGCCCCTCCAGCGCAAGCCACCCGAGCTCTGCTGGATCGGCTGATCAGGCCACGCGCGGCGTCACCCGGTCGGCGTCTCGTCGGCCCGCGCCCGCACCACGGTGACCGTGCAGGGCGCCTCGGCCGCCACTTCCCCCGACACCGAGCCCAGCAGGCTGCGCATGGCCGAGCGTTCGCGCGCGGCCATCACGATATGGTCGATGTGATTGGAGCGGGCGTATTCGAGGATGGCATCGGCCGGCGATGTCGATTCAAGAACGTGAAAGGTCACGCTGGCATCGGGCAATTCCAGCGGCCGCGCCCAGTGGCGCAACTCGATCAGGCGCTGCAGATGCTTGTGCTCGCCCTCCTCGTCGAGGGTCGTGTCGATGCCGATGCGGCGCAGCTTCAGGACATTGACGCAGGACAGGCGGGCGCGCGGCATGGCGATCATCAACTGGCTGATGGTCTGCCGCATGGCATCGGCCGCGGCTTCGCCAAGGGTGTTCAGATCGATCGCCGCCATGATGATCGGGGCATTGCCCGGCGCCGGCTTCTTGTTCACGGTCAGGATCGAATCGAGATCCATGCGCCGCTTGAAGGTGGTGACGAAGCCATCCTGCGCCATGCGCTCGGCCCGGGCGGTCAGGGATACCTGGCCCGGGGTTCGCAGGTCGAGGGCGAGCTGAGCCGCCGTCGGATGACGGTCGGCGGGATCGACCTCGAGACACCGCAGGATGATTTCCTGCAGCCAGGGCGGACATTCGGGGCGCAGCTTGCGCGGCGGCACCGGGTCGCGCCACAGGCGTTTCTTCAGGCCCTTCAGGGTCTGCGGATCGCCGAAGGGCCGCGTGCCGGTGACGAAGAAATACATGAGGGAGCCGAGGGCGAAGAGATCGCTGCGCGGCTCGGAGCGCTGGCCCAGCACCTGCTCCGGCGCCATGTAGGGTGCGGTGCCATAGGGCAGGCGGAATTCCTCGTCGAGAAGATCCGGCAGTTGCAGGTGATGCGACAGGCCGAAATCGATCAGCGCCATCTCGCCCGAGGGGCGGACCATGACGTTGGATGGCTTCACGTCGAGATGCACGACCTGCTGGCGATGCAGGGCATCGAGGGCGGTCGCCACCCGGGCGCCGATATCGGCGACCTCCTCGGGCGGCAGGGGCAGGTCGGGCAGCCTTGTGTGCAGGCTCTTGCCCTCGATCCATTCCATGACGATGTAGGGCAGCGTGCGGAAATCGCCCGAGGCGACGAAGCGCGGGACATGCGGGCCGGTCAGGCGGGGCAGGATCATCTGCTCCATCTCGAAGCCGACGATGGCCGCCGGGTCCTCGCCTTCCGCGAGACGCGGCACCTTCATGAGCAGCGGCATGTCGGTGCCGGACTTCCTGACCGCCCAGATGGTGGCCATGCCGCCCTTGTGGACCTGGGAGTCCACCACGAAACCGTCGATGATGCTGCCCGGGCTGATGCGCGGCGCGGCCATGGTGGTTCAGCGCCCGGCGTACAGGCGGCTGGCGAGCCCCACCGGCAGACCGGCGGCCCTGATCTTCTGTGCCGTGGCCTCGACGTCATAGGGCACGCGGTGGAAGGTGATCTCGGCGC
The DNA here is from genome assembly GCA_025869435.1 of Zavarzinia sp. GTDB lineage: Bacteria > Pseudomonadota > Alphaproteobacteria > Zavarziniales > Zavarziniaceae > Zavarzinia. The sequence continues at coordinate 3,863 of JAOZVS010000024.1, forward strand.
TGTAGTCGTTGTAGATCGCATAGCCGGCGGCCGGGTCGCCGTCGCGCGGCTGGCCGACCGAGCCGATCAGGGCGAGCCAGCGGCGCTGCGCCAGCAAGGGGATGGCGATCCCCGGCTGGGGCCGGAACGGCGTCAGCTTGCCGATGTTGGACAGGCCGTAGATCGCGGGAATATGAACATGGCCCGAGAAGACGAGGCGGGTCTCCGCCGCCTCCAGGCTGTGACGGGCGGTCTCGCCGTCGATCACATAGATCCAGCGATGCGGCGCAGAGGCATCGGCATGGACATAGAGCCGGTCGTCGTCGATGACCGAGAGCGGCAGCTTCGACAGGAAATCGAGCGAGGCCTTGGACAATTGCCGGCCGGTCCAGTCGATCGCCTGGGCGGCATGGCTGTTCATGCCGTTGACGCCGCCGACCGCCGCCTCGTCATGATTGCCGCGGATGGCGATCGCCCCTTCGGCGACGAGGCCGGCGATGGTCTCGATCGTCCATTCGGGGTCCGGTCCGTAACCGACATAATCGCCCAGCAGCACGAAACGCTGCGCGCCCCGGGCCCGGGCGTGGGCCAGCACGGCGGTCAGCGCCTCGCGGTTGCTGTGGATGTCGGTGAGGAACGCAATCTGCACGGGTCTCGCCTTCCTGGGATGCGGGGTGGACCCCGTTCATCTTGTCTCGTGAACAAGATGTAGGACGGCGAGGCGGGATCGGCAACCCGCCCTTGGTCGAGACGGGGACGCCCCCGCCCGGCCGCCCCGCCCCGGCAGGGAGCGAGACGGTCGAACGGGGGCGCCCGTCAGCCGATCAGAAGAAGCCCATTGCCTTCGGGCTGTAGCTGACCAGCATGTTCTTGGTCTGCTGATAGTGATCGAGCATCATCTTGTGGGTCTCGCGACCGATGCCCGACTGCTTGTAGCCCCCGAAGGCCGCATGGGCCGGATAGAGGTGGTAGCAATTGGTCCAGACGCGACCGGCCTGGATCGCCCGGCCAAAGCGATAGGCGCGGTTGCCGTCGCGGGTCCAGAGGCCGGCGCCGAGGCCGTAGAGCGTGTCGTTGGCGAGGGCGAGGGCTTCCGCCTCGTCCTTGAAAGTGGTCACGGACACGACCGGCCCGAAGATCTCCTCCTGGAAGACGCGCATCTTGTTGTGGCCGCGGAACACCGTCGGCTCCATGTAGTAGCCGCCGGCCAGCTCGCCGCCGAGGACGTTGCGCTTGCCGCCGATCAGCAGTTCGGCCCCCTCGGCCTTGCCGATGTCGATGTAGGACAGGATCTTCTCGAGCTGGTCGTTCGAAGCCTGGGCGCCGAGCATGGTCGAGCCGTCGAGCGGGTCACCCTGCTTGATGGCGGCGACGCGGGCGAGGGCGCGTTCCATGAACTTGTCGTAGATCTTCTCGTGGATGAGGGCGCGGCTGGGGCAGGTGCAGACTTCGCCCTGGTTCAGCGCGAAGAGGACGAAACCTTCGATCGCCTTGTCGAAATAATCGTCGTCCTCGGCCGCCACGTCCTCGTGGAAGATGTTCGGCGACTTGCCGCCCAGCTCCAGGGTGACCGGGATCAGGTTCTCGGCGGCATATTGCATGATCAGCCGGCCGGTGGTGGTTTCACCGGTGAAGGCGATCTTGGCGATGCGCTTGTTGGAGGCCAGCGGCTTGCCGGCCTCGATGCCGAAACCATTGACGATGTTGAGAACGCCCGGCGGCAGGATGTCGCCGATCAGCTCGGCCCAGACCATGATCGACAGCGGGGTCTGTTCGGCGGGCTTCAGCACCACGCAATTGCCGGCGGCGAGCGCGGGCGCCAGCTTCCAGCAGGCCATCAGCAGCGGGAAGTTCCACGGAATGATCTGGCCGACGACGCCGAGCGGTTCGTGGAAGTGATAGGCCATCGTGTCGTGATCGACTTCGCCGATGGTGCCTTCCTGCGAACGGACGCAGGAGGCGAAATAGCGGAAGTGGTCGATGGCGAGCGGCAGGTCGGCCGCCCTGGTCTCGCGGATCGGCTTGCCGTTGTCGATGGTCTCGACCGTGGCGAGAAGCTCCAGCTTCTCTTCCATGCGGTCGGCGATCTTGTTCAGGAGCCGGGCGCGTTCGGCGACCGAGGTCCGGCCCCAGGCGTCCTTGGCGGCATGGGCGGCGTCGAGCGCCAGTTCGATGTCCTCGGCGGTCGAGCGGGCGATCTGGGCGACCGGCAGGCCGGTGATCGGGGTGATGTTGTCGAAATACTGGCCACGCACCGGGGCAACCCATTTGCCGCCGATGAAATTGTCGTAGCGCGAGCGGAACGCGATGGATTTCGAGATTTCTTCGATGGTCTGGTGGATCATGGTTCGCTCCCTGGGCCTCGATATTTTGATGGGGGCCGCTGACAGAAGCGTTAGCCCAAAGCGGCCCGGGCCAGTATAGCACTATGGTACTAAACCGCCCTGCCCGGTTCGGCGGCAATGCCGACGAAACATATCGCAAGCGCGCAAACGCCTTCGCGGCCGCACGGGCTCGGGGCCTCATGTAATGCCTCAACTCACACGCCGGACCTCAGCCCGCAGGCTTCGCCGACCAGGATGGCGAAGCGGGGCGGCACGGGCGGCAGCGCCCGGCCGTCCAGCGCCGCGACCGGCGACAGCAGGCGCAGGCTGTTGGTCAGGAACAGGGGCGCCGCCACGATCTCGCCGAGGTCGAGGCAGCGTTCCACCGCGCCGGCCCGCTCGATCAGGCAGGCGCGCATGATCCCGGGCCGGACGCCATCGGCAACCGGCGGCGTCACCAGTCGCCCGTCGACGACGGCGAAGAGATTGGCCATGGCGGTGCTTGCGACCGCCCCCCGCGTGTTCAGCATCAGCGCGTCATCGGCGCCGGCCCGCTTCGCCTCGGCCAGCGCCAGGACATTGTCGAGATAGGCGAGGGTCTTCAGCCGCGACAGGGGCGAAGTTTCGTTGCGCCGCAGGGAGACGGTCGCCAGCGTCACCGGCTGAAAGGCGAGGGCCGGCGACCAGGGCGCGAGACTGGCGAGCACGACCGGGCGGGGATCGGCGGGCGGCAGCAAGCCGCGCGGCCCGGCGCCCCGGCTCACCGTCACCCGGATCGCGGCGTGCGGCCCGGTCATCACGGCCAGAAGATCATCGATCGCCCGCGCGACCGCCGCCCGCGGCACCTCGAACCCCAGTTCTTTTGCCGCCGCCGACAGGCTGGACAGATGGGCCGCCAGGGCGAAGGGGATGCGGTTGAAGACGCCGATGGTCTCGAACACCCCGTCGCCCAGCAGCAGGCCGCGATCCCCGGCCTCGAGCGGGATCGTCCCGCCCTCGCTCAGCCTTCCCTCGAACCAGATCACGGCAGAATCTCCAGGAAATTGCGAAGAAGCGCGTGGCCGCCTTCGGTCAATACGGATTCGGGATGGAACTGCACGCCGAAGGTCGGATGCCTTGCATGGGCGAGGGCCATCACCTCGCCCTCGTCCGAGCGCGCGGTCACGAGAAGCGGCTCGTCCCCCGTCAGCTCGACGACGAGGGAATGGTAGCGTCCGACGCGGAGGGGCGACGGCAGGCCGGCGAAAAGCCCCTTGCCGTCATGGCCGATCGCCGTCGCCTGGCCGTGCAGCGGGCGCCTTGCCCGCGCCACCCGCCCGCCGAACGCCTGGCCGATGCATTGATGACCGAGGCAGACGCCGAGGATCGGCACAAGCCCCGAAAAGCCCCGCACGACATCGAGCGAAACGCCCGCCTGATCCGGCGCGCAAGGCCCGGGCGAGATCACGATACCCGAAGGCGCCAGCGCCTCGACCCCGGCGAGGGTGATCGCGTCGTTGCGCAGCACGACGACCTCCGCCCCCAGCTCCCGCAGGTAGCGGGCGATGTTGAAGACGAAACTGTCGTAATTGTCGATGACGAGGATCATGGGTCAGCCGCCATGGCGATCCCAGAAGACGGCCGGCGTCAGGATCGGATAACGGTCGGCCAGCGCCAGCAGATCCTTGTCGCCGGTGACGAGATAGCGCGCCCCGGCGGCGATCAATGTGCCGAGGATCGGCCGGTCAGCGCCGTCGCGCAAGGCCGGTTCGTCAATGGCCGCGGGCTCGACGATATCGGCCAGAAACATGAAACTGTCCGTCAGATCGCGGATGTCGGCGGCACTCAGGGCGACGCGCGGCAGCCGCGGCAATACCCGCGCCATCTCGTCGAGGATATAACGCGACAACACGAGGTCGAGGCCGCCCGCGCGCCAGGCCCCGACGATCCGTCCCGGCACGCTGGCGGGATAGGCAAGTCCCGAGACCAGCACGTTGGTATCGAGGACGACCCGAAGGCCGGCCATCAGCGCTTGCCGCGCTCGTCAGCCACCAGCGCGTCGATCGCCGCCAGCCCCTCGTCCGCCGGCACATCGGCGAAGGCTTCGGCGATGCGGCCGGTCAGCTGATCGAACCGCTCGCGCATCCGGCGGATGCGGCCGAACAATTCGGCATCGACCAGCGCCGCGACCGGCTTGCCATCCTTGCTGATGACGATGCTGTCGTTGCGATACTGCACCTGATTGAGCATCTCGCCCAGGTTCTGACGGAAATTGACCGCGTTGACCTCGGTAATCATGGCGCCGCTCCGATCATATGGATCATGCTGATCAATATGATCGGAATAGGGTGCTCTGTCCACCGGTCGCCGCGAGGATGCGGGCGGCCTTGGTCAGGGTTTCGCGGTATTCGGCGGCGGGGTCGGACAGGGCGGTGATGCCGCCACCGACCTGGAAACGGGCCTGTCCCCCCGCGATGGCGATGGTGCGGATCGCGATGTTGAAATCGGCGGCGCCGTCGAAGCCGAGCCAGCCGATCGAGCCGCAGTAAAGCCCGCGCGGCCGGCCCTCGATCGCGCCGATCAGGCGCATCGCCTCGGGCTTGGGCGCGCCGGTGATGGAGCCGCCGGGAAAGCCGGCGGCGATGGCGTCGAGGGCATCGCAGTCCTCGCCCAGACGGCCGGTGACGGTCGAGACCATGTGGTGGAGACCGGCATAGGTCTCGATCACGCAAAGCTCCGGCACTTCGACCGTATGGGGCCGGCAGACGCGGGAGAGATCGTTGCGGAGGAGATCGACGATCATCACGTTTTCCGCCCGGTCCTTGACCGAGGCGGCGAGGCTGGCGGCGCGGGCGGCGTCTTCCGCCGGATCCTCGGCCCGGGCGATGGTGCCCTTGATCGGGCGGGTCTCGATCCGGTCGCCGTCGATGCGCAAGAATCGCTCGGGCGAGGAAGACACCACCTCGAGCCCGGGAAAGCGCAGAAGAGCGGCGAAATCGCCCGGATTGGCCCGGCGCAGCGCGCCATGAAGGGCGAAGGCGTCCGCCCCCGCCGGCCAGTCGGCCGAATAGCCTTGCGCGATATTAGCCTGGAACAGGTCGCCGGCCAGGATCGCGTCGATCACCCGCCGCACCGCCGCCTCGAAATCGGCCGCCGACATATCCGCCCGCCAGTCGAGGCGAGGCGGGACGGCCTGTGGGGCGGTACGGGCGAGCAGGTCGCGGATCTGCCCGGCCCGATCCGGCGGCGCATCGGGCAGAAGATCGGTCAGCAGGAAAGCCTCGCCCGACGCCCCGTCGAAGGCGAGCAGCCAGTCGTAAAGCCCGAACATCAGGTCCGGCACCGGCAGGTCGGCGAACATCGGCTGGACCTCGAACAGGCGCCCGGCCTCATAGGACAGGAAACCGATGGCCCCGCCCCGGAAGGGCGGCAAGCCCTTGCCCCGCGCGGCGCGCCCCCTGGCGAGAAGCCGGCGAAGCGCAGGGATCGGCGCCTCGGCCATGGGCTCGCCCCGCCAATGGGCGATGCCGCCGCGGACCTCGAAAAAGCCCGAGGGATCGGCGGCGATATAGCTGTAGCGCCCCTGCCGGGCATGGCCCATCGCGCTGTCGAGAAAGGCGAATCCGGGCAATCCGGCCAGACGGCTGGCCGCCTGCATCGAATCGAGAGCGCCGAGGGAAAATATCGCCATGCCCCTTCATGGCGCCGCCCCGCGCGTCAGGCAACAGTCCGGCAATGCAGTCCGGCGTTCTCGATGGTTTCAAATCGCCCGAAAAGGCACTAGATAAGCGGTCGAAAACCGTCCAAGCCCCGTTGAGCGAGCGCCTATGGCCATCCTGTCCGATATTTCGATCCGCGAGCTTGCCCGCACCACGGGCATGATCGAGCCCTTTGTCGAGGGTCAGAAGCGCGACGGCGTGATTTCCTACGGCCTGTCGTCCTATGGCTATGACGCGCGCGTGGCGGACGACTTCAAGATTTTCACCAATGTCGACAGCGCCGTGGTCGACCCGAAGAATTTCTCGAGCAACAGTTTCGTCGATCGCAAGACCGACGTCTGCGTGATCCCGCCCAATTCCTTCGCCCTCGCCCGCACGGTCGAATATTTCCGCATCCCGCGCGACGTGCTGGTGATCTGCCTCGGCAAGAGCACCTATGCCCGCTGCGGCATCATCGTGAACGTGACGCCGCTGGAGCCGGAATGGGAAGGCCATGTCACGCTGGAATTTTCCAACACGACGCCGCTGCCCGCGAAAATCTACGCCAATGAAGGCGCCTGCCAGTTCCTGTTCCTGAAGGGGGACAAGCCTTGCGAGGTCTCCTATGGCGACCGGGCCGGCAAATACATGGGCCAGACCGGCGTTACCCTGCCGAAGCTGTGAGATCGAGATAGAGAATGGCATTGCAGCGTATCGTCATTCGCGGCGGCGGCGAACTCTTCGGCGAGATTCCGATCTCGGGCGCGAAGAACGCCGCCCTGCCGCTGGTCGCCGCCAGCCTGCTGACCGCGGAAACCCTGACCCTCGACAATCTGCCGGAACTCGCCGACGTCGGCTTCATGCTCGGCCTCGTCGAGCAGCATGGGGCGGAAATCACGCGGGGTCCCCGCCATGTCGAGATCACGGCGGGCACGATCACCAGCACCACCGCGCCCTATGACCTCGTGCGCAAGATGCGGGCCAGCGTCCTCGTGCTTGGCCCCCTCGTCGCCCGCATGGGCGAGGCCATGGTCTCCCTGCCGGGCGGCTGCGCCATCGGCACGCGGCCGGTCGACCTGCACCTGAAGGGTCTCGAGGCCATGGGCGCGAAGATCGAACTCGTCGACGGCTATGTCCATGCGACGGCGCCCAAGGGATTGAGGGGCGCGACCATCCGCTTTCCCTTCGTCTCGGTCGGCGCGACCGAGAACCTGCTGATGGCCGCCAGCCTCGCCGAGGGCGAGACCGTGCTCGACAATGCCGCGCGGGAGCCGGAGATCACCGATCTCGTCCAGTGCCTGCAGGCGATGGGCGCGGATATCACGGGCGTCGGCACCGAGCGGCTGGTGATCCGGGGCAAGGCGTCGCTGCACGGCGCGCGCTATTCGATCCTGCCCGACCGGATCGAGACCGGCACCTACGCCATGGCGGTCGGCGTCGCCGGCGGTCAGGTCGAACTGGTCGGCGCCCGGCCGGACACGCTGGAAGACGTGATCGACGTCCTCAACCGCTCCGGCGTCGAGGTGACGCCGACGGCGCGCGGCATGAAGGTGAAGCGGAACGGCCACCGGGTCCACGGCGTCGACGTGATGACCCAGCCCTTCCCCGGCTTCCCGACCGATCTTCAGGCCCAGATGATGGTGCTGATGGCGACGGCCGAGGGCGCCGCCATGATCACCGAGACGATCTTCGAGAACCGTTTCATGCATGTGCCGGAATTGGCGCGCATGGGCGCCAATGTCACCGTCCACGGCGCCTCGGCGCTGGTGCGCGGCGTGCCCAGGCTGAAGGGCGCGCCCGTGATGGCGACCGATCTTCGCGCCTCGATCAGCCTCGTCCTCGCCGGTCTCGCCGCCGAGGGGGAGACGGTGGTCAACCGCATCTATCACCTCGACCGCGGCTACGAGCGGGTCGAGGAGAAACTGGGCGCCGTCGGCGCCAACATCAGGCGCCTGACGGAATGAGCGCGGCCCCCCGCCTGCACCTTGGCTTCGCCGATGCGGACGACCTTCGCATCGTCTCCGCCCTCGTGCAGGACGCGGTGGTGAAGGCGGCGGATCTCGTCTATCTCGGCGGGGGGGGGGGGGGGGGGCGGGGCGGCGGGGGCTCCCAAGAGGAGAAGCACAAACAAAAACAACCCCCAACCCACCCCCACCCCCCGGAGGGGGGGGGGGTGGG
>JAOZVS010000024.1:12030-18052 GCA_025869435.1 Zavarzinia sp.
GCTTCGCCCTGGTCGCCAACCGCTTCTGCTGGGAAGCGGGTGGCGAGACCTTTCGTCGGCGCTGCGGGCTGCATTTCGATACCGTCCGCTCGGCCCGGGTGAAGGGCATCGACCGCAACGCGGTCGAACAGGTCTTGGAACTCCTGGCCGTCGAGGTCGGGGAGAATGAAAATGGCGTGCTGATCGATCTGATCTTCGCGGGCGGCGCCCAGATCCGTCTCGATGCCGAGACGCTCGAGGGCGGCCTGAAGGATCTGACCGAGGCCTGGCCGACCCGCCAGGCACCACAGCACGAAAGTGACGGGGAATCCGCCTGATGGTCACCAAATCGCCCAACGAGGGCCTGGTCTTCGCCCTGCCCAAGGGCCGCATCCTGAAAGAGCTGCGTCCGCTGCTCGACAAGGTGGGGCTGACGCCCGAGCCCGATTTCGACAACGAGAAATCGCGCGCCCTGCGTTTCCGCACCGCCAATCCCAATGTCTCGCTGATCCGGGTGCGGTCCTTCGACGTCGCCACCTTCGTCGCCTTCGGCGCGGCCCATCTCGGCGTCGCCGGCAACGACGTGCTGATGGAATTCGACTATCCCGAGATCTATGCCCCGCTCGACCTGAACATCGGCCATTGCCGCCTGTCGGTCGCGGAGCCCGCCGATCTCGCCGGCAAGGACGATCCCAGCCGCTGGAGCCATGTCCGCGTCGCGACCAAATATCCCCATATCACCCGCCAGCATTTCGCCGCGCGCGGGGTGCAGGCGGAATGCGTGAAGCTGAATGGCGCCATGGAACTGGCGCCCATGCTCGGCCTGTGCCGGCGCATCGTCGACCTGGTCTCGACCGGCGATACATTGCGCGCCAACGGCCTCGTCGAGATCGAGAAGATCGCCGATATCTCGTCGCGTCTCGTCGTCAACCGCGCCGCCTTCAAGACCAGGGTGGAGGAGATCGGCGGCTGGATCGACGCTTTCAGGGGGGCCCTGCGTGCCGCGTGACCTGAACACCCGATCCGCCGATTTCGCCACCGGCTTCGAGGATCTGCTGAATTCCAAGCGCGAAATGTCGGTCGACGTCGATGCCAGCGTCGCCGCCATCATCGCCGACGTCCGGGCGAGGGGCGATGCCGCCGTCCTCGACTACACCAACCGTTTCGACCGCATGGCCCTGACCGAAGCGGTCGACATGCGCGTCTCGGCCGACGAGATCGAGGCCGCGGTCGAGCAGGTCGGCCCCGAGCTTCTGGCCGCCATCGACCTCGCGGCGACCAGGATCGAGAGTTTCCACGCCCGCCAGGTGCCGCTGGACGATCATTACACCGATGCCGTCGGCGTTCGCCTCGGCCTGCGCTGGACCCCGATTTCGGCCGCCGGCCTCTATGTTCCCGGTGGCACCGCCGCCTATCCGTCCTCGGTCCTCATGAATGCCCTGCCGGCCAAGGTCGCCGGCGTGTCGCGCATCGTCATGGTGGTGCCGACGCCGGACGGCGTGCTGAACCCCGCGGTGATGGCCGCCGCCCGGCGCGCCGGGGTCACCGACATCCTGCGCATCGGCGGCGCCCAGGCCGTCGCCGCCCTCGCCTATGGCACCGAGAGCATCCGGCCGGTGGACAAGATCGTCGGCCCCGGCAATGCCTATGTCGCCGCCGCCAAGCGGCAGGTCTATGGCATCGTCGGCATCGACGCGATCGCGGGGCCGAGCGAGATCCTGGTGGTCGCCGATGGCGCCAACGACCCGGCCTGGATCGCCGCCGATCTCCTGTCCCAGGCCGAACACGACGAAAGCGCCCAGTCGATCCTGCTGACCGACGACAGCGCCTTCGCCGACAGGGTCCTCGCCGCCATCGAGGATCATCTGGAGCGCCTGCCCCGCGCCGCGACCGCCCGCAAGAGCTGGGACGACCACGGCGCCGTCATCCGCCTGCGCAGCCTCGACGAGGCGCCCGCCCTCGTCGACGCCGTGGCGCCGGAACATCTCGAACTCGCGCTTGAAGACCCGGACGCATTCGCGGCCCGGGTCAGCCACGCGGGGGCCATTTTCCTCGGACGTTACACGCCCGAGGCGATCGGCGATTATGTCGCCGGGCCGAACCACGTCCTGCCGACGGCGCGCACCGCCCGCTTCTCCTCCGGCCTGTCGGTCTTCGATTTCCTGAAGCGCACCACCCTCGTCGGCTGCGACGAGGCGGCGCTGCGGGCGATCGGCCCGGCCGCCGTCACCCTGGCCCGGGCCGAGGGGCTGGGTGCCCATGCGTTGTCTGTCGCGATCCGGCTGAACGAGGCCAACTGATGAGCGCCGAGACGAGAAAACTGGTTGGCGTCACCCTCGACGAGGCTTCGGTCGCAAGACGCAGCCCCGATGTCGATCACGAGCGTAAGGTCGCGATCTTCGACCTGCTCGACGAGAACCATTTCTCGCCCATCGGCGACCACGACGGCCCCTATCACCTGCATCTGGCGATCGAGGAAACCCGCCTCGTCTTCGACATCCGCGACGCCGACACGACGCCCCTCGGCAAGATCATCCTCGCCCTGTCGCCGTTCCGGAACCTGATCCGCGAATATCTCGGCATCTGCGAGAGCTATTACGCCGCCATCAAGACCTCGACCCCGCAGAAGATCGAGGCGATCGACATGGGCCGGCGCGGATTGCACAACCAGGGCTCGGAATTGCTGATGGAGCGGCTGAAGGGCAAGATCGAGATCGATTTCGATACCGCCCGCCGCCTCTTCACCCTGATCTGCGTCCTGTTCATGAAGGGCTAGGCGGCGCGGCCGTGGGGGGATATTCAGCCGATCTTCCGGGGGCCGTGTTGTTCTGCTGCACGCAGAACGCCATTCGCTCGCCCATCGCCATGGGCCTGATGAAACATTTCTACGGCCGGGTGATCTTCACCGATTCGGTCGGCGTGCGCGCCGGCGATCTCGACCCTTTCGCCATCTCGGTGATGGACGAGATGGGCATCGACATATCGAGATACCGGCCGAAGGATTTCGACCAGCTGGAAGACACGAGTTTCGACCTCATCATCTCGCTCTCTCCGGAAGCGCAGCACAAGGCGGTGGACCTGACGCGGACCATGGCCTGCGACGTCGAATATTGGCCGACCTTCGATCCCAGCCTCGCCCAGGGCTCGCGCGAGCAGGTTCTCGACAGTTATCGCGGCGTGCGCGACCAGTTGCTTCAGCGCATTCGCGGCCGCTTCGGTGTGGTACGCGCGCCCACCGTCTGAGCAATTCACCGCAAACAGGGCCGACCTGCGGGCTGAACGCTTGCAAAAGCAAGCATACGGTCGCATGTTCCTGCCAAATTTAGTCTTAGGTTCCTCAGGAGAACATATGCCCAAGGAAGAATTGATCGAGTTTCCGGGTACGGTAACCGAGCTTCTGCCCAATGCCCATTTCCGCGTCCGTCTCGACAACGATCATGAAGTGCTGGCCCATACCGCCGGCAAGATGCGCAAACACCGCATCCGCGTCCTCGCCGGTGACAAGGTGCTGGTCGAAATGACCCCCTACGACCTGACCAAGGGCCGCATCACCTTCCGCTTCAAGTAAGCGCCCGTCGGGCCTTCGCCCATGGGAAATGACCCCAAGCTCGTCCTCGCCTCGGCTTCGCCCCGCCGGCGCGAGCTGCTGGACCGACTCGGCCTCGCGCCGGACCTGATCCTCGCCGCCGATCTCGACGAATCGCCCCGCCCGGGTGAGGCGCCGCTGGCCCTCGCCGCCCGCCTCGCCGCCGACAAGGCGCGCGCCGTGCGTGGCCTGCTGCCCGAAGACTTCGGCCCCGCCTTCATCCTCGCCGCCGATACGGTCGTCGCCTGCGGCAATCGCATCCTGCCCAAGGCCGAGACGGAAGCCGAGGCGCGCCGCTGCCTCGCCCTTCTCTCCGGGCGCCGCCATCTGGTCGCCACCGGCCTTGCCCTGATCCGCCCGGATGGGGCATTGCGCGCCCGCACCGGCACCAGCACCGTCACCTTCAAGCGCCTCTCCGCGGACGAGGTGGAATGGTATGTCGCCAGCGGCGAATGGCGCGGCAAGGCCGGCGGCTATGCCATCCAGGGCCGGGCGGAAGCCCTTGTGCGCGCCCTCGCCGGCTCCCATTCCAATGTCGTCGGCCTGCCGCTGTTCGAGACCTGGCAGATGCTGAACGGCAATGGTTTTGCCCTGACGGCGCGGCCATGAGCCGGCGCCTCCTCGTCGAGGCCGGGCCGGTCGAGACGAGGCTGGCCCTGACCGAAGACGGCATCGCCACCGAATTCCATGTCCGCCCGGCGGGGGAGCGCGGGGTGCTTGGCGAAATCCGCCTCGGCCGCATCACCGACAGCGCGCCGGACATGGGCGCCTTCTTCGTCGACATCGGCCACCCCACCCCCGCCTTCCTGAAGAAAAAGGACGCGGGCGAGGCACGGGAAGGCGCCATCGTCACCGTCGAAGTGATCCGCGAGCCGCTCTCGGTCAAGGCCGCCCGCGTCAGTGCCCGCAGCCCCGCCGCCCTCGCCGCCGCGCCCCTGGCGGCGGGGCGGACCGCCCCCGCCCTGCTGCGCCCGGCGCCGCCCTTCGCCGCCCTGCTGGCGCGGGCACGGGGCGTAACCACCTTGCTGGTCGCCGGGGGTGAGGCGGCGGCCTCCCTGCGCGCCCATTTGCCTGGCCTCCCCATCGAAATCGCGGCGGGTTGTCCCGATCTCTTCGCCCGGGAAGGGATCGCCGATGATTTCGCCGAGGCCCTGCGCCCCGCCCTACCCCTCGGCCCGACCGGCCGCCTGAGCATCGACGAGACCGAGGCCCTGTGCGCGATCGATATCGATGGCGGCGGCCTCGGCCCCCGGGCCGCGAACGAGACCGCCGCGCCCCTGGCGGCGCGGGCGATTCGCCGCCGCAACCTGTCGGGCCAGATTCTGATCGATTTCATCGGCGATGCCGGCGCCATCGCCGCCGGCCGCGCCGCCCTCGCCCGGGCCCTCGCCGCCGACCCGCTGAAGCCCGACCTGGCGAAAGGCGACCTCGGTGGCCTCGTCCTCGTCACCCGCCGCCGCGAGGGCGAGAGCCTGCTGCGTAGCCTGACCGTGCCCTGCCCCGTCTCCACGGGCCGCTGGGCCTGCGCCGGCCATCTCGCCGCCCGCCTGCTGCGCGAGGCCGAGAGCCTCGCCCGCCATCAGCCGGGCCGCCCCCTGCTGGCCCGCGCCCCCGCCGACGCGCTCGCCGTGCTCGAGGCGGTGGCGGAGACCTGGCGCGGCCTGTCCCTCACCCTCGAAGCCTCGGCATTCCCCTCGCGCGAGGTCGCGGTTATGGTGCGCTCATGAAAGCCGATCCCGCCAACGACAACCCCAAGCCCTGCCCGATCTGCGACCGGCCCTCGACCGAGAAATACCGGCCGTTCTGCACCGCGCGCTGCGCCGATGTCGACCTGCACCGCTGGCTGGGCGGGCACTACGCCATCCCCGCCGTCGAGCTCGACGACCCGGAAGACGGCGACGCCGAAGCCCCCCGCGAAAATCCGCGACAGGACGATTGACGCCCCCCGCCCTTTCCTCTAATAACGGCGTCCTCGCCGACCGGTGGTGACTCACCACCGCACATCATGGGCCCAGGTAGCTCAGTTGGTAGAGCAGCGGATTGAAAATCCGCGTGTCGCTGGTTCGATTCCGGCCCTGGGCACCATCACCAAGCCATTGAAAATATAGATAATCGCCGTCTTCGGAGGGCGGTTACGGCCCATTTCTGACTTGCTAACGGTCTCTGGCGGCCCCCGATAGCCCATTGAAAATGCTTTGTGGCCGAATATCGGACTCTGCGCGCTGTGCATAAAAGGCAACGGGACATGCCATGAACGCCCGGTCGGCCCTCTGCGACGATCGAGGTTCCCTCAAGAGCCGGCGGCCCCGCCGCATCATCCGCCGTTCGCTGTCGGCGAATACGGCGCCTATCGATTGTTCATCGACAGGGCCGAGATGGGTCAGGTTACCATGATGGGCAAATTGAGCCGCGCCGGGTTTGTCGGAGGCCAATCCTTTTGAGAGGATGTGGCGATGA
>JAOZVS010000025.1 GCA_025869435.1 Zavarzinia sp.
GCGCCGGCCTTCATGCCCGCCAGCAGGCCGGCGCGTTCCGCCGGGGTCATGGCCGGCAGCATGAGGCGCATGTAGGCGATATTTTCTTCCGGCGTCAGGCTGGCGATGATCGTCATCTCGATCGCCTGCAATTCCTCGTCGCTGAACAGGTGCCGCAGGACCGGCCCCGTCACCGTCTCTTCCTCGTGCATGTGATGGAAGTCCTCGGCAACGAAAGCCGAGAAGGCGAGATAGAGGCCATGGCCATGGGCCGGACGTTCCGCTACGGGCGCCGTCTCGAGGGCGGCCATCAGCCGGGCCAGCTGGGCGAAGCGGGTCTGGTGGCCTCGGTGCTGATCCTCGAGGGTGCGGGCCGCGCCCGGCAGGCGGGCTTCCAGCGCCTTGTGCAGCTGGCTTTCCTCGTGTTCGAGGTGGGCGGCCGACAGGGTCAGCTGGGCGCGCAGATCGGCGAGGAGGTCCGCCGTCCCGGCGGGATCGGCGAAATCCTGGCTGCCGAGGCGCAGCAGCAGATGGGAAAGGCCGAGGCGCAGACCCTTGTGGATCGGACCATAGAAATCATAACGCGGTTGAGCAGGCATCTTGTCCCCCGACGGGTGGCGGTTGCGATGCCCCACCAGATAGGCCACGTCCGGGACCACCGCTTCCTAAATGGCTCCTAAGCGCTGTTCGCTTTTCCTAAAAATGCGCTATCGGCTAATCTTGTCGCTCGGGGGTCGGCCGGGAGACCAGGGGTGATCGACAGTGCCATTGCTGACTTCGTCGAGGGGGCGGTCATGACCGTGCTCGCCTCGCGGAACGAGAGCCATCACCCCGCGATCGGCCGGGGCGTCGGCACTCGAGGGGCAGAGGGCGGTCGCCTGCTCGACACCATGGTCTCGCGGGCGCAATGGCCCCGCCTGATCGGCAATCTGTCGCCCGGCGATCCGCTGGCCGCCACCTTCGTCGCGCCGGACGATTACCGCACCTATCAGGTCAAGGGCGTGGTCGAGATGATCGCGCCCGCGACCGATGAAGACCGGGCCGTCGCCCTCGCCTATCATCGCCAGATCCACCGGCTGCTGACCTCGCTCGGCGTCACCGAGGGGCAGATCCGCTTCTGGCTGACCGACAGCGACCTCTATCGCCTGCGCTATCGTCCGACCGACGTCTTCGTGCAGACGCCGGGTCCCCGCGCCGGCAGCCGGCTGGAGCCGCGGCCTTGACCGGCGTACCCCTGCGGGACCTCCACGCCTGTTTCGAGGGGGTGATCCCCTCGATCATCGCCACGGTCGACGCCGCGGGCGTGCCCAATATTTCCTATCTCTCCCACGTCCATTACGTGGACGATGATCACGTCGCCCTGTCCAACCAGTATTTCACCAAGACCTCGGCCAATGTCCGCGACCGGGGCACGGCGGCGCTGATCGTGGTCGACGGGCGGAGCGGCCGGCAATATCTGCTCGACATCGCCTTCGTCTCGTCCCACCGCGAAGGCGCCCTGTTCGAGCGCATGTCGGATCACCTGAACGCCATGTCGTCCCGTCAGGGCATGTCCGACATCATGGCCCTGCGCAGCGCCGACCTCTACCGCGTGCTGAGCTGCGAGGCGGTGCCGGCGGTCGAGGCCGGCGAGGAGCCGGTGGCGGCCCCGCCCGATGCCGGCGCCCGGCTGGCCGCCGCTGCCCGCCTCGCCGGGGCCATCGCCCGCGACGCCGATGCCGATGCGATGATCGACCATGCCCTGCGCAGCCTGGCCGAGGATTTCGGCTTTCCCCATCTGATGGTGCTGATCCCCGACGACAGCGGCACCCGCCTGACCGTGATCGCCAGCCGGGGTTACGATTCCCCGGGCACGGGGGCGGAGGTCGGGCTGGGCGAGGGTGTCGCCGGCACCGTCGCCGCCACCCTGCGCCCGCTTCGCCTCGCCGACATGAGCCGGGGCCGGCGCTATGCCGAGGCGGCCCGGATAGAAACGCCGGTGCCCCGCGCCATCCCCTATCCCGGCCTCGCCGAGCCCTTGAGCCAGATGGCCGTCCCCATGATCAGCCGGGGCGAGCTGACCGGTGTCCTGATGGCCGAAGCCCAGACCCGTTTCGCCTTCGCGCGGGAGGACGAGGACGCCCTCGCCCTCGTCGCCGGCCAGCTGGGCGCGGCGCTGGCCCTCCACGACATGGCGACCGAGGACGAACCGGCGGCGAAGCCGGCGCCGGATCGGATCGCCGGCCCCCGCATCCGCATCCGGTACTTCCCCTATGACGACAGTATCTTCATCGGGGAGGATTACCTGATCCGGGGCATTTCCGGCCGGCTGCTGCATCATTTCCTGCGCCTTCATCTCGACGAGGGCCGGAGCGATTTCACCAATCGGGAACTGCGCGTCGATCCCCGCCTGCGTCTGCCCGAGGTGAAGGACAATCTGGAAACCCGCCTGATCCTGCTGCGTCGCCGGCTCGATGACCACGCGGCGCCCTTGCGCCTGCTGCGCCCCGAGCGCGGCCGCATCCGGCTCGAGATCGGCGGCATTCCCGAAATCGAGGTCGTGACCTGAACGCCGGCTGAACACCCGGTTCAGGAAAGGCTCAGTCCCGCCCCGCGATACTGCCTCCAACACTTGAGGAGGCAGACGATGCTGAAACGGATGATCATCGAAGGCTTGCTGGTCGCGAGCCTCGTCGTCTTCGCCGGGGCGACCTATCAGGCCCTGCGCTATGGACCGGCGTCGCTGGCCGATGTCGTCGCGGGGGCGCGCGATCATGACCGCGACTGACGCCCCCCGGCGAAAGCCGAAACCGATCGAAATGCGCCTGCTGCTCGGCTTTCACGCCGTGATGAGCGGCTCGTTCCTCGTCGCCTATCTCTCGGGCGGGGAGGACAGCTATGGCATCCATGTCTTCGCCGGGTACACCGTGCTGGCCGCCCTCGCCGCCCGCCTCGTCATGGCGCTGGCGGCGCCGAAGAACAGCCCCCTGCGCCTGCCCCGTCCCTCGATATCCGCGCTCGGCGGCTGGCTGGCGCGACTGCTGCGGCTCGATGGCGCCGCCTTCAGGGCGCGCAGCCCGCTGCTCGGCTTCATCGCCGTCGCCATGCTGATCGGCACGGCCGGCGCCGCCCTCACCGGGGCCGTCGCCGACTGGGTTCAGCCGGTCGAGGACCTGCACGAAGCCCTGGGCGAATTCGCCCTGATGCTCGCCTTCGTCCATATCGCCCTCGCCTTCGGTCTCGCCGGCCTGAAGCGCCTCGCCCCCGCGCCCCGTACCCGAGAGGTCCTGCCGTGAAGAAGACTTCCCCCCTCCTGATCCTGTTCCTGATCAGCCTGTCGGCGCCCGCCCTGGCCGCCGGCAATGACGCCGCCCGCAAGGACATCCTCGATGGTTACGCCGCCGCCGTGGGTCCCGGCTTCGCCGGCTTCTCGGCGGAGCGGGGACGCGCCCTTTTCCTCGGCCCCCACGCGGGCGGCAAGCCGGAGACGCCGGCCTGCGCCACCTGCCACACGCCCGACCCCCGCGCCACCGGCCACCACTACCGCACCGGGCGGGACATCCCGCCCATGGCCGTATCGGTGACCCCGGATCGCTTCACGTCACAGGCCGAGGTCGAGAAGCGCTTCGGCCGCGACTGCCCCGCCGTGCTGGGCCGCGACTGCAGCCCGCTCGAAAAGGGCGATTTCATCACCTATCTCGCCGGACAATGATCATGGCTCTTCGTCGTCACTTTCTCTGCCTCGCCCTGCCGCTGACCCTGCTCGCCCTAGCGCCCGCCTTCGCCGACGAAGACGAATGGGTGCCGCCGGTGCGCCATGCCGAAACCCTGAAGGAATGCGGGGAGTGTCACATGGCCTTCCAGCCCGCCCTGCTGCCCGCCGGCAGCTGGCGGGCGATCATGGGCAACCTGTCCGATCACTTCGGCGAGGATGCCAGCCTTCCGCCCGCCACCGCCGCCTCGATCGAGCATTATCTGGTCGCGGGCGCCGGGCGGGGCGATCCGTCGCTGCCGCGCATCACCGAACAGCGCTGGTGGCGCCACGAGCATGATTTCTCGCCCGGCCGTTTCGCCCGGCCGGAGGTGCGCAGCAAGATCAATTGCGCCGCCTGCCACCAGGGCGCGGAAAACGGCTACTACGAGGATGACTGAGTCAGGGGATCGTGGGCAGTTCCACAAGGGCCCGCAAGCCGCCGAGGGGCGAGCGATCGAGATCGAGCCGGCCGCCGTAGAGGCCGGCGAATTCGCGCACCATGGCAAGGCCAAGACCGCTGCCCGGCACGCTCTCGTCGAGGCGAACGCCGGGGGCGAGCACCGCATCCCTCTCGGCATCGGCAAGGCCCGGGCCGTCGTCATCGACGGCAAGCCAGATCATGCCGCCGTCTGCGCCGGCGGTGATCTGGACCCGCCGGCTTGCCCATTTGCAGGCATTATCGACGAGATTGCCCAGGATCTCGTCGAAATCCTGGCGGTCGCCGGCGAAGACGAGGCCGGGCGGAATCCGATCCTCGATATCAAGGCCGCGCTCGTCGTAGAGCCGGCGCATGACCCGGACGATGGCGGCGACGGCGCCTTCGATCGCCGTGCTGCTGCCGGGAACGCCCTTGGTGGCGGCGGCCCGCGCGCGGGCCATGTGATGGTCGATGGTGCGGCGGATCAGGTCGATCTGGCGATTGATCGGGCGCGCCGCGACCTCGTCCAGCGCCGCCGCCTCATTGGCGAGAATGGCGAGATTGGTCTTCAGGGCATGGGCGAGATTGCCGGCCTCGAGCCGCGAGCGCGCGACCACGTCCGAGGCATGGCCCAGCAGCGCGTTGAGGTCGTCGACCAGCGGCTGCACTTCCGATGGCAAGGTGCCGCCCAGCCGCTCCGTCCGGCCGGCGCGAACCTCGGCAAGGCCCCGGCGCAAACGGACCAGGGGAAACAGACCGACCTGCACCTGAATGACGGCGGCGAGGATCAGCGCCACCGCCAGCAGGCCGAGGGAGCCGGCAAGCGTTACATTGAAGGCGCGCATGACCGTGGCCAGTTCCGACCTGTCGGCGGCGACGGCGAGGCGCAAGTTCGCCCCTGTATCGGCCAGGGTCACGCTGCGCTCGATCACGACGAGGCTCTGCCCCCCCGGCCCCTTCACGTCATGGCGGTGGGGCGAGCGGTCGGGATCGGGCGGCAGATCGAGGACGACATCCCACAGCGAGCGGGAGCGCAGCACGGCATCCCCCGCCTGCACCTGCCAGTACAAGCCGGACAGCGGGCGCTGGAAACGGGGATCGCTGAGCGACTGGGGCAACACGGGCTTGCCGTCGGCCCCGACGTCGATATTGGCGGCGAGCTGGTCGAGGTGGTGTTCCAGTTCCGTGTCGAAGCGGGCGATCACATGATCGCGGAACAGTGCCGAAAGGCCGACGCCCGCCGCCGCCAGCGCCAGCGCGATCCACAGCGCCGCCCCGGCCAGCAGGCGAAAGCGAAGCGAGCGCGGCGCCCTCACGGCGCCTCGAGCCGATAGCCAAGGCCGCGCACGGTGACGATCAGGCCATTGCCGAGCTTGCGCCGCAGCCGGCCAACGAAAACCTCGATCGTGTTGGAGTCGCGGTCGAAATCCTGAGCATAGACATGTTCGGTCAGCTCGGCGCGAGAGATCACCTGGCCCTGGCGATGCATCAGATAATCCAGCACCTTGTATTCATAAGCGGTGAGTTCGACCGGCTGGCCATCGAGCGAAACCCGCCCGCTGCGGGTGTCGAGCGTGACCGGCCCGCAGGTCAGCGCCGCGCTGGCATGGCCCTTGGCCCGGCGGATGAGGGCGCGCAGGCGCGCCAGCAGTTCTTCCATGTTGAAGGGCTTGGCCAGGTAGTCGTCGGCCCCGGCGTCGATGCCCTGCACCTTCTCGTGCCAGGCGTCGCGCGCGGTCAGGATCAGCACCGGCGTGTCGATCCCCTGCCCCCGCCAATGGCGCAGCACCGACAAGCCATCGATGCGCGGCAGGCCGAGGTCGAGGATGACGGCGTCATAGGGTTCCGTCTCGCCAAGAAACCGCCCCTCCTCGCCGTCGCGGGCCAGGTCGACGGCATAGGATTCGGCGGCGAGGCGCGTCACCAGCTGCTCGCCGAGGGCCGGCGTATCCTCGACCACCAGAATGCGCATTCTCAGTGATTTCCCCCATGACGCTGACGGACACGCAGCAATTGCCCGGTCGCCGCATCATAGTCCAGCTTCATGATCCGGCCATCGGCCGCGATCAGCTTGATTTCATAGATGAACCCCTCGTCCTCGTCTTCCAGCTCGATATCGAGGACATCGCCGCCGAAGTCCTTTCTGGCCGCGTCCAGGATCGCCTCGACCGGCAGGATCCGCCCTTCGCGCAGGGCTTCGAGCGCGCGCTCGTGATCATCGCCCGCCAGGGCCGCGCCCGGCGACAGGCAAAACGCGAGAAGAAGTGCCATCAGGATTCGCATGGCGGTAGTATCTCCTCCGGCGGCTGAACGGCGGCTGAACGGCCGGTTCAGCTTCGGCTCAGCCGGGCGGCGCGATGCTGCGCCTGTCTTTTGCGTAGGGGCAGGGCTTCTCCATGGCTTTCACCACCATCAAGCGGCGTCTCGTCTGGCTGCACCGCTGGCTGGCACTGGCGCTGGCGCCCGTGCTGCTGCTCGTCACCCTGACGGGCGGCATTCTCGCTTTCGTCCCCGTGACCGAAAGCCTGACGCCGACCGACAGCACAAGGATCGACGGCGCCGCCCTCGTCCGCGTCATCAACGCCGTCGATCCCGAGGGCAAGGCCACCATGGTCATGCCGGCCGATGGCGGCACCGCCGTCACCCTGGTCCGGGACGGGATGTGGCAGACCTATGCCCTCGGCGATGGCCAGCTGCTGCGCGAGGCGCCCCCGCCCTTCGATGTCTTCCAGACGGTCGAGGACCTGCACCGCAATCTGCTGATCGGCGCCGGCATCGTGGTCGAGATCGCCGCCTGGGCCATGCTCGCCATCGTCGTCATCGGCCCCCTCCTGGCCTGGCCGCGTTTCGCCAACAGCCTGATGGGCTGGCACCGGGTGGCGGGCTGGTTCGCCCTGCCCCTCGTCCTGATGCTGCCCTTGACCGGTGTCCTGATGACCCTCGGCATCGGCGGCCCCAGCCTGCCGCCCACGACAGGCGGGCGGACGACACCGGTCGCCGCCCTGACCCGCGCGGCGGACAGTATCGACCTCTCGGGCCTAAGCCTTGCCCGCGCCTTCCGGCAGGGCCGGGTGCTGATCACCACCAGCGCCCCCGCGACCTATGTCGCGACGGCGACCGAGGTCGTGCCGATGACCGGCGGCCCCGGCCTCGTCCGCGAATTGCACGAGGGGACCTGGGCCGGCGCCTGGTCGGGCCTCCTCAACGCCGTTGGCGCCGCCGTACTCTTCGGCCTGACGGTAACCGGCATCCTGTCGTGGTGGCGTCGGCGCCGGGCCGACCGGGCGCGCAGCAGCGATCAGGGCGCCCGCATCCTGATCGCCCACGCCAGCCACACCGGCACCGCCGCCAGCCTGGCCATGGCCAGCGCCGACGCGCTCCGCCGCCGGGGCGAGGCGGTCGCCTGCGCCGCCCTCGGCACCGTGAGCCCCGCCGAACTGGCGGGTTTCGAGACCATCCTCCTCATCGCCTCGACGACAGGCGAAGGCGAATTGCCCGACAGCGGTAAACGCTTTCTGACCGCGCTGGGAAGCCAGCGGCTGGACGGCGTCCGCTATCACCTTCTGGCCCTGGGCGACCGTCGCTATACCAAGTTCTGCGGCGGCGCCCACCTGCTGGACGACGCCCTGACCGCCGCCGGTGCCCGCGCCGCCGCGCCCATGACCTGCGCCGATGGCGATCCTGCCGCACCCTGGCGCGACTGGCTGACCCGCCTGTTCCCCGGAATCGAGCTTCGGGATGTCCAGTCGGCGGACCGCCCGGTATCCCTGACGCTCGAAAGCCGGACGCTGCTGACCGCCGAAAACGATCCGGATGTCGCCGAGAGCTGGCACATCACCCTGACCGCCGACGCGGATCTGGATTATCGCCCGGGCGACCTGCTGATGATCACGCCGGACGGCGCCGCGCCGCGCAGCTATTCGATCGGCAGCGCCGATCTCCGGCGGATCGAGCTGACCGTTGGCCTGGCCCGCTACCTCGACGCGGACGGACGGGAGCATTTCGGCCTCGCCTCCGGCCTGCTGTGCCGGGATCTGGCGCCCGGCAGCCGGATCGAGGCGATGCTGCACCGGCATGAAGCCTTCCGCGCGCCCGCCGACCTCACCCGCCCCCTCGTCATGATCGCGGGCGGTTGCGGCATCGCGCCCTTCATGGGTTTCCTCGACGAGCGGCGCGGCCGCGCGGAAGCGGGTCCCGTCTGGCTGGTCTTCGGTTGCCGCAAGCAGACGGGCGATTTCCTGCACCGCGCCCGGCTGGAGGCCGACCTCGCGGCCGGCACGCTCAGCCACCTGTCCACCGCCTTCTCCCGCGAGGGCGAGCGGCTGCACGTTCAGGACCGGATGCGCGCGGAAGGGCGGGAATTGTCCCGCTGGCTGCTCGAGGACGGCGCCTTCGTCCGGGTCTGCGGCCGCAGTGAGCTCGGGTTTGGGGTCGAGGCGGCGCTGGTCGATATCTTGATCGATTTCGGCGGGCGGGACCGCGAGGCGGCCCGGGTCGAGATCGAAGGCTGGCGCCAGTCCGGCCGGCTCGCCTTCGATCTCTTCGGCTGAAGGCCGGCTCAGGCGCTGGCGGTCACCTGGGCGTCGAGATGGGCGGCAAGGCCCGGCTCCAGCCGCAGCCGGGCCGCCAGCCCGTCGAGAAAGGCGCGTTCCGCCGCCTGGTCCGGCTCGATGGCGAGACGGGCGGCGAGGTAAAGCTCCGCCGCCTGTTCGGGCGTCGCCGCCGCCCGCGCGATCTCGTCGATGGCGATGGGCCGGGCCAGCAGATCGAACACCGCCGCCTTTTCCTCCGCGCCGAGGCCGAGGCGCTCGACCTCGGAAAACAGCCGGTTCTGTTCCCGCGGATCGACATGGCCATCCGCCTTGGCGGCCCCGACCATGGCGGTCAGCAGGGCGAGGGCGAAGGGCTTGCCGTCGGCCCCGGCCGTGCCTGCGTGGAATTCCGGCGGCGGCAGGCCGGCGGGATCGGCGACGACCGGCCCCGGCGCCTTGCCGTCCTGCCAGTTGCGATAGGCTTTCCAGGCGAAATAGCCGAGGGCGGCGGCACCACCCACCTTGGCGACATCCCCCGCGAGATGGCGTCCGGTCCTCGAGCCGAGCAACAGGCCCAGCAAACCGCCCGCGGCGGCGCCGGAGGCAAAGCCGGTGGTGCCGTCCATGCGGTCCAGATGTCCCTTGGTCTTGCTGCCGATGTCGGAGCCGAGAACCCGGTCAAGCAGCGATTTGGCGTCGAACATGCAGTCACTCCACGGCAAGGGTCCCGCTGGCTAGATCGGGGTCATCGCCGTGGATTCAAGGGCCGCCGGCCTCAGGCCAGATATTGCCCGGCCGCGATCGCGAGGAAGAGGACGAAGCCCATGCGCGCGTTCGACTTGAATTTGGCGAGGCATTCGGCGCCATCGTCGAAATCGGTCACCGCCGCCTGCCAGGCCAGATGACCGGCGCAAGCCGCGAGGCCGAGCCAGAACGGCCAGCCAAGGCCGACCAGCGCGCCCGCCCCGGCGATCAGGACCACCGTGCCGCCATAGACCGCCCAGATGAAGGGCCGCGTCCTGGCCCCGAGACGCAGCGCCGTCGACTTCACGCCGACGATGGCGTCGTCTTCCTTGTCCTGATGGGCATAGATCGTGTCATAGCCGAGGGTCCACAGGATGCCGGCGAGATAAAGAAGGATGGCCGGCCAGCCCAGATCGCCCCGCACCGCCGACCAGCCGACCAGCGCGCCCCAGTTGAAGGCGATGCCGAGCACGGCCTGCGGCCAATAGGTGATCCGCTTCATGAAGGGATAGACCGCGACCGGCAGCAGCGAGGCGATGCCGAGCCAGACGGTGAAGCTGTTCAGCGACAGAAGAACCGCGAGACCGGCCAGCGCCTGCAGCCCGAGGAAGGCGAAACCCGCCTTCACCCCGATGGCGCCGGAGGGCAGCGGACGGCCGCGCGTGCGGGCGACCTGCGCGTCGATATCCCGGTCGGCGATATCGTTGAGGGTGCAGCCCGCGCCCCGCATCACCGTCGCCCCGATGAAGAACAGCACCAGCAGCCCGAGGTCGGGCAGATGGCCGGCCGGCGCCGCCAGCGCCGCCGACCACCAGCACGGCAGCATCAACAGCCAGATGCCGATCGGCCGGTCCACCCGGGCGAGGCGCAGGTAAGGGCGAAGCCCCGGCGGGCTGCGGTCGACCCAGGAATTCGGCGCGGCATCGGCCGGTTTCAGCTCGGGGTTCATGATCGGGGCGGTGGGCATGTTCATCCTGCTGTGCTACCCCCAATGCCGCCACGCCTCAAGAAACGAGTGATGCCGCATGAGTGACCGCCCCCGCTACCGCCTGTTCGTCGATGCCCCGCTGCAGGCGGGCGCGCCGGTCGCGCTGGACGAGGGGCAGGTGCATTATCTCGGTCATGTACTGCGTCTTGGTGACGGCGATCAGGTCTGCGTCTTCAATGGCCGCGACGGCGAATGGCGCGCCGCCTTCGGCCGGATCGGCAAGAAGGGCGGCGCCCTCACCCCGCTCGATCTGCTGGCGCCACAACCCGCCGAGGCGGAAACCATCCTCGTCTTCGCGCCCATCAGGGGCGCCAAGGTCGAATTCGTCGCCGAGAAGGCGACGGAGCTGGGCGCCACCCGCCTTGTCCCCGCGATCACCCGCCGCACCGTGATCGACCGCGCCAATAGCCTGCGGATGCGCGCCAACGCGATCGAGGCGGCGGAACAATGCGGTCGCCTCGCGTTCCCCGACATCGCCGAGATCCGCAAGCTCGACCAGGTGCTGGGCGACTGGGACCCGGCGATTCCCCTGTTCTTCTGCGACGAGGGGGGCGACGTGCCGCCCCTGCTCGACGCCGCCAGAGGGATCGGCGAATCGCCGGCCGGCGTGCTGATCGGCCCCGAAGGCGGCTTCGATCCCGTCGAACGCGTCCTCCTCCGCCGCCTTGCCTTCGTGCGCCCGGTCGGCCTCGGTCGCCGCATCCTGCGCGCCGAAACCGCCGCCATCGCCGCCCTGACCCTGATCGAGGCGGCCCGGCAGGCCTGAGCCTTCCGCGCCGGGAAGTTACGCCCGGAAACGCATGTCGGGCCTGCGTCCCGCGATGCTGGACAGGGTGATCGGCTTTCGGCTAGTCAACCAGACCAGCTTGGGCGGGAGATAGCGCATGTCGGGTGTACAGACGGCCGGAGAGCCGATCGAAAGCCGTCGCCAGCTTGTCGAATGGATGGCCGGCGGCGCCAGGCCCAAGGCCGAATGGCTGATCGGCACCGAGCACGAGAAATTCGGCTTTCGCCTGAACGACCTCGGCCCCGTCCCCTATGGCGGCGACCATGGCATCCGCGCCATGCTGGAAGGCCTGCGCCGCTTCGGCTGGGCCCCCGTCCTCGAGGGCGAGAATATCATCGCCCTCGAGATGAACGGCGCCTCGATCAGCCTCGAGCCCGGCGGCCAGTTCGAATTGTCGGGCGCCCCGCTCCAGACCATCCACCAGACCTGCGGCGAGGTCGGCACCCATCTCGAGCAGGTGCAGGAAGTCGCGCGGGAATTGGGCCTCGGCTTCATCGGCCTCGGCTTCGCGCCGACCTGGAAGCGGGACGAGATCCCGGTGATGCCCAAGGGCCGCTATGACATCATGCGGTCCTACATGCCGAAGAAGGGCAATCTCGGCCTCGACATGATGCTGCGCACCTCGACGGTGCAGGTGAATCTCGATTTCGGCTCGGAAGCCGACATGGTGGCGAAGCTGCGCGTCGCCCTCGCCCTGCAGCCGATCGCGACCGCGCTCTTCGCCAATTCGCCCTTCACCGAGGGCAAGCCCAACGGCTTCCAGTCCTATCGCGGCCATATCTGGTCCGATACCGATCCGGACCGCACCGGCCTGCTGCCCTTCGCCTTCGAGCGGGGTTTCGGTTTCGAGCAATACGTCGACTGGGCGCTCGATGTGCCGATGTATTTCGTCTATCGCGACGGGAAATACATCGATGCCTCGGGCCAGTCGTTCCGCGACTTCCTCGACGGCAGGCTGCCCGCCCTGCCCGGCGAAAAACCCCATCTCGGCGATTGGTCGGCCCATCTCACCACCCTGTTCCCGGAAGCAAGGGTGAAGCGCTACATCGAGATGCGGGGCGCCGATGGCGGCCCGTGGAAGCGGCTCTGCGCCCTTCCCGCGCTCTGGGTCGGGCTGATCTATTGCGACGACGCGCTGGCCGCCTGTCTCGACCTCGTGAAGGACTGGACGGTGGAGGAGCGCGAGGCGTTACGCGCCGCCGTGCCGCGCCTCGGCCTGCGGGCGCCCTTCCGGGGCGGCACCGTGCTCGACATCGCCCGCAAGGTCGTCGCCATCGCCGAGCGTGGCCTCGCCAAGCGCGCCGAGGACAATGGCATGGGCAGCGACGAGACCATGTTCATCGAGGTTCTGAAAAAGACGGTCGAGACCGGCAAGAGCCCGGCCGACGACCTGCTCGAGGCCTATAACGGGCGCTGGCACGGCGATATCCGGCAGTTGTTCGCCGAATACGCCTACTGAGCGCCGCGCCGCGCCGAGGAGCGCCTTCAGCGCCCGCTGAAGGCGTTTTTCGCGAACATCAGCATCAGGATAAGGGTCAGGAAAGCCCCGAGGGCCGCCGGGGTGAAGGCGATCAACCCGGCCAGATTGCCCGGCCCCGCCGCATTGTCCCAGGGCGACAGGCCCCGGTTGGCGGCGAAATTGGCGAAGAGATAGAAGACCGTGTTCGCCCAGACGGCGAAGACGAGGCCATTGGCGATCCAGGCCCTGGCTTTTGCCGAGGCGATCGCCCGATCGATGATGCCGGCCACGGCCAGCGCCATCACGCCGTTCAGCAGGCTGCCGACATGCATCGCCCGCCAGCCCTTCTCGCTACCCGGAAAATCGAAGCGCGCGCTGGGCAGCGGGTCGAGGATGAAGCCGCCGATGGCGACGAAACCGAGGCAGAAACCGGCGATCAGGCCGGCCGCGATGACAAGCGCGCCGTTTCCGGCAAGACGCCGGGCTTCGGGGGACAGGCTGAGCATTTTTTCCTCCGCTTGCGGAACTTCGTCCGATTCCCGGACGAACTTACAGCAGGGACATGATTTGCCCAGCCGATCGAAAGTGGGGTTCGCGCCATGCTCTTGCGTCTTGCCGGCGCCATCCTCGGGTTGTTCATGTCCGGTCTACCCGCCGCGGCGGCGGATTTCGACGACCCTCGCCGCGTCTATCTCGCGCTCGACGAGGCGGCCGATGCCGTTGTCGAATGCGGAGGCGGTCGCATCCGCGTCGTCTTCGCCGATGGCGCCCGGGGCCTCGACCGCGACAGGGTGCTGGCCTGGGTGCGGCGGGCGGCGACCGCCGTCACCACCTACTTCGGGCGCTTTCCCGTCGACGATGTCGGCCTGCTGGTCATCGCCGATGGCGGCGACCGGGTGAAGACCGGCACGACCTTCGGCTTTCACGGCTCGGCCATCCGGGTCATCGTCGGCCGCGACGCGAGCGACGACGCCTTCGCCCGGGATTGGGTGCTGACCCACGAGATGGTCCATCTGGCCCTGCCCCAGATGGACGAGCGCTTTCTGTGGTTGCTGGAAGGCAGCGCGGTCTATGTCGAGCCGGTGGCGCGGGCCATGGCCGGCCAGATTCCGGCGGAAGCCGTCTGGCGCGACGCCCTGTCCGGCATGCCCAAGGGCGAGCCCGAGGCGGACGATCGGGGCCTCGATTTCACGCCGACCTGGGGCCGCACCT
Source organism: Zavarzinia sp. (assembly GCA_025869435.1). Classification (GTDB taxonomy): domain Bacteria; phylum Pseudomonadota; class Alphaproteobacteria; order Zavarziniales; family Zavarziniaceae; genus Zavarzinia. The sequence continues at coordinate 13,853 of JAOZVS010000025.1, forward strand.
ATTGGGGCGGGGCGATCTTCTGCCTGCTGGCCGATATCGCCATCCGCCAGCAAAGCGAGGGTCGCCATTCCTTGCGCGATGCCTTCACGGCGATCAACCGGGCCAGCGGCGGCAATACCGCCTATTGGTCGATGGAGGAGATCATCGCCACCGGCGACCGCGCCACCGGGACGGACGCCCTCGCCGAGCTCTATGCGAAAATGTCCGCCGTTCCGTCGCCCGCCGACCTGCCCGCGCTGTTCGCCGCCCTCGGCGTCCGCGCGGAAGGCGGGGCGATCCTGTTCGACGACAGCGCCCCCCTCGCCCCAATCCGCCGGGCGATCACCGCCAATTAGGCGCCGGTGCCGCCGATGGTGAGACCGTCGATCAGCAGGGTGGGCTGGCCGACGCCGACCGGCACGCCCTGGCCCGACTTGCCGCAGGTGCCGATGCCGGGATCGAGCGCCAGGTCGTTGGCGACGGCGCGCACCTGGGTCAGGCAGTCCGGGCCATTGCCGATCAGGGTCGCGCCCTTCACCGCCGGGCCGACCTTGCCGTTCCGGATCAGATAGGCCTCGGTGCAGGTGAAGACGAATTTGCCCGAGGTGATGTCGACCTGGCCGCCACCGAAATTGACGGCATAGAGCCCGTCCTTCACCGACGAAATGATGTCGTCTTTCGTGGCATCGCCGCCCAGCATGATCGTGTTGGTCATGCGCGGCATCGGGGCGTGGGCATAGGACTGGCGGCGGCCGTTGCCGGTCGGCTTCATGCCCATCAGCCGGGCGTTCAGCCGGTCCTGCAGATAGCCGACGAGAATGCCGTCCTCGATCAGCGTGGTGCGGCTGGTCGGCGTGCCTTCATCGTCGACGGTGAGCGAGCCGCGCCGGCCGGGCAAGGTGCCGTCGTCGACGACGGTGACGCCCCTGGCCGCGACCTGCTTGCCCATGAGGCCCGAGAAGGCCGACGTCTTCTTGCGGTTGAAATCGCCTTCCAGCCCGTGGCCGATCGCCTCGTGCAGGAGGATGCCCGGCCAGCCGGAGCCGAGCACCACGGGCATTTCGCCCGCCGGGGCCGCCACCGCGTCGACATTGACGAGGGCCTGGCGCAGCGCCTCGTCGACCGCGCCCCGCCAATGGGCGGGGTCCATGTATTTCGTGTAGAAGCCGCGCTCCCCGGCGCCGTAACTGCCGGATTCCTGCTTGCCATTGGCCTCGACGACGACCGAGACGTTCAGGCGGACCAGCGGCCGGACATCGCGCACGCGAAGGCCCGAGGCCCGCACGATCTCGACCACCTGCCACGAGCCCGAGAGCGAGGCGGAAACCTGGCGCACCCGCGGGTCCTTCGCCCGCGCATAGGCGTCGATCTCGGCGAGGAGGTTGGTCTTCGCCTCGAAGGGCACGTCGGACAGCGGATTGTCCTCGACATAGAGCCGGGCATTGGTGCCGGGCGGCGGCGGCGCCATCACGCCGCCATTGCCCCGGGCGACCGCCTGCACGGTGCGCGCGGCGCGGGCGATGGCGTCTTCCGAGAGTTCGGCGGCATGGGCGAATCCGGTCGCCTCGCCAGCGACGGCACGGAGGCCAAAGCCCTGCGAACTGTCGAAACTCGCCGCCTTCAGCCGGCCGTCGTCGAAGGCATATGATTCGGACTGCGAATATTCGAGGAACAATTCGCCGTCGTCGGCCCCTTCTAGCGCCCCGTCGACCAGGCGATCGACACGGGCGGGGTCGAGGCCCGCGCGCTCGAAAAACAGGGCATCGGGCACCAGACGGTCGGACTCGGACATCGCAAAGGCTCCTTGGCAAGGCCTCTAATATGGGGGATCCAGCCGCTTTCGTCACCCGCCCGGGGCAGATTTCGGCAGGGCATCAAAAAATGACGCTGATCAATTGTGTTTTGCGTCATAACGTCGCAAGACCGGGGCGGCGAATGGTGCTGCCGCCCCGGACAGTATAATGCGCCAGACGCAACATCTGTTCGCGGGCCCCACGCCGGTGATAGGTTTGCCATGCACTTGAGGCTGGCGGACCGACACGATCGAATGTACCCATTCGGTCTGGCCGGGGCTTCGCCGGACGGCACGGAATTTCACGAGGGGTGGGCCGGGCGAAATGTCGCGCCCGGACCGGACAGCAAAGCGGGAGTTGGATCGACCCATGGGTCACAAGCTCGACAGGGCCACCACTGGCCTGATTTCCCTGATCACCGGGGCGGCCCTGCCGGGCCTCGCTCTCGCGGCCCAGCCCGAACGCTGGGAACTCAACCTGCAACCGGCGGTGACGCCGGTCGCCGAGAAAATCAACAGCTTCCATGACCTGCTGCTGGTGATCATCATCACCATCACGGTGTTCGTCGCGGGGCTGCTGGTTTACGTGATGTACCGTTTCCGGGCTTCGGCGAACCCGAACCCGTCGCGGACTTCGCACAACACGCTGATCGAGGTGTTGTGGACCGTCGCGCCGATCATGATCCTGGTCGTGATCGCCATCCCGTCGTTCCGCCTGCTCTATTTCTCGGACAAGGCCGCCGACGCGGAAATGACCGTGAAGGTTCAGGGCTATCAGTGGTACTGGGCCTATTCCTACCCGGACGCCGGCGACGTGACGATCGAGTCCCGCATCGCCGCCCGCACCGCGGCGGAAGCGACCGATGGCAAGATCCGCCTGCTCTCGACCGACAACCCGATGGTCGTGCCGGTCGATACCGTGGTCCGCGTCATCGTCACCTCGGACAACGTGATCCACTCCTGGGCCGTTCCGGCCTTCGGCGTGCAGAAATACGCCAACCCCGGCCACGCCAACGAAAGCTGGTTCAAGGCCGAGAAGACCGGCACCTACTACGGCATGTGCCAGCAGATCTGCGGCTCGGACCACGGCTTCATGCCGGTCGAGGTGAAGGTCGTCTCCAAGGAGGAATACGCCGCCTGGATCGCCCAGCAGAAGGCCCAGGCCGGCATTCCGTCGACCACCACCAATGTCGCCTCGGCCTCGGCCGCGGCCACCGCGAACTGATCGCTCGAAAGGGACGCAACAGATGGCGAGCAATGCTGCCGCTCACGGCCACGAGGCCCATGGCCACGACGATCACGGTCACCCGACCGGGCTTCGTCGCTGGCTGTTTTCGACCAACCACAAGGACATCGGCTCCCTCTATCTGATCTTCGCGGTGATCGCGGGTCTGATCGGCGGCGCCATGTCGATGCTGATGCGCCTCGAGCTGCAGGAGCCGGGCACCCAGTGGATCCAGAACCATCACCTCTTCAACGTGCTGGTGACGGGCCACGGCCTGATCATGGTGTTCTTCGTGATCATGCCGGCGATGATCGGCGGCTTCGGCAACTGGTTCGTGCCGCTGATGATCGGCGCGCCGGACATGGCCTTCCCGCGCATGAACAATATCTCGTTCTGGCTGCTGGTGCCGTCCTTCATCCTGCTGCTGATCTCGGTCTTCGTGCCGGGCATCGGCTCCGACGCGGGCGTCGGCACGGGCTGGACGATCTACACGCCACTGTCGTCGAACGTCCCCGGCGTCGTCACCCATGACGGCCCCGCGGTCGATCTCGCGATCCTGTCGCTGCACCTCTCGGGTGCGTCGTCGATCCTCGGCGCGATCAACTTCATCACCACGATCTTCAACATGCGCGCGCCGGGCATGACCCTGCAC